>CAZJUA010000120.1:0-15846 GCA_964549045.1 uncultured bacterium | reverse complement strand
TCCGATCGCCCCGACGACCTCTCGCGCTACGGGCTGGAGGTCGAGATCGCCGATGCGGAGAAGATGCGCCAGCACTTCGGCGCGGACGGCATCACCTACGTGGGCACCTCTCTCTGGGGCAGCGTCGCGATGCTCTACGCGGCGCGGCACCCCGAACACGTGGCCCGCGTCGTCTCGATGGCGCCGCTGGCCGTGCAGGCCGCGCTGATGGGCGAGAGCGACGACCCGATCGTCCACGACCTGGCGGAGGAGTCGGCGGAGCTCGAGGCGATGGCAAGCGACGGCCGCAAGGAGCACGACCCGTATGGCTACTGCCGACACGACCTCAGGGTCAACTTCGCGGGCTCGTACGTCGACCGCGCCAACATGGCACCGCTGCTGTCGGCCAACTCCTGCCAGTACCGCAACAACCACCCGGACAACGTCCTACCCGTGGTGTTCGAGGGGATCTTCGGCTCCTTCGGCAATTGGGATTGGCGCGACGAGGTCGCCAGCGTGACGGCCCCCGTGCTCTTGCTGTACGGCGCCCGCGAGGGCTGGGGTGTCGGTGGCGTCAGGGTCTACGCCGACCTGCTCCAGGACGTTGGCTGGGTCGAGTTCCCGGACACGGGTCACCACGTCTGGAACGAGCGCCTCGACGTGGTGATCCCCATGCTCGACACCTTCTTCCGCGGCCAGTGGCCGGAGGGCGTGAACCGCTGATGTCGGCCGTTCGCCTCGCTCGCGAGGGCGCATCGGTACCCGCTCGGCCAGTTCGTGTGGGCCAGTGGTTCGGACGACTCCTAGCCGGCGCGTTCTTCGCCCTCGCCGCCATCGCCTTCGCCCAGCCCCCCGCCACCGAGAGTGGCTTCGTCCAGGTCGAGGACGACGTGCGGCTCTACTACCAGCGCTACGGGTCGGGCACGCCCACGGTGTTCATCCCCAACCGCCACGAGTTGGTCACCAGCCTCGCGCCGTTGCTCCACTTCCACGACGTCGTCACCTGGGACCCCCGCGGCCGCGGCCTGTCGGACCGGCCCACGGAGCAGGAACGCTACGGGATCGACGCCGAGTTGGCCGACGCCGAGGCCCTGCGGCGCCACTTCGGCGCCGAGCGGGTGGTCTACGTCGGCGTCTCGCTGTGGGGCAACCTCGGGATCCTGTACGCGGCCCGGCACCCGGAGAGCGTGGCCGGCGTGGTCGCCTTGGGGCCGCTCGGGATCGCCGAAAGCCTGATGCGCGGTTCGCTGAAACGCCCGACGCCGAACACGACCCCGCAGCGGGTGGAGCTCGCGCGGATGCGGACCGACGGGCGCATCCAGACGCAGCCCTACGCCTACTGCGTCCTCGAGCAGGACATGGGGGTCGCCGACTCGTACTGGGACCCTGCCGCGATGGCCCCGTTCCTCGCGGCGAACCTCTGCCAGTACCCCAACGAGCAGTCGTTCCGATTGGGGCTCGTCATCGACGGCATCTTCCGCACCTTCGGCTTCTGGGACTGGCGCGCCGACGCCGACGTCGTCGAGGCGCCGGTCCTGCTGCTCTTCGGGGAGCACGAGAAGTGGCGGACAGACAGCGTCATGGCCTACGCCGACCATCTGCGCGACGTTGGTTGGCTGGAGGTGACGCGCGCGGGCCACCACGTGTGGAACGACCGTCCCGACGTGGTGATCCCCATGCTCGACACCTTCTTCCGCGGCCAGTGGCCGGAGGGCGTGAACCGCTAGGCGCGGGTCGACCGTGTGCGGGCATCGCGCGGGACGTCACGGAGGTCGCACCAAGCGTTCGTCCGCCTCGCCGTGTCCGTCGTAGGTCCCGCCATGGCGGGGTGGGGCCTCGCGCAGCCCCCGGCCACGGAGTCCGGCTTCGTGCAGGTCGAGCCCGACGTGCGCCTCTACTACCAGCGGTACGGGACGGGCACGCCCACGGCGTTCATCCCCAACCGGTTGGAGCTCGTGCACGCCTTCGCCTCGCTGCTGGCGTCCCACGACGTCGTCACGTGGGATCCCCGCGGGCGCGGCCTCTCCGATCGGCCCACGGCGTCCGAGCGCTACGGGATCGACGTGGAGCTGGCCGACGCGGAGGCGTTGCGCCGTCACTTCGGCGCCGACCGCGTCACCTACGTGGGCACCTCGCTGTGGGGCAACCTCGGGATCCTCTACGCCGCCCGCCATCCGGAGAGCGTGGCAAGCGTCGTCACCATGGGGTCGCTCCCGATCGCCGAGCGCCTGCGGAGCGATTCGCCGAAGCGACCCACGCCGAACCTGCACGCGCAGCGGCTGGAGCTCGACCGGATGCTCGCCGACGGGCGCATCCGTTCGCAGCCGTACGCCTACTGCGTCCTCGAGAAGTACGTCGAGTACGCCGCCTCGTACGTGGACCCGGACGCGATGGCGCCGTTCCTCGCGGCCAACCTATGCCAGTACGCCAACGAGCACGCCTCCCGGCAGGCCGTCGTGATCGACGGCATGTTCCGCAGCTTCGGGCGCTGGGACTGGCGCGCCGATGCCGAGGCCGTGGCGGCGCCGGTCCTCCTGCTGTTCGGGGAACACGAGACGTGGCGGACGGACGGCGTTCGCGCCTACGCCGACCACCTGCGCGACGTCGGCTGGTTGGAGGTGCCGCGCGCCGGCCACCACCTGTGGAACGACCGCGCGGACGTGGTCCTCCCCATGCTCGACGCCTTCTTCCGTGGCGGGTGGCCGGAGGGGGTGAACCGCTAGCCCGGGCGGCCGCGCCCCGTCGTCGGCCGCGCGGACATGGGCCGCCCGCCAGCGAGCGCTCCCGCGGCCGCACCGCCGCGGTCCGCCAGCGCGTCGCGCAGGGCGTCGCCGAGGAGGTTGGCGCCCAGCACGGCGGACGTGATCGCCGCGCCGGGGGCGAGCATGAGCCAGGGCGCGGCCGGCAGGTGGTGGCGGGCACGCGCCAGCATGTCGCCCCAGTCGGCGGTGGGGGGCTGCACGCCGAGGCCCAGGAAGCCGAGGCCGGCGAGGGCGACGACCACGAAGCCCACCGTCACCGTGGCCTGCACGACCACGACGCCGGCCGCCGCGGGCAGGACGTGGCGCAGCAGGACCCGTCGGGGCCGCGCGCCGCTCGCGACGGCGGCCTCGACGTAGGGGAGCTCGCGCGTCGTGAGGATCACGCTGCGCACCAGGCGCGCGAACACCGGTGCCTCCGCGACGGCGAGGGCGACCGCGGCGGGCCACAGGCCGGGGCCGAGCACGCCGACGATCACCAGCGCCAACAGCAGCGGGGGGCAGATGAGCAGCGCGTCGACGAAGCGCATGAGCAGGCCGTCGAGCCGGCCGGGCGCCGCGCCGGCCAGGGCTCCGAGGGCGCCGCCCGCCGCCGCGGCCGCGAGGACGGTGACGACGGCCACCCACAGCGAGACGCGGCCTGCGTGGAGCACCCGCGCGAGCGTGGAGCGGCCGAGCTCGTCCGTCCCCAGCGGCTCGGCCCAGGTGGGCGGTTGCAGCCGGTGGCGCAGGTCGACCTCGGTCGGCCCGCGCGGCGCGAGCCACGGCGCCATCAGCGTCGCGGCGAGCAGGACGGCGAGCAGCGTCGCCCCCATGACGCCCGACGGGTGGAGACGGTGGCGCCACCGCGGGCGCGCCGGCTGGACGCCGGTCACCGGTAGCGCACCCGCGGGTCGAGCCGGAGATAGGCGAGGTCGACCAGCAGGCCGAGCGCCAGCACGGCTACGGCGGTGACGAGCACGACGCCCTGGACGAGGGCGAGGTCGCGCGCGAGGATCGCGTCGACCGCCAGGTGGCCGAGGCCGGGCCAGCCGAACACCGCCTCGACGAAGACGACGCCGCCGAGCATGCGGCCGAGGTCGATGGCCGCCACCGTCACCACCGGGGCGAGCGCGTTGCGCAGGCCGTGGCGCAGCAGCACGCTGGGTTGCGAGAGCCCGCGGGCGCGGGCGGCGACCACGTGCGGCGCCGCGAGGGCGTCGAGCAGCGCGGCGCGCGTCACACGGGCGAGCGGCGCCGCCGAGGCGAGCCCGAGCGAGAGGGCCGGCAGCAGCAGGTGGCGCCAGCCACCGCCGCCGGACGCCGGCAGCCAGCCGAGCGCGAGGGAGAAGACGTAGAGCAGGAGCAGGCCCGTCCAGTACACGGGCACGGCCGCACCGAGGAGCAGCGCACCCGTGAGCAGGGGGTCGAGCCAGCTGCGGGCGTACGCGGCGGCCGCGACGCCGACGACCAGTCCCAGCGCCAGGGCCAACGCGAGTGCCGCCGCGGCGAGGGCGACGGTGGCGGGCAGTCGGTCGCGCAGCTCGTCCGCCACGGGACGCCCGCTGCGCTGCGAGGTGCCGAGGTCGCCGCGCAGCACGGCCCCGAGGTAGGCGGCGGCCCGGCGCGGCCAGGGGCGGTCGAGCCCCACCTCGGCGCGCATGCGCTCGCGCTGCGCCTCTGGGACGCCCAGGACCCCGGGACCCAGCAGGGCGACCAGCGGGTCGCCCGGGGCGGCCGCGACGAGGCCGTGCACCACGATGAGCAGCAGGGCGACGGAGACGGCGCCGCCGCCGAGGCGGGCGAGCAGGAAGGGGACCACGCCGCGTGGCGCCGGTCAGTCGCCGGCCGCGTCCGCGCCTTCCGCATCGAATCGGGCACCGCGCAGGTCGAGCTGGAACGACGATCCCGGCAGGCGTTCGCCCTCCAGGCCGCCGCGCTTCGCGTAGGTGCCCACGTGGTGGTACAGCGGCAGCAGCGGCAGGTCGGTCAACACCAACATCTGCGCCGCGCGGTAGGCGGCCGCGCGTTCGGGGCCGTCCTCGGTGGTGGCGCCGAGCGCCAGCAGCGCGTCGTAGGCGCCGCTGGCGTAGCGGCTGGTGTTGTTGTTGCCGATCTCGCGGCTGTGCAGCGCGGCGTCGAGCATGAAGTGCGGATCGAGGGTGTCCGAGCCCCAGAAGCCGATCGTGAGCTCGCCGTCTGGCGAGGTGACGGTCTCGAAGTGGGTCGGGAACTCCTGGATCCGCAGTTCGATGCGCAGGCCGACCTCGGCGAGCGCCGCTTGGACGACCTGCGCCACGTCCTCGAGCCCGCCGTCGGTGGCCAGGTGGAGCACGAACCGGGCGCCCTCGGCGCCGGCCTGCCGTAGGAGCTCGCGGGCGCGCGCGGGGTCGTACGGATGGTCGTCGGGGGCGTCCAGCGCGTATCGCACGAGTGGGGACAGGGGGCCGACGGGCGCCAGCGCCAGGCCGCTGAACAGCGCGTCGACCAGCAGCCGGCGGTCGAGCGCGTGGGCGATCGCGCTGCGGACGCGCGGGTCGCCGAGCACGGGGTGCTCCATGTTGAACCCGAGGTAGGTCGTGCGGTCGCTGGGGTAGCGCCCGAGTTCCACCCCCGGTTCCCCCTCGAGTGCGAGGAGGGCGTCGGCCGCGAGGTCGTGGACGAGGTGCAGGTCGCCGGCGCGGAAGGCGATCAGGCGGGCCGCGGCCTCCGGGATGACGCGGTAGCGCACGCCGGCGAGCGCGGGCGCCCCGCCCCAGTAGTCGGGATCGGCGGCGAGCTCTACGACCTCGCCCTCACGCCAGGCGACGAAGCGGAAGGGTCCGGTGCCCACGGGCGCGCGACCGAGTCCCGGGCCCGCGCCCGGCGGCACGATCGCGGTGGCGGGGAAGGTGAGGTTGGCCAGCAGGGGCACGAAGGGCGGGTCGCTGATCAGGTCGAGCGTGTGGTCGTCGATGACCAGGATGTCGTCGATGTCGGCGACCAGGAACGCGCCGCGCGCGCCGGTGGCGGGATCGGCCAGGCGGCGCAGGGATGCGGCGACGGCCGCGGCGTCCAGTGGGCGGCCGTCGTGGAAGCGCACGCCGCGGCGCAGCTCCAGCCGCAGCACGGTGGGTTCTGGGCGGCTCCAGGCGAGCGCCAGGCCGGGTTCGACGGCGCCGTCGTCGCCCAACCGCACGAGCGTGTCGTACAGCTGGTTGGTCACCATGAACGAGTACCCCTCGATCGCCCGGTGGGGGTCGAGCGACGTCGGGTTCAGGGGCAGGGCGGTCACGAGCACCTGCGCGGCGGCCAGGGACGCCAGGAGCGCCAGGACCATGACCACGACGAGCATCACGCTTCTCGTCATCGCTTCACACCGTCCATCTCGGCCCGGGGCCGGCTTCGTAGGTGGGATGAGAGTAGCAGGTCGCGCGGCGGCACGGTGCGAGCGACGCGCGGGCTCCACCCCCGGGCAGGCATGCCACGAGACGCACGACGGACGATGGGACGTACGTCTCCGCCATCCGCCATGGACCCCGTCCCGGTGACTCGAGGTAGCGGTTCGATCACCCTGCGCGGACGTTAGCGAGCGCAGCGTGAGGTCAGCGTGATGTCGATCCTCCCGTGCGGTGGTCGGGCGAGGTCAGGCTTGGCCGAGCAGGTAGTCCACCACCTCGGCCGCCGTGTACGACGTCGCCCCCGGCTTCAGGACGCGGGTGATCGCGGCGAGGTCGTCGCCGCTGGTGACCAGCGGCAGCTCGGGGGTGGTCTGGCCCTTCTGGATCTGGCCGATGCCGACGTTGGCCATCAGGGCGTTGCACAGGCACTTGCGACCGACGGTCTCCTCGATGTCGCCGCCCTTGGCCACGTAGTCCGCGACCGGCTCCGAGGCGCAGCGGTAGGCGAGCTTGCCCTCGTCGGTGCGGACGACCTCGCGCAGGTAGCCGAGGTCGCAGACGCGCGTGCGCTGCTCGTACACCTCGCGCTCGGAGAGGCTGCCCGGCAGGGTGACCACCTTGAAGGGGAAGCCCGTGGGCGAGGCCTTGGCGTCGGTGAGAACGTCGGTGTCGCCGGCGAGCACGCGGTCGATCACCTGCCGCTTGACGGCGGTCTCGAAGCCCGACTCGTCGCAGTAGGCGAAGATCGTGCCGACCTGCACGCCGGCGGCCCCCTCGCCCAGCGCCGCCGCGAGCGCCTCGGGGGAGCCGCTCGATCCAGCGAGCCAGAAGGGGAGCCCCAGCGCCCGCATCTGCTCGAGGTTGGCGCGGTCGCGCTCGCCGTAGACGGGCTGGCCGCGTTCGTCGAAGGTCTTGCCGCCGCGCGGCGGCGCGTTGTGGCCGCCGGCCGTGGGCGCCTCGACGATGAAGCCTTGGATGGCGCCGGTGGCCTTCTTGAGCAGGATGCTGGCCAGCGCGTGGGTCGAGATGATGGGGAAGAAGTCCGGGCGCCCGAGGTCGGGCAGGGCGTCGCCGCCGAGCTCCGCGGGGTCGAAGTGAGCGACGACGGGCTCCCCATCACGCGGGACGGTGGCGTCGATGCGCATCGACGTGCGGCGGTGCTGCGACAGCTCGTCGAGGATCCCGGGGATGTCGCGGGGGATGCCCGCGCCCATGAGGACGTGGTTCACGCCGGCGAGCATGGCGCCGTAGAGCGTCGCCATGTTGGGCAGCTGGATCTTGGTGAGGAGGTTCATGCCGATGGGGCCGTCGTGGCTCTCCTTCGCCAGGAACACCTCGGTGAAGCCCGCGAGCGCCATCAGCCCGCGGTGGAAGCGGTTGCCTTCGACGGTGGCCAGGGGGATCCGGGCGTACGGCTTGTCGGCGGGCCGCCCGTCGGGCTGGAAGTACCGGCGCAGCGTGTCCTTGACGATGTCGGCGAAGGGGAAGTGCTCCATCGCCCGGCGCACGTGGCCCCCGACGTCACCGTCCTGCAGGCGGCGGACCATGACGGAGTCGATGCCCGTGCCGGAGACGACGCCGAGCTGACCGCACGCCGCAACGGCGCGTGCGAGGCGCCAGTTGGAGACGGCGACGCCCATGCCGCCCTGGATGATCTTCGGGTGTCCGCCGCCGGCGAAACCGGCCGTCGCGAGCGCCGGCGTCCTGCCAGGGTTGGGGAATCGTGCGTCGCTCATGAGCGTCCTCAGGTCGGCGATCGGACGCCCCGGGGGCTGGGGTGGCGCCAATCGCCGCCCTCCACACCGCGGACCGTGGGGCGACGGGCCGGACCGCGACGAGTTCGCGCGCGGCCCCGACCCGCGAACGGGCCGAACGAGCGCCTGCATCACCATACGGCCTGCAGGATGATGGAACGTGAGCCTGGACGCCAAACCCGTCGGCCCGGCCGGTCGCGCACGGCGCCCGCCGAAGCCATCGGCCGGCGCCCCGCCCTTCAGTCGGCCCAGCGCGGCGACCGCGTCACGACGCCGCCCCAGGCGTCGATGCTGGCCGGCGCCGCCGAATCGGTCACCCGCGTGGGGCCGGTCGGGTCGAACGCGGTGATGCGCACGTCGAGCGGCGCGAACCCGATGTCGACGACCGCGACCACCGAACGCGGGGGCGCGGCCGAGCCGAGGAGCCGCCGCGCAACCACGCCACCGGCGAAGAGCAGCTCGAGGTCGCCCCAGCGCCCGGCGTAGAACGCGGCCTGGTGGCCGCTCACGTAGGTGTCGACCGCGGCTTCCCGCAGCAGCTCCCGCAGCCCCTCGGCGCGCCACAGCACCTCGCCCTCGCGGGCGCGGCCCTCGGCGATCCCGAGCAGCGGCAGGTGCCCCATCACCCAGCGAAGCGTCGCCGTTCGCGCCGGCGGCGAGTCCAGCGTCGCCTGGAGCCATGCGCGTTCGGCCTGGCCGATCACCGGTCCGGAGGCGTCCAGCACGGCGACGAACAGCGGCCCCAGGCGGAACGACCAGGCGAAGGGGTGGCCGTCCCCGTCGACGAGGTCGAGGCCCGCCAGGTGGCCGGGGTCGCGCCAGTAGGCGGCGGCCGCCTCGCGCTCGTGGGCGAACGCGAAGCCGCCGTCGGGGTCGCGCAGCTTGGAGGCGTCGTGGTTGCCCAGGGTCGCGGCGTAGGCGATGCCGGCCTCCCGCAGCGGCGCCGCCACTGCGAGGTCGAAGGCGGCCCACATCGCGGGGAAGCGTTCGTCGGGTAAGGCGTGCGACTGCCCCGCCACGAGGTCCCCCGGGAGCAGGACCAGGTCGGGCCGCCACACGTCGACGATGGTGGCCACCGCGCGGGCGACCGCGGCGGGGTAGTCGAGGCTCCCGTACGGTCCGTTGAAGTCGCCGAACACCACCAGCCGCACGTCGCCGCGAGGTGGGTCGAGCGCGGCGGCTGGTTGGGCGGCGGCGACGCACGCAACGCCGACGACCAGCCATGGGACGAACCAGCGGGACCGGGATCGTCTTCGGGTCGACGTCAACGGGCCGCGCATCCGCCGAGCATCGCATGCGGCCATCGGTGATGCGTCAGGTGAACACGAGCCCCGCCAGCAACCCGCCCAAGGCAGCGTAGGCCAGGGCCACCCAGAGGGTGCGCTTCAGCACCTCGCCCTCGCGCCCCACCAGCCCCACGGTGGCGCCGGCGGCGATGAGGTTGTGGGGGCAGACGATGTTCCCGACGGCGGCGCCGAACCCCTGCGCGCCGAGCATCGCGGTCGGCGACAACCCCGGGCCGCGGGCGGCGACGAGCTGGAAGTCGGTGAAGAGGATGTTCGAGGTGGTCGCGGAGCCGGTCACGAAGGTGCCGAGCAGGCCGACGAAGGGGGCGACGTAGGGCCAGGCGGGCCCGGCGCCGGCCGCGACCGCCTCGGCCAGCGCCTCGATCATGCCGGCATGCACCATCAGCCGCGACAGGCCGAGCATGGCGACCAGGGCGAGCGTGACCGGGACGAGCCGGACGGCCGCCTCGCGCACCGCGCTCAGCGACGCGCGTCGCGTCGCCCGCTGCCAGGCGGCGCCGGCCAGGAACGCGAGCAGCAGCAGGCTACCTGGGTGGTAGAGCGGCGCGAAGCTGCCAGCGAACGCCTCGAACTCCCAGGCCCACGTCGCCTCGCTGAGCGCTTCGCGCAGCGGCGGCAGCAACCGGGTCACCAGCACCGCGACCACCAGCACGAGGTAGGGGGCGCCGGCGGTCGCCAGCGACGTGGCACGCGGCGGTCGCGCCGAGGAGCCATCTGCGGGGGCGGCCGCGGTCGCCTCGTCGGCGTCGCGCCCGCGTCGTGCCCGGTTGCGCCCGCTGGTGATCCGGAGGACGCCCACGAAGGCCAGGCCGCCGAGCAGCGAGCCCGCCAGCGTGGGGAGCTCGGGCCCCAGGTAGGTGGCGAGCAGGTGGTGCGGGATCAGGAAGGAGGCGGCGGCGAACAGGGTCCAGCCCCAGGCGCCCCAGCCGGCCTGCCGCTCGCGCGGCAGCGTGCGGGTCACCAGCAGCATCACCACCAGCGGCAGCAGCGGCCCCGCCAGCGAGTGGTAGGCGACCGTCGCCGCCGACAGCTCGCGGGCCGCGAAGTCGGTGACCGCCACCTGCGCCAGGACCGGCGTGCCGACCGCGCCGAACGACACGCCGGCGGCGTGGCCGATGAGCGCGATGGCGACGGCCTCGACGCGGCCGAAGCCGGCGGCGACCAGGAACGGTGCGGCCAACGCCACCGAGGTGCCGAACCCGGCGGCGCCCTCCACGAAGAGGACGAAGAACCAGGCGACGAGCAGCGCCAGGATGCGCGGGTCGCCGCTGAGGCGCGCCATCGCGTCGCGCAGCACGTCGATCGCGCCGGTGCGCAGCTGCAGCTCGTGGATGCACAGCGCCGGGAACACGATCCACAGGATGGTCGCGGCGATGAAGACCGCCTCGAGCAGGACCCCGCCGATGGCCGCGAGGGTGCCGAGCTGCGGAAGGGTGCGGACGCCGAAGCCGAAAGCCAGGACCGCGACGAGGAGGCCGACGGCCAGGCCCGCGGCGCCCGCCCTCGCCGCCGACCAGCGCATGCCGAGCATGGCGATCAGCACGATGAGCAGCGGGAGGCCCGCCAGGACGGCCGCCGCGGGGTCGCCCGTGCCCACGGGCTAGTCGCCCTTGGCCGCGGTGACCCGGTGCAGCTCGCCCTCGCCGGACGCGAAGGCGGTGACGTTCGCCAGGGTCGTCTCGGCGATGTTGGTCACGGCCTCCTGGGTGAAGAAGCCCTGGTGCCCGGTGACGAGCACGTTCGGGAAGGTGAGGAGCCGGCTGAACACGTCGTCCTGGATCACCTGCCCGGAGAGGTCCTGGAAGAACAGCGCCTCTTCCTCCTCGTAGACGTCGAGGCCGAGGTGGCCGATGCGACCGCTCTTCAGGCCGTCGATCACCGCGGTCGTGTCCACCAGGCGACCCCGGCTGGTGTTGATGAGCATGACGCCGTCGCGCATGCGGGCGACGGCCGCGGCGTCGATGAGGTCGCGGGTCTCCGGCGTGAGCGGGCAGTGCAGCGAGATGACGTGGCTACGGGCGAAGAGCTCGTCGAGGGGCACGTACGAGAGGACGCTCTCGGCGTCCGGGTCGGGGTAGGGATCGTAGCCCAGCACCTCGCAGCCGAAGCCGCGCATGATGCCGGCGAAGATCTGCCCGATACGGCCGGTGCCGATCACGCCGACGGTGCGGCCGTGGAGGTCGAAGCCCAGCAGTCCCTCCAGCGCGAAGTTGCCGTCGCGCACGCGGTTGTAGGCCCGGAACACCTTGCGGTTGAGGCCCAGGATCAGGGCGACCGCGTGCTCGGCGACGGCGTGCGGCGAGTAGGCGGGCACGCGCGCGACGGTGAGGCCGAGCTCGTCGGCGGCCTCCAGGTCGAGGTGGTTGAAGCCGGCCGAGCGCAGGGCCAGGAGCTCGACGCCGTGGTCCTTCAGGCTGCGCAGGACGTCGGCCGACAGATCGTCGTTCACGAAGGCGCAGACCGCGTCGTGGCCCGCCGCGAGCGGCGCCGTCTCAAGCAGCAGTCGCGGTTCCAGGAAACTGATCTCGTGCCCGTGCGCGCGGTTGGCGCGCTCGAAGTACGTCCGGTCGTAGCTCTTGGTGCTGAACATGGCGATCTTCACGGCGGAACCTCCGGGGTGGCGTGAGGTGGCGGGGTCGGTCGGGCGCCGGGCCAGGCCGGACCCCGTCACGCTAACCGCGGCGCGACGCAACGCGGGTCGCGGCGGTGGCGGAACCGGGTCGAACGCCAGGCGCGTGACCTGATAGGTTGCCCGCAGCCCGCCTTGACGCTCCGCTGACGTGAGCGCGAAACCCTGTCAGGGGTCCGACACCCGACCGGACGGCCGGTCGAGCGCGGATCCCACGCGCCTATGGAGGTACGCATGCTTCGATCGCTCCTACTCCTTCTCGCCGCCCTGTCGATCGGTTTCGGCAGCGCCCAGACCTCGATCGAGTTCTGGTACGCCTTCAGCGACGCGCCGCGGTCCGGCTGGATCGAGGACCGCATCGACGAGTTCAACGCGACACTGGCCGAGCAGGGCCTCGACTACCAGGTCGTCGGCGAGCGCAAGGGCAGCTACCGCGAGACGCTGCAGGCCGCGGTCCTGGCCGCCCGCCAGGGCGAGCCGCCCCACCTCGTGCAGCTGTTCGAGGTCGGCAGCCAGCTGGCCGTCGACTCGGGCATCTTCGAGCCGATCGGCAACGTCGGCGGCCTCGACGCCGGCCTCTACATCGAGCCGGTCATCAACTACTACACGATCGACGGCGCCGTGAACTCGCTGCCCTTCAACAGCAGCAGCCCCATCCTGTACGCCAACGTGCAGCTGATGGAGCAGGCCGGTCTCGATCCCGCCGCGCTCCCCGAGACCTTCGGCGAGGTCATGGACGCGTGCGAGACGATCCGTGCGAGCAGCGTCAGCGCGGCGTGCATCACCTTCCCGCTGCACAGCTGGCTCTTCGAGCAGTGGGTCGCCGAGCAGGGCGCGATGCTCGTCAACAACGGCAACGGCCGCGACGCGCGGGCCACCGAGGTGCTGCTCGACAGCGAGGCGGCGCTGCGCGTCGGGCAGTTCATGGCGGACCTGGCCGTGAACCGCGACTACGCGTACACCGGCACGCTGGAGGACTGGAGCGGCTCCGAGGCGATCTTCGGGAACCAGGAGGCGGTGTTCTTCATCACCTCCACCGCGGACGCCGGCAACATCACCCGCGCCGCGGCCGACGTCGGCTTCGACGTGCGCACCGGCCTCCTGCCGATCCCCGACGGCGTCGAGCGCAACGGCGTGGTCATCGGCGGCGCCAGCGTCTGGCTCACCAAGGGCAACCCGCAGCAGGAACTCGAGATCGCCCGCGACTTCGTGCTCTACATGACGAACGCGGAGAACATGGTCAGCTGGCACAAGCTGACGGGCTACTACCCGGTGGTCGACGCCTCCGTCGCCCTGCTCGAGGACGAGGGCTGGTTCGAGGCGGAGCCGAACTTCGCGGTCGCGTTCGAGCAGCTGCTCGAGACGATCCCCAACCAGGCCACCGCCGGCGCGCTCCTCGGCAGCTTCCTCGAGACGCGCACGATCATCGGCGAGGCGCTGCAGCGCATCTACTCGAGCGGCGCGGACGTCGAGGACACGATGCGGCAGGCCAAGGCCGAGGCCGACGCCCGCCTCGCGGAGTACAACGCGAACTTCTGAGCCTCTCCGCCCGGCTCGAACGAGCGCCGGGCACGTGCATGGGTGGTGGGCCGTGATGCGGTCCACCACCTGAGCGCGGAGGCCTTAGTCGCCCACGATGAAGGACAACGCCGTCTTCCGCAGTCGGGTGCTGCCGTGGCTATTGCTGCTCCCGTCGTTCGTGATCTTGCTGACCTTCCTGTATTACCCCGCCATCCAGGCGTGGGTCCTGTCGCTGCACCGTTCGAACCTCTTCCTGGGCACCCGCCGCTACGTGGGGCTGGACAACTACCGCCTCATGTTCACCGGGGCGCTGGCGGACAAGTACATCCAGGTGGTGCTGCAGACGTTCCTCTATGGCTTCCTCGTCATCCTGATCGGCATCAGCCTGTCGATGGTCATCGCCGCGTTGGCGAGCCAGAAGATCGCGGGCGCCCGCGTCTACCGCCTGCTGCTGATCTGGCCGTTCGCGCTGTCGCCGGCGGTCGCCGGCACGATCTTCCTGTTCATGTTCAACCCCGACATCGGCAGCGTGAACCAGATCCTGGACGCGCTGTTCGGCGTCAAACCGCGCTGGTTGGACACGCCCACGCTGGCGTTCGGACTGGTGGTGCTGGCGTCCGTCTGGAAGAACCTCGGCTACAACATCGTCTTCTACCTCGCCGCGTTGCAGAACATCCCCTACGAGCTGTCGGAGGCCGCCGCCATCGACGGCGCCGGGCCCGCCCAACGGTTCTTCCGCATCACGGTCCCGATGCTCTCGCCGATGACGTTCTTCCTGGTCTTCACCAACCTGACGTTCGCGTTCTTCGAGTCGTTCGGGCTCATCGACATCCTCACGAAGGGCGGGCCGATCGGCTTCCCGCCGATGGACGCCGCCGGCGTCAGCACCACGATGATCTACCAGGTCACCCTGGATGGCTTCGGGGGGAGCGGCAACACCGGGTTGGCGGCCGCCCTCGGCAACGTCATCCTCTTCTTCGTCATCGTCATGACGCTGCTGCAGTTCCGCTACGGCGGCCGGCGCGTGCAGTACGGGGACAACTGATGGGGTCGCGCCGCCAATGGTTGACGCACCTGATCCTGATCGTCGCCTGCGCGGTGGTGGCGTTCCCCATCCTCTTCGCGCTGGTGAAGTCCACCCAGATCCGCAGCGCGGTGCTGAGCCCCAGCCTGATCCCCGGCGACCAGTTCCTGACGAACGTGCGCAACGTCTTCCTGAACGCCAACCTGTTGGTGTTCATGCGCAACTCGTTCATCGTGGCGATCGCGGTGACGATCGGCAAGACCACGCTCTCGCTCATGGCGGGCATGGCGCTGGTCTACTTCCGCTTCCCCTTCAAGCGCGGCGTCTTCGGCCTGATCCTGCTGACGCTGATGATGCCGGTCGAGGTGCTCATCGTCCCCCTCTTCGACGTCATCAGCCTGCAGCCCCCCCAGACGTGGGCAGACTTCTCGGCCTGGATCGCGCGGCCCGACAAGATCCTCTTCGAGCCGGCCCGCTACGGCTTCGGCTGGGCGAACACCTACCTGGCGATGATCGTGCCGTTCCTCGCCTCGGCCACCGGCACCTTCCTGTTCCGGCAGCACTTCATGGCGATCCCGCGGAGCCTGGCCGATGCAGCCCGCATCGACGGCGCCAGCCCGTGGCAGTTCCTGCGGAGCGTCCTGGTG
This sequence comes from uncultured bacterium, assembly GCA_964549045.1. Taxonomy (GTDB): domain Bacteria; phylum Deinococcota; class Deinococci; order Deinococcales; family Trueperaceae; genus JAABTL01. The sequence goes on along the minus strand of CAZJUA010000120.1, from coordinate 867 downwards.
CCGATGAGCTGGAACACGATCGGCGCGCTCGCGGTGATCGAGTTCGTGTACATCTGGAACCAGTACCTGTGGCCCAAGGTCATCATCCGCCGCGAGGAGTTGCAGGTGGTGCAGGTCGGCCTGAACCTCATCATCGGGACCGGCGAGGGCGTGCAGTGGGGGTACGTCATGGCGGGCGCCATCCTCAGCCTCGTGCCGCCGCTCTTGGTGTTCATGTTGCTGCAGGAGCAGTTCATGCGCGGGTTCGCGCTGTCCGAGTCGAAGTAACGGGCGCGGGGGTCGTCGCGGGCGAGAGCGCCCGTGGGGGCCGCCGGTCGGTGTACTCCGGCGCGGTGCGCTTTCACGCCGATGGTTCTGCGGCGGGTGTATGTTCGCCTTGGGTCCAGCGTCCGTTTCGTTCCCTTTCGCAGAGGAGGAACGACGTGAAGCCGTGGCCACGCATCGCCCTGACATCGTTGGTCCTGTCCGCACTCGTCGCTTGCGGTGGCGGGGGTCCGTCCGCGAACGTCACGGGGGTGGTCGTGACGCCGCTGGCCCCGTCCGTCGACCTCGGGGCGACGCTCTCGCTGACGGCAGTGGTCCAGCCGGCCGGCGCGAGCCAGGGCGTCACCTGGTCGAGCAGCAACGAGGGCGTCGCGACCGTGTCGGCCGGCGGCATGGTCACCGGCTACGGCCTCGGTACCTCGGTCATCACCGCGACGAGCGTCGCTGACGACGACTTCTCCGGCTCGGTGACCGTGAGCGTCGCCTGCGGGACGCTGCTGGAGATCTCGCAGGACATCGACGCCGACACCGTGCTGCCGCTCGACTGCTACCTCGTGACGGAGCCGATCGTCGTGTCGGCGCGGCTGGAGGTGGCGGCTGGCA
>CAZJUA010000119.1:0-5268 GCA_964549045.1 uncultured bacterium | reverse complement strand
GGCACCGATCACCGTCGCGGAGAAGGTCGGCCGCAACGACCCCTGCCCCTGCGGGTCGGGCAAGAAGTACAAGCACTGTCACGGTCGTGCCTGACCCGCAGAGCGGGCCAGACCAGGCAGAATCGCCGCGCGACTCTGCTCGGTCTCTAGAGCCTGGCGAGCCAGGCTCTAGAGACACATTCGCCGGCCGCCTCCACGAGCGCGTCCTGCGGCTCGACACGCGGGGCTGCCTCGGCATCGACCCGCGCCCGGCGCAGCACCCACGAACCGACCCGGCGGCGCACGCCCATGACCCGGCACGCGTCGGGCGCGCGGTGGCCGCCTACGCCCGCGAGGTGCTCGACGCGACGCACGACCTCGTCGCGTGCGTGAAGCCGCAGAGCGCCTTCTTCGAGGCGCTCGGGATCCCTGGCCTGATCGCGCTCGCCCAGGTCATCGCCGACGCCCGGTCGCGCGGCATCCCGGTCATCCTCGACGCCAAACGCGGCGATATCGGCACCACCGCCGAGGCGTACGCCGCCGCCTACCTGGCCGATGGCGTGTTCGCGGCCGACGCCCTGACCGTCAACGCCTACCTCGGGCTCGACACCCTCGAGCCCTTCTTGGCCGCGGCCGAGGCGGGCGGCCGCGGGCTCTTCGTGCTGGTGAAGACCTCGAACCCCGGTAGCGGCGACCTGCAGGACGTCGTCATCGCCGAAGGCGGACGCCTCCACGAACACCTGGCCGACGCGTTGGCGCGTCGCAACGCCGGCACGCCGCGCGACGCGCACGGTTACGGTCCGCTCGGCGCCGTCGTCGGCGCCACCTACCCGCGCGAGTTGACGGCAGCCCGGGAGCGGCTGCCGGGGTCGATCCTGCTGGTGCCGGGTTACGGCGCCCAGGGCGGCACGGCGGAGGACGTGGTGGGCTCCTTCGATGCCAACGGGCTCGGCGCGGTCGTCAACGCCAGCCGCTCGCTCTTCTACCCCACGCGTGGCGACGACGTCGCCGATGCGGCGCGGGCGGCGGCCACGGCCATGCGCGACGACGTGAACGGGGCGCTGGCGCGCCGCGCGGGCTGAGCGCGTCCCGAACGCGAGCGGGCCCATGACGACGTCATGCCTGTGAGACGGTGTCAGCGGGGTGTGGCGAGCAGCCGCGTGAGGCCGAGCGGCGACAGGTTGGTCCGCACCGACGGCAGCAGCCGCGCGAAGGTCAGGACGGGCGCGGGGTCGCCGACGAAGACCGCGGCGTAGGCGTCGAGGGACGCGACCAGCGGGTGCGTGAACGCGAACACGCCGACCTCTTCGCCTTGCGGCACCTCGACCGGCCACGCGCCCGGCAGGTCCGGCTCGCTGCCGACGATGAACATCCGGGCCCGGTTCTCGGCGAGGAACAGGTCGCGCGCCACGGGCGCGCTGGCGGCGACGTAGTCGCGCACCGCAAAGGCGCAGGTGTCGAGGCGCCGGGCCATGCCGCCGAGGTTGGCGTCGACCCGGTCGTCGTCCGGATCGAGCCGGAAGACGATCAGGCGCGGGTACGACGACCAGTTCCAGACCATCCCGAGGAAGGCGAGCCGCTGCCGGTCCTCGGGGGTCCACGCGATCAGCGCCACCGGGCGCACCGCGCGGCCCGCCCGCTCGACGAGGTCGGCCAAGTCGCGGGCCACCGCCGCGGGGTCGGCCGGGTCGCCCCCGCGAACGGGCGGGGCCTGGTACCAGCCGGCCACCACGTCGAGCGCCGCCTGCCACACCTCGGGCGTCATCGGGTCGACCTCCGCGCCGCGGGCGATCACCCGGCGCTCGCGCAGGTACAGCAGGTCCGCGTAGGCGGGGTGCTCCGCAGGGAGTTCGAGGCGCGCGGTGATGAGGAGCCGCGGCATCGCCGGCTCGAGGAGCCTCACCGTGGCCGCGAGGCCCGCGATCGGTCCGTCGGGCAGGGGGCAGGAGGCCGCGCCCCAGGCCACCGACGCGGCGGCGAGCGCGGTGAGGACTGCGCCGGCCGCGCGTCGCAGGGGACCGTCGCCGGAGGGTCTCAGGGGGTGCGGACCTCGAGGAAGTACGCCGAGCTGGCGGACGGGCCGGCGCGCGCGAGCCCCGACGAGACCCTGAGCACGTCGCCCGGGTACAGCACGGTGACCGCGCCGTCCGTGGTTCCACGGATGGGCGGCTCGGCTCCCGACGGTCCGTAGTAGACCAACTCGATGCCTAGGTCCTCGTCGAGCACGGTGAACTCGAGCTCGAGCTCGCTCGATCCGGTGTAGCGGAACCAGTCCTCGTCACCGACCCACTCGATCGCGCCGCCGTAGCTGCCCACGCCCGGGATCGGGGTCGCCGTCCCGCGGGCGTCGTTCGTCCTGCTCCCCCGGTCGTTCTCGTCGTTCGCGTCCATCACGAAGGCGTAGAGATCGAACGAGCGGCTGCCGGCCGCAAGGTTGCGCACCTCGACGAGGTACGTCTCGGACGACGGCCGCAACGCCGCGCACGGGCCGAAGCAGCCGAAGTAGACCCCGACGCTCGACGGATCCACGCCAGCGTCACCGGCCGCCGTCCGGAAGAACGCCTTGTCACTCGAGGTGGCGAGCGGCACCCCCGAGCGCGTCATGATCGTGACGCGTAGGTCGTCGACCGTCACCTCGACGTAGAAGAGGTCGCGCGCCAGCGTCGGCAGCCGCACCAAGTAGGTGCGCGTGGCGCTGCCGGCGATCGTCCGAGAGAGCAGCCTCGCGGGCGTGGCCGAGTCGACCGCATCGACGACCTGATCGAAGTTCGAGGCGATCGCCTGGCCGATCTCCACGGCGTACCCCGAGGAGGCCGACGGGCCGGCTCGGCCCAGGCTGCTCGCGACGCTGAAGCGCTCGCCCGGGTAGATGACGTCGCTGCCCCCCGACGACAACAGCACATCACCGCCCTCGATGCGCAGCCGCAGCCCGAGCGCGTCACTGAACGCGTCGAACGTCAACTCGCGCACGCTGCTGCCGCCCATCACGAACCAGTCGACGTCGCCGATCGTCTCGATGGCGCCGAACGCGACGTCCGGACCGACCACGGGCGCTGCTGACGCCGGGCGGTCGTTCGGTTCGTTCAGGTCCGAGAACGGCATCGTGAACGCGTAGAGGTCGAAGGTCCGGCCGACGGGACCCTGGTTCTCGACGGCAATGTAGAGCATGGGCTGGACCGCTCGGACCGCCGCGCACGGACCGAGGCAGGTGAACTCGTCCGAGATCGCGCGCGGAGCCAACCGATCCCCATCTGACGCAGTGGCGAACGCCTGCGACGCCTCGGACGGGAAGACCTTCGCCGACGTCGACCGCGCCAGCGTCCTACCCCGTGCGTCGACCAGCGACACCTGAAGGGGGCCGTCCGCCACCACCTCGGCGTACAGCAGGTCGCGGAGACCCGCACCGAACTCGATGGCGAAGTACAGCGTCCGCCCAGCCGGCAGCAGGAGCGCCGACGCCTGAGGCTCGGGTGCACCGCCCGGCCAGCTCACGACCTGGGCATCGAACGTCGCGGCGACGTCGGGCTCGAACGGCACGATGCGGCAGCCAGCGAGCACGAGCAGCCCGACGAGCAGCAAGGCGACGCGAATGGGTCGCAGGAACACGGTCGACCTCCTCGCCCCCCAATCTAGCCGCAGGGCCCCCGGAGCGGATGGATCCGCGTCACCTGCCCTTCATGCGCGCTTCACCACGGGACGCGCACGGACGGGACGGGGATGCGGCGGGACCGCCGCTGGCACGAGCGAGCCCGTGCCGATCGCCATCGGGACGAGGATCGACGGCAACGTTCCCCGCACGCGCGTCGGGGACGAGGTGAATCGGCTCCGCGGCGGTCGTGCTCGACGCACTGTGTACGTCAGGAACGACTGCCGCGGTGCCCCGGAGTTCAGTCGGTTTGGACGGAGTAGCCGGCGCTGCCGGCCGGGCCGGCGCGGCCCAGCGAGGAGTACACCTGGAAGCGGTCGCCGGGGTAGAGGAACGCCGTCTTGCTGCCCGGGAGACCGGTCAGATCGTACACGCCGCCTTCGTCGCCCTCGAACCGCAAGCGCAGGCCCACGTCCTCGGCCCCATCGAACAACGCGAACGTGAGGACGCGGCGTTCGCCGGACCCGACGTACTCGAACCAGTCACGGTCGCCAACAGTTCGATCGCGCCCTCGACGAACTCGCCCCGGCCGAACGGCGTGGCCGTCGCCGGCGTGTCGTTGCTCGCCGCTCCGCGGTCCTCCAGGTCGTTGGCGTTCATGGTGTAGGCGTACAGGTCGAAGCTGCGCGAGCCGCCGGAGACGTTGCGCACGGCCAGGTAGTAGTCGCCCGAGGTCATGGGCGCGATCGCGGCACAGGGTCCCACGCAGGCGAAGCGAACGTCGATCGAGCGCGGTGCGATGGCGCTCGACATGCCGACGTCGACGGCCCCGAGAGCAAGCGCGCTCACCGAACCAGCGAAGTAGTCGGGTGACTCCGACACGGCGAGCGTCGTGCCCGAGGTGCTCAGCCAACCGACCCGTAGGCCGGAGCCCTCGGCCTCACCATAGAGCAGGTCGCGCACGTCGGTGGACATCTCGATACGGAAGTAGAGGGTCTGATCTTGCGCGATCTGGATGTTGCTGCGCAAGGCTGTCGGCGCGGTCGTGACCTGAGCGGTGAACGTACCGGAGACGAACGGCTCGAAGGGGATGGGACCGATGGATACCTGGCACGCGGCGAGCGCGAAGACGGCGAGTGCCACGCCCGCGAGTCGCAAGGAACGACGAAGCATGGTCGACCTCCTTGCCTCACTCTAGTGGCGGGCCCGCCGGCACGGGTGGGCCCGCGTCACGTGGCCCTTCATGCGCGCTTCACTCCAGGACGAGTAGGTACGGGTACAGGTCGGGACCGCCACCATGCACGTCGAGCTCGAGGTCCGGGTGCGCCTCGGCGATCCGCTCCGCCAACGCCTGGGCGGCCTCCTCGCCGACGGCGGGGGCGTAGAACAGGCTACCGATGTCGACGCCGTCCGCCACGTCGGCCAGCATCGCCAACAGGCAGTCCTCCGCCGTGTCCGCCGTGTGCGTCAGGACCGTGTCGAGCAGGCCGATGTAGGAGCCCTCGCGGACGTCGATGCCGTCGATCGTGGCGTCACGGCTGGCGGTCGTGACTTCCAGCGTGCGGGCGCCCTCCACGGCCCGCTCCATGCCAGGCATCAGCGCGTCGGCGTCCTGGTCCTCCGAGAAGAGCACGGCGGCCGCCAGGCCCTGGCCGATCGTGCGGGTCGGCAGCACGAGCACGCGCTTGTCCGCCACCAGCTCG
>CAZJUA010000118.1:0-8151 GCA_964549045.1 uncultured bacterium | reverse complement strand
CCCGGCGAGCAGGCCGCCGAGGCGATGATCCTGGCGCTGTGGGACGGCGAGCGGCGCAACGCCATGCGCATCGACCTGTGGACGCCCCGCCTCACCGTCGACGACATGAACGACTTCGTGTACCAGACGCTGCTCTCGCTGGGCGACAGCTACCACCGGGCCACGGGCAACGACGACCTCATGGCCGAGATCAAGTCCTTCGCGCGCGCCTTCGCCCAACGTGCGTCCGGTGCACAGCAGCGGGCCGCCGGGGGGCGGCCGACGGGCACCAGCGAGCCAGGTGGCCCCGGCGAACGCCGCGGCTAGCGGAGCCGTCGTCGGAGCGATGGTGGCCTGCGTTGCAGCCGCGCCGGCCGGCGCGCCCTAACCTCCGTCATGCATCGCGCCCCGCGCAACTCCGCGCCCGCCGCCAGCCGCCGACGCGGCGGGCGCCTTCGGCTCGCCCTCCTCGCGGTCGTCGGGTCGCTGACGTTCGCGGCCGCGCAGTCGCCCTCGAGCCCCGCGGGCATGATCGCCTACGTCGATGCGGACGGCCGCACGGCGGTCCGCGACCCGCGTGGCGGCGACCCGGCCGCGGCCTTCGGCGGTGGCCTCGAGCGCGCCCAGTTCCCGGTGTGGTCCAGTGACGGGAACCGCCTCGCCGTCGTCGTCGGGGACATGTCCGGCGGACGGGTCGACGTGATCGACGTCGCGCGCGGCGATGCCCCGGCCACCGCCTACCGGGCCCCCGGACGCGCGCCCATCTACCTCGCGTGGTCCCCCGACGACCGCACGATCGCCGTGCTGGCCAACCGCGCGGGCGGTGGTCTGGCGCTCGACCTCGTCGACGTCGCGCGGGTGCTCGGCGGCGAGCCCGATGCCGTCCGCCCCTTCGCGCAGGGCGCGCCGTTCTACTGGGCGTGGTCGCGCACCGGCCGCTCGCTCCTGGTCCACGTCGACGTCATGGGGCCCACGCGGCTCGCGGGCGTGACCGGCATCGAGGCGTTCGACGTGGGCCGCCCGCTGCCCGACCCGGGCGCATTCCAGTCGCCGGCCTTCTCGACGTCCGAGCGCTACGTGGCGTACGCGACGCTCACGGGCGGAGAGCGCCGGGTGGCGGTGGTCCCCAACCCCGAGCTCCCTGCGGCCGGCCTCTTCACCCGCACGCTGCCGCACCGGGGCCAGGCCGCGCTGGCGTGGCGGCCCGGGCGCGAGCATCTGGCCGTGCAGAGCGCGGCGGTGCCGGCCCCGCACGCGTATGGCCCCGTCGACCTGCTCGACGTCGCGACCGGCGACGTGACGCGCCTGACCGACGACCCGGTGATCGCCTCCTGGTGGTCCCCCGACGGTCGCTGGCTGGCGACGCTCTCACCCGTGGGCGGGGGCGGCGACCGGACGGTCCAGGCATCGGACGGAGCCTCCGCGGCGGCGTTCCACGCCGCCGACCGGCGCGTGCAGCGCGGCAACGCCCTGCTGTCGCTGAAGGTGATCGACGCCGATACGCTGCAGAGCCGCCTGCTCGGCGCCTTCGTGCCTTCGCCCCTGTTCGCCGGGCAGTACCTGCCGTTCTTCGACCAGTACGCCCGCTCGCACCGGCTGTGGTCGCCCGGCTCGGACGCGCTCGTGATGCCTGCCGTCGACGAGGAGGGGATCGTTCAGCTGGTCGTGTTCGGCGTCGACGGCGACGTCACCCCGCTCGGGCCCGGCGACATGCCGGCGTGGAACGTGCGCTGAGCGGCCGCGCGGCGGTCGGTGGATGCCGGCGCGCGTGACCGCCTGATGGCGTCAGCCCCTACGTGGTCCCCCGTCGCTGGTCATGAGTGCGCCGTACAGCTCCGGCCGCCGGTCGCGGAAGAAACCGAAGCCGGCGCGGAAGCGCCGCGCCGCGCCCAGGTGCAGGTCGGCGAACACGAGCGCCTCGCCCACGCGCTCGCCCTCGGCGATCTTGGCGCCCGTGGGGTCCGCGACGAACGAGCTGCCGTAGAACTCCGCCACGCCGTCCCCGGTGAGCGCCGCCTCGCGCCCCACGCGGTTCGTCGCCGCGACGTACATCGCGTTGGCGACCGCGTGGCCCTGCATGGCCCGCTGCCACATGTCCCGGGTGTCGAGCCCGCCCGAGGCGGCCGGCTCGCTGCCGATCGCGGTCGGGTAGAGCAGCAGCTCGGCGCCCTGCAGCGCCATCGCGCGCGCGCACTCGGGGTACCACTGGTCCCAGCAGATGCCCACGCCGACGGTGCCCACCGCCGTGCGCCAGGCGCGGAAGCCGGTGTCGCCCGGGTTGAAGTAGTACTTCTCCTCGTAGCCGGGGCCGTCGGGGATGTGGCTCTTGCGGTAGACGCCGAGGGCCGAGCCGTCGGCGTCGATCATCATGAGGCTGTTGTAGTGCGCCTGGCCCGCCTGCTCGAAGAACGACACAGGGAGCACGACGCCCAGCTCCGCCGCGAGCGCCTGGAAGCGCCCCAGGAAGGGGTGGCCCTCGACGGGGTGGGCCAGGGCGAACAGGTGCTCGGCCTCCACCTGCGGCCAGTAGAGGTACTCGAACAGCTCGGGCAGCAGCACGAGCCGCGCCCCCCGCGCCGCGGCGGCGCGCACGTGGCGCTCGGCGGCCTCGACGTTGGCGTCGCGGTCGTCGCTGCAGGCCATCTGTACCAGGGCCAGGCGGACGACGGCGTCCTCGGCGCCGGCGGGGGGCTCGGAGGCCCAGGTGGGGCGGTCAGGCATCGGGGCTCTCCGTGGAGACGTCGCCGGCCGGCTGCTGCTGCGTCACGCAGTGCCAGGCGCCGCCGCCGGTGACGAGCGCGCGGGCCGGCAGCCCGATCACCTCGCGTTCCGGGAAGAGCGGGCGCAGGATCTCTAGGGCGCGTTCGTCGTGCGGATCGCCGTAGGTCGGCACGATGACGACGCCGTTCGCCACGTACCAGTTGGCGTAGCTCGCCGCCAGGCGGCGGCCGTCGAACTCGAGGCGCTCCCGGGGCAGCGGCAGCTCGACGACGCGGTAGGGCTTGCCGTCGGGGTCGGTGAGGGCCCGGAGCGCCGCCAGGTTGCGCTGCATGGGCGCGAAGTTGGCGTCGGCCTCGTCGTCGGTGACGGCGCAGACGATCGTGCGCCCGCCGGCGAAGCGGACGATCGTGTCGACGTGACCGTCGGTGTGATCGCCCTCGAGGCCCTCGTCGAGCCAGATCACGTGGCGCACGCCGAGGCCGGCGCGCAGCAGCGCCTCGGTGTCCGCCTCGTCGAGCAGGGGGTTGCGCGTCGGGGTGAGCAGGCAGGCGCGGGTGGTGATGAGCATGCCCTCGTCGTCGACCTCGATCGCGCCGCCCTCGAGGACGAAGTCGAAGGCGAAGCGGCGCATGCCGAGGTCGCGGGCGACCGCCTCCGGCACGCGGTCGTCGCGGGCGAAGGCGTACTTGCCGCCCCAGGCGTTGAAGCGCCAGTCGGTCGCCGCGACGCGCGCGTAGCCGTCGACGAGGAAGATGGGCCCGTTGTCGCGGAACCAGGCGTCGTCCAGGGGCACGCGGTGGAAGCGCACGCTCGCGAGGTCCACACCGGCGGCCGCGAGGCGGCGGCGCGCGTCGGCCTCGGCCTCCTCGTCATCGACGTTGACGACCACCGGCTCGAAGCGCGAGAGCGTCGTGACCAGGCCCGTGAACTCGGCGCGCACGGCGTCGAGCTGGCCCTCCCACAGGTCGTCGTTCGACGGCCAGGAGGTCCAGGTGGCGGCGTGCGGGCCCCACTCGGCGGGCATGCGGAAGCCGAGGTCGGCGGGGGTGGGGTGCTCGAGGTGCAGCATCGGGGGTCTCCGGGCACGCGGCGCGTGGACGGCTCACGCGTGGGCCTTGACGGTAGCACCTGCAACCGCGTCGGTATGCTGCGGATCATGCCGAGCGACGGCCGCGCCCCGCGGTCCACGAGCCGATCCCTCCCCGCCCTCCTCGGCCTCGACCTCGGCAGCTCCAGCCTCAAGGCGCTGCTCCTCGATCTCGATGGGAACGTCCTGGCCGAGCGCAGCGCGGGTTACCCCACGCGCGCCCCCGCGCCCGGTTGGGCCGAGCAGGACCCCGACGACTGGTGGGCAGCCGCCGGCGAGGCGACCCGCGCCGCGCTCGCCGACGTCGGTGACGTCGGTGACGTCGGTGACGCGCCCCGCGTCGACGTCGTCGGCATCGGTCTCAGCGGCCAGATGCACACGTTCGTGCTGCTCGGTGCCGAGGGCGAGAGCGTGCGGCCCGCGATCACCTGGATGGACACCCGCGCCGCCGCCCTGCTTCCGGAGGTCGGGGCGAGGATCGACGCGGCCGGGCTGCGCGACGAGCTCGCCAACCCCGTCGTCCTGGGGCTGACGCTGCCGCCCTTGGCGTGGCTGCGCGCGCACGAGCCCGAGGCTCTGGCCCGCGCCCGCACGCTGCTGCTCGCCAAGGACGCCCTGCGCTTCCGGCTGACGGGCGAGCCCGGCAGCGAGCCGACCGACGCGTCGGCGACCCTGGCGTTCGACGTCGCCGGGCGGCGCTGGTCGGCGGCCACGCTGGCGGCGTTCGGGCTGGAACCGGCGCTCATGCCTTCGCTCGGCGACCCCACCGCGGCCGCGGGGACGCTGACGCCGGACGCCGCGCGCCACCTCGGCCTGCCTCCGGGCATCCCGGTGGCGTTCGGTGCCGGCGACCAGCAGGCCGCCGCGGTCGGCACCGGGACCGTGAACGCTGGCCAGGCGCAGCTCATGGTGGGCACCGGCGCGCAGGCGCTGGTCGTCGAGGCGGCGCCGCCCGCGGGCGCGGTCGCCGGCCTGCACGCCTTCTGCCACGCGCGCGGCTGGCTGCGGCAGGCCAGCGTGAACAACGCCGGCGTCGCGCTCGAATGGGCGCGGACCCTGCTCGGGCTGTCGTGGGACGAGCTCTACGACGCGCTCGGCGATGGTCCGCCCGCCGTGATGCCGCTGTTCCTGCCCTACCTCACCGGCGAGCGCGCCCCGCTGATGAAGGGCCACGCCCGCGGTGGTTGGCTCGGGCTGGAGCCGGGGCACGGCCGCGGCGAACTGGCGCGGGCGGCCGTGGCCGGCGTCGCGGTGGCGATCGCCGACGGGCTGCGCGCCTTGCCCGGTGGCGGCGGCGCACGCGTGCGCGCCGGTCTGCGCGTCCGCGCCGGTCTGCGCGTTCGCGCAGCGGGCGGCGGCCTGCGCAACCCGGCGTTCGCCCAGGCCGTCGCGGACGCCTCCGGTGCGACCCTCGAGCTGCTCGAGGCCTCCGGCGCCTCGGCGGTCGGCGCCGCGCTGCTCGGCGGCGTGGCGTGCGGCGCGTTCGCCGACCTGGACGCGGCCGTGGCGCGCGCGCCGGTGGCGATCGGGGCCACGGTCGTGCCGCGGCCCGAGCGGGCGGCAGCCTGGGCCGACCTGCGCGAGCGCATCCACGCCCTCGACGCGCTGGGGCTGCACGAGGCGGTGGCCGGCGGCGAGGCGGCAACGGCCTAGCGCCGCACGGAACGGTGATCGGCATCGGGTAACCTGAACCGAGGAGGCAGCGGGTGGCGCAGCGCAGCGGCGATTGGTTCGCACAGGCAGAGCACGACCTCGAGCACGCCCGCGCGGCGGCCGGCGAGGCGCGCTTCGACTGGGCGTGCTTCGCCGCGCATCAGGCGGCCGAGAAGGCGGTGAAGGCGCTTCACCTCCACCACCGGCAGGAGGCCTGGGGGCACGTGGTCGCCCGTCTCCTGGCGCAGTTGCCCGCGGTGGCGGCGGCCAGCCCCGAGCTGATCGACGCCGCCAAGGTGCTCGACGCCTTCTACATCCCGACGCGTGACCCGGACAGCCACCCCGAGGGGCCGCCCTTCAGCCACTACGGCCGCTTCCAGGGGGAGGAGGCGATCCGGCATGCGGGTGCGATCCTCGAGTTCGTCCGTGCGGCGCTGGCCCGCGACTGACGTCGTCGAGGCGGCGGGCAGGGCGTGGGCCGAGGCTCTCGCCGCGTCCGATGCCGGCGTCATCGCGATCGGCTGCTTCGGGTCCTTCGCCCGCGGCGACGATGGCTTCGGTAGCGACCTCGACCTCATCGCGATCGTCGACGGTCCCAAGCCGCGCCCGACGGCGCCTGCCTGGTCCACCGCCGAGCTGCCGGTGCCGGCCGACCTGCTGGTCTACGACGTCGCGGAGTGGCGCGCGCTCATGGCTGCTGGCGGGCGGATGGCGCGAACGCTGCAGCGCGAGGCCCGCTGGTGGGTGGGCGCGCCGCCCGAGCCCGTGGCGTCCGATCACGCCTCCTGAAGCCCCGGTCCCTCTGATACGCTGATGGGCCGTCGGCCGAGCGGGCCGGCGCCCGTTCCCGAGGAGGCCCAGCGTTGCCCCACGTCGTCCCCGAAGCCCCGTTCAAGACCGCCGACGCGGAGGAGCTGTACGCCGTCTCCTCCTGGGCCAGCGGCTACTTCGAGGTCGGCAGCGATGGCGACATGCAGGTGCTGTTGCGCAGCGCCGAGACCTCGGGGGTCTCGCTTCCCGCCATCGTCGAGGGACTCAAGGCCGAGGGGCGCACGCTGCCGGTCATCCTGCGCTTCCCCCAGATCATCGAGGACCGGCTCGACCGCATCAACCAGTCCTTCCAGGCCTCGATCCGCGAGGCCGGCTACAAGGCGCGCTACCAGGGCGTCTACCCGATCAAGGTCAACCAGCGACGCGTGGTCGTCGAGACGATCGCCGAGTACGGCGCGCGCTACGCCACCGGCCTCGAGGCCGGCAGCAAGGCCGAGCTGGCGCTGATCCTGGTGCAGGACACGCACCCCGACGCGCTGATCTGCTGCAACGGCTTCAAGGACGACGACTTCATCCGCCTCGCGCTGTGGGGCCGCAAGCTCGGCAAGAACGTCGTGATCACGCTCGAGAAGCCGAGCGAGCTCGAGCGCGTCCTGCGCGTCAGCGCCGAGATGGACGTGGAGCCCGCGGTCGGCATCCGCTTCAAGCTGCACGCCAAGGGCGCCGGCGCCTGGGAGGCGTCGGGCGGCGACGAGGCGAAGTTCGGCCTGACCGCCACCGAGCTCATCCACGCCGTGGGGCGGCTGCGCCAGCTCGGCAAGTTGGGCGCGCTGAAGATGATCCACTGCCACGTCGGCAGCCAGCTCACCGACGTGCGCCGCATCAAGGTGGCCGTGCGCGAGGCGGCCCAGGTCTACGTCGACGTCGTCAACATGGGCGCCGACGTTCGCTACCTCAACGTCGGCGGCGGCCTCGGGGTCGACTACGACGGCTCCAAGACGAACTTCTACGCCAGCGCCAACTACGGCATCAGCGAGTACGCCGACACCGTCGTGTACACGATCAAGGAGACCTGCGACGACGGCGACGCGCCCCACCCGGTCATCGTCACCGAGTCGGGGCGGGCGCTGACGGCGCACCACGCGCTGATCGTGCTGCCGGTGATCGACGCGATCGGCCCCACCCGCGCGACCTACGAGCTGCCGCTCCTCGAGGGCGAGGTGCACGCGGTGGTGCGCGACATGCAGGAGCTCGCGCGCGACGTCAACCTGAAGAACTACCGCGAGGTGTTCAACGAGGCGATCTCGAACAAGGACACCATGCACAGCCTCTTCGACCTCGGCTACATCACCCTGCTCGAACGGGCGCACGTCGAGCAGCTCTACCACCGCACGCTGCTGCGCATCGCCAAGGTCATCGAGCAACTCGACTACGTGCCCGAGGAACTCGAGGCGCTGCCCAAGCGGCTGGCCGACCAGTACGTCGTCAACTTCAGCCTCTTCCAGGGCATGCCCGACCACTGGGCGATCCAGCAGCTCTTCCCGATCGTGCCCCTGCACCGCCTGCAGGAGGAGCCGAACCGCGAGGCGACGCTCGTCGACATCAGCTGCGACAGCGACGGCAAGATCGCCAAGTTCATCGACCTGCGCGACGTGCGCGCCACGCTCCCGGTGCACGACCTCGTGCCGGGCCGGCCGTACTACCTCGGCGCCTTCCTCACCGGCGCCTACCAGGACGTCCTGGCCAACAACCACAACCTCTTCGGCCGCATGAACGAGGCGCACGTGCGCCTCGACGGCAAGGGCGGCTGGCGGCTGGAGCGCTTCGTCAACGGCCAGAAGGCGCGGCGCGTCATCGAGAACATGGGCTACGAGACGGCGGAGCTCCACGGCTGGCTGCAGGACGAGATCCGCGAGGCGGAGCGCTCCGGCGTCAAGCTG
>CAZJUA010000117.1:0-14764 GCA_964549045.1 uncultured bacterium | reverse complement strand
CGTCCCTGGTAGCCGTGCGCGAGGCCGAACACGACCGCCCCCAGGACGACGTTGACGGCCGTCGCCCAGGGAGAGGTCCCGAGCAGCCGCGCCGTCTCGGTCATGAGGAAGCCGCGGAAGACGACCTCCTCGAGCGGGGCGACGAAGAGCCACACGACGAGCATCCACAGCCCGAACGCGCGCCAGCTCCCGCGGACGCCGTCCACGATCGCGTGGTCGTGCGCCTCGCCGGTCCACCGCTCGGCCCAGGGCTCGACGAGCGTCACGGACAGCAGTTGGACGGCGACGCCCAGCCCGAGCGCGAGCAGCACCGTCCGCCACCAGGCCTCCGGGAGGGCGAAGCCAAGGGCGGCCGGGCCGTCGCCGCGCAGTCCCAGCGTGAGGCCGACGACCAGCAGCGCGCCGAGGACGCCGAGCCCCGGTCGTTTCGTGAGGCCCGTCCACACGAGCAGACCGGAGACGCCGAGCACGAGGGAGAGGGAGACGAGCGCGCCGGCTGCGGTCACGCCTCCGATGATGCCCGATGCGGCCCGCGTGGGTCCGCGGACCCGCGGGCGACGTGCAACGCGGGACTACCCCCCGGCGCTCAGGTCGAGCACGTGCACCCGGTTGCCCCACGGATCGTCGAAGGCAACGTAGCGGCCGGGCGGGATGTCCTTGGGCGGCGCCACGAACGCCAGGTCGCCCTGGTGCTCGGCGTAGAAGGCGTCGACGTCGTCGACCTGGAAGAAGGGCCCGGGCTTGTCGCCCTCGGGGGCGTCCTGGTCGAGCATCAACTGGACGTCCGTGCCGGGCAGCGCCAGGCCGGCGGTGAACTCGCCCTCGCGCCAGGCCTCCTCGAAACCGAGCGTGTCGCGGTACAGGGCCAGGGCGGCCTTCAGGTCCTTCACCGGCAGGTAGATCAGCGACAGCTTCATGCGCGCCTCCTGAGGCGTGAGCATAATCTGGTTACGGCATCACGTCAATGCGTTACGATTGCGCCGTGCGCGAGTGGATCCCGGTGCCCGGTAGCGTCAAGGCGCGGCTGCTCGCCGCCGCCCTCGCCCGTTTCGAGTCGCAGGGCTTCGCCGCTGCCAGCGTCAGCGACATCGCCCGGGACGCCGGCGCGACCACCGGCGCCCTCTACCACCACTTCGGCTCCAAGCCGGAGCTGTTCGCCACGATCCGCGAGGAGATGGAGCGGCGCGTCCGCGACCGCATGGAGGGCGCCTTCGCCGCGGTCGGCGGCGGCCGCGCCGGCCTGGGGGCCGCCTTGCGGGTCGGCATCGACGCCGCCGTGCGCTTCGCAGCCGTCCGGGTGCTGAGCGACCCGGCCGCGCCACCCGAACGCGACGCCCTGCTGCCGACGCTGCGCAGCCTTCTTACCGACGCCCCCGGCCCCGCCCCCGAGATCCTGCTGGGCGCCTACCGGGCCGCCCTCGCGGCCATCGCCGGCGGAACCCCGCCCGACGAGGCGCGGCGGGCGCTGGACTGGGCCTTCGGCGCCCTCGGGGCCGATCGGCGGTAAGCCCTCACGGCCGGAACAGCCGCGCCGACTCCTCGATCCTGGCGAACGGCCGTTCCGAACCGTCTCGTGCGAGCCTGAACAGCTCGACCGTCTCGTCGAGCCGGCCCTCCTCGTAGCGGTAGTGCTGGGTGATGCGGAAGCGGTCGTAGGGGGCGAAGCGGCTCACGCCGGCCGCATGGAACTCCAGCACTGCGTGGCGGAACTCGGCGTCGCCGTGGCCGCCGCCGTCGCCGTAGGTCGAACGCAGGCCCAGCGCGAGGCGGCCGTCGGGACCGGGGGCAGCGATCTCGATCGCGAAGGCGTGCTGCTGATCGGCCGCGCCGGCCCGCCCGTCGTAGCCCGGGTGCGTCCGGTTCTGGACCTTGAGCGACAGCCAGCGACCGGCGTAGCGGTCCTGCCGCACGAGGAAGGCGTAGTCCTGCGTCGGGGTGCGCTCCCACGCGCCGCCGGCGTGCCGGTAGGCGGTCCCCTCGCCGACCCACACCCAGCGCTCGCGCGGCTCGCCTGCGGCCGCGGGCCCGCCGTCCGCCACGCGCGTCAGCACGCTCGCCCGCCGGAGGCCGAACCCCGCCCAAACCCCCGCCGGCCCACGCCGTGTTCCCTGGATCGCGTTCGTCGTCATCGTCGTCTCCTCTCGGTGGCGGCGACTCGATGTAAGCGCCGCTCACTTCCGGTCGAGTGTATGCGGTGGTAACATCGCCGTCAAGGGGTGAGCATGACCGAACGTCGCGGCTACCACCACGGCAACCTGCGCGAGGCGCTCGTCGAGCGCGCGCTCGAGCTCCTGGAGGGCGGCGCGCGGCCCGACGAGCTCAGCGTGCGCGCGCTCGCCGCCGACCTGGGCGTCTCGCCCGCGGCCCCCTACCGCCACTTCGCCACCCACGACGCGCTCGTGGCCGCCGTCGCGACCCGCGGCTTCGAGCGCCTGGAGGCCGCGCTCGAGCCGGCCGGCGACGACCTCGAGCGCATGGGCGCCGCCTACCTGGCGTTCGCCGTGGCGCACCCGCAGGTGTACCGCGCGATGTTCGCGCTGCCCCGCGACCGGGTCGCGGGGTTCCCCGTACTGGCGGCGGCCTCGGGGCGCGCCCACGACCAGCTGCGCCTCGCCGTCGAGCGCCACCTCGAGGCCGCGGGCGGGCGCCTCGCCGCGCCAACCGCCACCCTGGCCGCGTGGGCGTACGTGCACGGCCTCGCAAGCCTGGCGATCGACGGGCTCGTGCCCCACGAGGCCGTGACCGCGGATGCGGGCCTCACCTCCGTCCTGACGCTCGGGTTGTGAGGCGCGGCCGGGCACACCAGCCGCCGCTGCCTCCCGACCAACACCGGGTCCTACCCACCGGTCGCCGCCAGGCCCGGCGGATACCCTCGAGCATGCGCCGCCCGACCCCCGAACCCCCCGAACCCGGCCAGGAGTCCGTCTGGGACTACCCGCGCCCGCCGGCCCTCGCCCCGTCGAGCGAGCACGTCGTCGTCACCCACGGCGGCGAGACGGTCGCCGAGAGCCGGCGCGCCGTCCGCGTGCTGGAGACCTCCCACGCGCCCGTCTACTACCTGCCGCCCGACGACGTCCGGACCGACCTCCTGCGACCGATCGCGCGCCGCACCTTCTGCGAGTTCAAGGGCGCCGCCTCGTACGCCGACCTCGTCGTCGGCGACGCACGCGCGCCCGCCGCCTGCTGGTGGTACGCCGACCCGACGCCGGCGTTCGCGGCGATCGCGGGTTGGGTCGCCTTCTACCCCTCGCGCGTGGACCGCATCACGGTCGACGGCGAGGTCGTGCGCCCCGTGGGCGGCGACTTCTACAGCAGCTGGGTGACCTCGCGGGTGGCCGGGCCCTTCAAGGGCGGGTCCGGGACCGAGGGCTGGTAAGCCGCCCCGCGGGCGGGTTGCCCGCCGGGCGGGCCGATCAGACGGCCGGCGACGGCGCCTCGGCGTCGAGGAACGCGACGATGAGCTCGTTGACGCGTTCGGGCTCCTCGTGGTGCACCCAGTGGCTCGCGTCCTCGAAGAAGACCAGCCGGCCGTCGTCGCACAGGTCGATGCTCGGCTGCGCCAGCTCGCGCCTCAGGGCGAGGTCGTTCACGCCCCAGAGCATCAGCGTGGGGACGGTGATCCGCGGCTCGGCGGGCATGGGGGGCGGTCGCCGCACCATCGCCCGGTACCAGTGCAGCATCGAGCGCATCGCCCCCGGCCGGGACCACGCCGCGCGGTAGGCGTCGAGGTCCGCCTCGGTGAAGGCCCCGGGGCGCGTGCCGGTCGTCAGCGCCCGCGTCAGGCCGCGCCAGTTCCCGCGGCTCAGCGTCCACTCGGGCAGCCACGGCAGCTGGAAGAAGAGGATGTACCAGCTCTTGAGCAGCTGGGCGAAGCTGCCCCGAACGTGGGATTGCATGATGGCCGGGTGCGGCACGTTGATGACCACCAGCCGCGCCACCCGCTCCGGGTGCGTCTGGGCCACCCACCAGGCGACGGCCGCGCCCCAGTCGTGACCGACCAGGAACGCCCGGTCGCGGCCGGCGGCGTCCATCAGGCCGATCACGTCCGCGGCCAGCTCGTCGAGCGCGTAGGCCGCGACCCCGTCCGGCTTGTCGCTGAGGGCGTAACCGCGCTGGTCCGGCGCCCAGACCCGGACCCCGGCCGCCGCCAGATAGGGCACCTGCTGGCGCCAGCCGTAGGAGAACTCGGGGAAGCCGTGGAGCAGGATCGTCAGCGGCCCGTCTGGCGGCCCATCCTGAAGCACGTTCAGGCGGACGCCGTTCGTCTCGACGAAGCGCGGCTCCGGCATGGGTGGTCCTCCTGGCTGGGCGCCGCGGCGCGCGATCCCGGCCGCGAGCGGTCGCGCCGCACGCTACCGCCTCGATCGCTCGCGCGCCGCGGCGGCGGCGTTCAGCGGCGCGCGGAGGCCGCCTTCACCCGCAGCGCCTGATCGAAGAACTCGATGACCCGGAAGGTGTACGTCTCCGGGTCCCCGGGGTAGATCGCCGCGTGCGCCACCCCCGGCAGCGTCCACAGGCCGGCGCCGGGCGTGGCGGCGAGCCGCTGCGCGTGCTCGTAGGGCACGGTCGCGTCGGCGGTGCCGTGGACGAGCTGGATCGGCCGCGGCGCCACGCGCGCGATCTCGTCCTCCGGTCGCACGCCCCCGAGGTCGAACCCGAAGCGCAGACGGTGGACGAGCAGCGCGGCGTGCAGGAAGGTCATCGGCAGACCACTGTCGCCGGGCCAGCGCGCCTCGATGATCGGGCGGATGTCGGCGTAGCCGGAGTCGGCCCACAGCGCACCGATGCGCGGGTCGTCGGCCGCCGCGCCGATCGCGGTGGCGGCGCCCATCGACACGCCCAGCACCCCCACCTGGCCCGCGGGCACACCCTCGGCCATCAGCAGGTCCACCGCGGCCATGACGTCGATCCGTTCCAGGTGCCCGAAGCTGAAGCGCTCGCCGCCGGAGGCGCCGTGGCCGCGCAGGTCGAGCATGACGACGTGGTAGCCGTTCGCCTGCAGCGCCGCCGCCAGGGCGGGGAACGACTGTTGGAACTCCCACGTGCGGCTCGACTCGTGACCGTGGACCAGCACGACCGCGGCGTCGGAGCCCGGAACGGGCAGGTGCCAGGCGGCGATGTCGAGGCCGTCGCGGGTCGTGAGCGTGACGTCACGGTAGGTCGCGCCGTAGGTGCCGGGGTGCTGCGACGGGTCGAAGCGACGCTCGGGCCGCGTCAGGCGATCGGCCGCCACGTAGCCGACGCCGAGCCAGGCGGCGGAGGCGAGGAGGGCGAGGACCGGTAGTACGACGAGAACCCGGCGTCCCACCCGTCCCGAAGCGCGCGTGCTGGACGGGATGCGCATGCGGGATGCTACCCCACACACGCGGGCGCGTGCCGCGAGCGGTTAGCATCCACTACGAAGAGGCGCCTCGGGTGCCGGACGAGGTGGACATGGCCGACAAGACGATCCAGCTGACCCCCAAGGGGCTCGCCAAGATCCAGGAAGAGCTGCGCTACCTCAAGGAGGAGCGCCGCCAGGAGCTCTCCGAGTACATGGGCGCGGCGCTGGCCGACGGCGACCTGCGCGAGAACGCCGCCTACGACGAGGCGCGGCTGCTGCAGAGCGCCAACGAGACGCGCATCGCCGACCTCGAGGAGATCGTCGCGCGCGCCGTCGTCGTGGAGCAGGCGTCCGGGGTCGAGTCCGTCGCTCGGCTGGGCGCGAGCCTGCACCTGGAGGACGACCAGGGCACCACCCACGTGTTTCACCTGGTCGGCTCGCTCGAGGCCGACGTGTTCGAGAACCGCATCTCCGACGAGTCGCCGCTGGGCCAGCAGCTGGTGGGCCGCCGGGCGGGCGACCAGGTCAACCTCGGCAAGCTCAGCTACCGCGTCACCTCGGTGCTGTTCGAGTAGGCGGGGGAGCGCGGCGTCCCGTGGGCCGCGGCCCACCCTGAAGGGACGCTGGCCCAGCCGTCATGTGCCGTTCAGGAGCCGCGGTGTAGGGTGAACGCGTGACCCGGGCCGCGCTCCTCACGTTGCTCGCCGTGGTGGCGGGCCTGTTCGCCCTCACGCTGGTCCCCGACCGGCGACCCGACGTGCCCGACGTGACGATCGCCCTCTCGGACGCGACCGTCGTGCTGATGCCCGAGGCCGACCCCGAGGCCGTGTGGACGTTCAGCGCACCCACCGCCCTCTTCGATCCCGACCGTGACACCACCGAGCTGTTCGACGTCGAGGACGGCGAGCGCACCGTGGGCGGCGTCGTCGACTTCACGCTCACGGCCGAGCGCCTGATCATCGACCGGCGTGACGACCTGGTGGCCGAGCGCATCGACGCCCACCTGGTCGCCGACGACTGGGACGTCCTCATGGAGGGCCGCGACCAGCGCAACGTGCTGGTGCGCCAGGACGTGGGGCGCTTCGAGGTGCCGCACGTGGAGATCACCGGCGAGGGCATCGGCCGCAGCGTCTACCAGGACATGCGCATCAGCTTCGACTTCACCGACTTCCAGGCCGGCGGCCCCGGCACGGTCGGCACCTCGGCCTTCGTCGCCGAAGTGCGCGAGCCGTGACGACCCGACCGGCGCCCAGGAGGACCCCCGTGTCGCGACGCCAGCACATCCCGACGACCGAGCCCATGCGCCCGCGCGGCATCGCCCACCGGGCCGCCGCCCTGTGGGTCGGCGCCCTGGCCCTCGCGCTCGCCTGGGCCCCCCTCGCCGCGGCCCAGGACGACGCCGAGCCGCCGAGCCGCCGCCTGATCACGATCGATTCGAGCGGCGGCACCCAGTCGGGCAACCTGCGCTTCGGCCCCATCGTCTACCAGCACCCCGAGCCGGACGGCGTGGTCGCCACGGTCTCCACCCTGACGATCCGCGGACCACGCGCCGAGCTCAGCGCCCCCGAGGGCGAGCTCATCGCGCAGGCGCAGGGGCGGCGGGACGCGGTCTTCGACGGCGGCGTGACCGTCACCCGCGGCCGGCTGACGGCGGTCGGCGCGACCCTGCGCTACGCCGAGGCCACCGGCCTGGGCGTGCTCGCCGGCATCGACGGCGCCAGGGTCGAAGTGCGCATCGCGCCGGCCCAGGAGGGCGAACCCGAGGTCATCATCGACGCCGAGCGCGTGACCTTCGACGTCGACACCGACACCAGCGTCAGCGAGGGCGACGTCCGCCTGCTCAACGGCGACCAGGCCGCCCGCGCCGAGCGGCTCGAGTACGAGGAGGAGGCCGACCTCGGCGTCCTCTCCGGCAGCGACCGCCCCGAGGTCGTCCGCACCGCCGACGACGGCGGCGAGCTGCGCATCGTGGCCGACGAGATCCGCGTCCTGACCGACATCTCGGCGCTCTACGCGGTCGGCGACGTGCGCGTGGAGGACGGCGACATCACCTCCGAGGGCGACGAGGTCTTCTACGACGACGAGGAGGAGGTCGCCGAGGTGATCGGCGATCCGGCGATCGCCGTCGACGAGGGCGCGGGCGTGCGCCTCGAGACCGCCCGCGTGCGCCAGGACGTCCGCTTCCGCTTCGTCGAGGCGATGGACGCGTCGTTGCCGACGCCCTACACCGTCGAACAGTTCCTGCTCGTCAGAGAGAAGGCGCCCTGAACGGACGCCGCATCGGCGTGGCGTCGGTGATCGTCGTCGGCGCCGCCCTGGCGCTGGCTCAGGGGTTGCCGACGGTCACCGTCACCCGCGGCGAACGCACGATCGTCATCGCTCAGCGCACCGCCGGCGCCGACGGCGCGCGCACCGTGCTCGCCAACCGCAACTGCGAGGACGGCGTCCTCACCAACGTGTTCTTCGGGCCGGTGGCCGGGTACGTCGAGACCTCCTTCGAGGAGACCGTGCTGCTGAGCCAGGTGGCGGTCGTGCGGGTGCCGAGGGCCGACGCCGCGGCCGACGCCACGACCCCGGACACGGAGGGGGCCGACCCCGCGGGGTCGCACGCCCCAGCCGCAACGCCCGCCGCGGCCCCGGACGACGCGTCCGATCCGTCTGACGCGGACGACGAGGAGACGGTGGAGCTCTACGGCGGCCGCGTCACCTTCGACCGCCCCGGCTGCATCGCGGAGGTCGACGCCGACGACGCGCGCCCGGTGGAGCTGCGCCAGGGCAGGACCACGGTCCTCGGCGGGCGCTTCTTCCTCGATCGCGGCACCGACGTCGCGACGATGGACGGCCCGGTGACGCTCACCCGCGCCCCCGTGGAGGGCGACGACCGCCCGCCCCTGGAGGCGACGGCCGGTGAGATGACCTTCGACGTCGAACGCGAGCAGGCGACGCTGATCGGCGGCGTGGTGGTGACCTCGGGCGAACGCGTGAGCGAGGCCGATCGCCTCGAACTCGACGAGGCCGCCGGCGTCGCGCTGCTGACCGGCTCGCCGGCGGTGAGCCGACGTGGCGCCGACGAGGTCCGCGGCAACGCGCTGCGCTACGACCTGGAGACCGACGAGGTCGTGGCGACCGGCGCGGTGTCGGCGACGTTCGAGGTCGAGCTGGACGACTAGGTCGCCGGGTCCGGTCGCTCGAGCCACGCGAGGAGGGCGTCGGCCGAGCCCGCGAGCCCCTTGTACGCACGCAGCGCGGCGTCCATCGAGCGCACGGCGGAGGCCAGCCGCGCGCGGCGCCCGGGGCCCGCGACCGCCCGCGCGAGCGGCTGGTGCAGCACCCGGATGAAGAACGCCGAGGCGCCCAGGCTCGGCAGCGGCAGCGTCGTCTGGCGCTCGACCCGCAGCCACCAGGTCGCCGGGTCGCGGCCGCCGAGCGGGGTGGCGGGGTGCCGCCGCGGGTGGTGGCTCGGCGCGTCGTCGGTGGCGAGGCTCCACACGTGGCGGACGAACGGTCCCTTGTCGACCATGGCGTCGGCGATGGCGGCGCCGGCCGCCCGCAGGGGACCGCCGTGCGGGACGGGGGCGTGCAGCTCGGCGAGATCCGCGTTTCCGCGCGCGCCTGGGTCCCAGCCGCTGGGGGCGGCGACGAACAGGTAGGCGGCTCGGCCGCCGTCGCCGCGGCGGTCGCGCAGCAGCACCACGAGGTCCTCGGCGATGGCCAGGCGCAGCGCGTCCAGGGCGCGCGTGGCGCCCGGGAGGCGCGCGAGCGCGTCGGCCGCGCGCGGCGCCCGCGCGGCGAGCTCGCGTGGCGCGTCCGGTGCCGGCGCCGTCCGCTCGAGCGCCCCCGCGCGCGTCACCCGCAGTCCGAGCCAGGGGAAGGCGAGGCCCGCGGTGGTGGGCGTGGCCCCCACGCCTTCCTCACCGAAGGCCACTTCGCCGGCGGCAGGCCCCACCCGCGGATCACCATCGGCCGCCAACGCGTGGGAGACGGCGTTGGCGATCCCCCACCAACGCTCCTCACCGGCCCCGGGGTCGGCCCACCGGACGGCGTCCGCCGCCTCCTCGAGCTCGCGCAGGGCGTGGTCGAGGGCGGCCGGGGCGCCGTCGTCGAGCCGAACCAGGGTCGCGGGACCGGGATCGTCGACGTGCTCCGGCGCACGGCCGAGGGGGACGAGATCGGCTCTCACCCGGTAGGCGGGCGCCACCGGGAAGGGCACCACGGCGGGCGGCAGGCCGCGCGGGGTCGCCGCAAGGGCGGCCGCCGGGGCCGGGCTCACCCCTTGGGGAGGTCGACCACCAGCAGGCCGCCGCGCAGGTGGGCGGTGACGCCGTCGGCGTCGACCTCGCCGGGCAACCGCACGGTGCGCTGGAAGGGGCCGTTGGGACGCTCGCTGAACACGGCGCGCGCGCCCGCCTCCACGGTGTCGCGGACCCCGGCGACCACCAGCTCGTCGCCCTGCAGCGAGAGCTCCAGGTCCGAGAGCTCGACGCCGGGCACCTCGAGCCGCAGTTGCCACGCGTCGCCGACGTCGAGCAGGTCGGCGCGTGGGCCGGCGGGACCGACCTGCAGGTCGCGGGCGGCCAGCGTCTCGATGCGGCGCTTCACCTCGAGGAGCTCGCTCAGGTCGGGGTGGATGCCGTGAAGCTCGATCTCCAGGCCGCCCAGCCCGGCGGTCTGCGCGTCGTGGTCGCGGTCGTTCATCCCGCGGAGTCTAGCACCGGGCCGCGAGCGGGGCGGTACCGTGGCGCGATGCCCGCCCCGCCCCCGACGATCCCCGTCCTGGCCGCGCCCACCGCCAGCGGCAAGACCGCCGCGGTGCTGCGGCTCGCCGCCCTCCCGTCGGGGCGCGGGCTCGAGGTGGTCAGCGCGGATGCGCTGCAGGTCTACCGCGGCTTCGACATCGGGACCGCCAAGCCGACCCCGGAGGAACGGGCGCGGGTACCGCACCACCTGGTCGACGCCGTGCCACCCGAGGGCGCGATGGACGCCGTCGCCTGGACGCGCGCGGCCGAGGACGCCCTCGACGACGCGCTGGCGCGCGGCGCGCGTCCGCTGGTGGTCGCCGGCACGGGCTTCTACCTCGACGCCCTCGATCGTGGCCTGCCGACCACGCCAGCGGCGGACCCGGCGGTGCGCGCCGCGCTGGAGGCCGAGCGGGCCGCGCGCGGCGACGCCGCGCTGCTCGCGGACCTGCGCGCCCTGGCGCCGGAGGACGCGGCCGCCAGCCAGGGCAACCCCCGCCGGGTGCTGCGCGCGCTGGAGGTGCTGCGCAGCAGCGGCCGGCCGCCGTCGGCGTTCCCGCGGACGCCGCCGCGCTTCGCCCTGCGCAGCTTCGTGGCGTTGCCGTCCGCCGCGGCGCTCGACGCGCGCGTCGACGCGCGGGTGGCCGCGATGCTGGCCGCCGGCTGGCTGGAGGAGGTGGCGGCGCTCGCCGACCGCGTCCCGGCGGCCGCGCCCGCCTGGCAGGCGATCGGCTACGCGGAGCTCGCGCGCGTCGTGCGCGGCGAGACGACCCTGGAGGAGGCCGCGGTGGCGATCGCGCTCGCGACCCGGCGCTACGCCAAGCGGCAGCGCACCTGGTTCGGGCGCCGCCCCGCGGCGGCGCGGCGGGTGGTGGGCGTGCTCGACGACGTCTTCGACGCGTTCGCGCGCTGGTGGGACCTCAGCGGGTCCTGACCCGCCACGACTCCAGGTCGGCGTGCTGCCGCAGGTAGCGCAGCCAACCGCCGGCCGTGAGCGGGCCGATGCCGTTGTGTTCGACCCTGACGCCCGCCCTGCCCTCGGTCGCGACGCGGCGCGCCAGCGCGACCGTCTCCGCGCGGGTCGCGCGCAGCTCGTCGATCAGCGCCGCGAGCGGCAGCGCGTCCGCGGGCTTGTAGCCGTGGTGCTCGTCGCGCACGTAGGCGGCGTCGCCGAGGGCGACCCGCAGTCGGCGCTGGCCCCAGCGCTCGATGCCGATGACGTGGCGCAGGACGGTGCCTGCCTTGGCCTCGTCGGCCGCGGCCGCGTAGCGCGACGCCAGCGGCGCCAGCGACGCCTCGAGCCGCTCGGCCAGGCGCTCGGGGCCGGCCTGGCGCGCGGGGCGCTCCACGAACGCGGCGACGAGGAAGCTCATGAGGGGAGATGCCATGCGGTCAGTGGAACATCACGCCGGCAGTGGCTCCGCGACGCCGCACCCGGTTCGCGTGCCGCGCTTCGTCAGTTCGCGACCCCGGCCTCGGGCTCCTTGGGCTTGCGGCGTTTGCCGAACATGCCCTTGACCCGCTCGAGCAGCGTCTCGTGCGGCTCGATCGGCTCGCCCATCTCCTCGGCGTAGGCCATGAGGAGCTCGCGCGCCTTCGGCGTCAGGCGCTGCGGCGTGTCGACGACGACCCGGATCACCTGATCGCCGGTCCCCACGTGCCGAAGGCGCGGCATGCCCTTGCCGCGCAGGCGCACCTCGGTCCCGGAGCGGGTGCCCGGCAGCACCTCGAAGGCTTCGACGCCGTCGAGCGTCGGCACCTCGAAGGCCGAACCGAGCGCCGCCTGGGCGAAGCCGATGTTCAGCTCGTAGTACAGGTCGTCGCCCTCGCGGGTCAGGTGCTCGTGCGGCGCCAGCTCGAGGTAGACGTAGAGGTCGCCGGCGTTGCCACCGTCGAGGCCCGCGTTGCCCTCGCGCGGCACCCGCAGCCGGTAGCCCCGGTCGATGCCCTTCGGGAGGCCCACCTGGACGGTGGCGCGTTCGGCCGTGCGGCCGACGCCGTGGCAGGCGGTACACGACTCGATGACGACCTCGCCGAGGCCGCGGCAGCGCGGGCAGACCTGCTGGCTGACCATCGTGCCGAAGAACGACTGCGTCTGCATCCGTACCGTGCCGCTGCCCGCGCACTGCACGCAGCGCTGCTTGCCCTTGCCGCCCGGCTCGGCCCGGTCGCCGTGGCAGTGGTCGCACACCGTCAGGCGGTCGACCTCGACGGGCACGGTCTCGCCGTCGCGCGCCTGCTCCAGGGTGACGGTGAGCTCCACCTCGAGGTCCTCGCCCGGCGTGCCGCGCTGCGTCGGGCGGCGGCCGACAGCGCCGCCGAACACGGAGGCGAAGATGTCGAAGATGTCGCCGCTGAACTGCACCCCGGCGGCGTCCGCGGAGCCGAAGCGGTCGTAGCGGGCGCGCTTCTCGCCATCGGAGAGCACCGCGTAGGCCTCGTTGATCTCCTTGAAGCGCTCCTCGGCCTCGCGATCGCCCGGGTTGCGGTCCGGGTGGTACTTCAGCGCGAGCTTGCGGTAGGCGCCCTTGATCGCCTTGTCGTCCGCGTCGCGCGCGATCCCGAGGAGCTCGTAGTAGTCCGCCATCGCGCGCCAGTATACGCGCGGGCCCGGGAACGACCGTCGGCCGGGACGCAGCATCCTTGCGCGGGGTGTTGGCAAGGCTTGCCGGTCGGCCCGCGCCCCTTCGTCTTCGCCACCCGCCACACGTTCGGCCGCGCCGGCAGCGCGTACCTTGAGTCATGGGCAGCTTCGTTCACCATGCCGGACATGACCTCGTCGCGCGCTTCGATCGCATCGACCGCTGGTTGTCGCTGCGGATGGCTCGCTGGGGCGTCGTCCTTCTCCGGTCCACGCTGGGCATCGTGTTCATCTGGTTCGGCCTTCTCAAGCCGCTGGGCCTCTCGCCCGCCGAGCCACTCGTGCTCGCGACCGTGGCGTGGATGCCGCTGTTCGACGCGCAGACCTGGCTCGCCGTGATCGGTTGGTGGGAGGTCGCCATCGGGGTGACGTTCCTCATCCCGGCGACGCTGCGGATCGCGATCGCGCTGCTGTTCCTGCAGATGGTGGGGGCGTTCATGCCCCTGGTGATCCTCAGCGACGTCACCTTCCAGGGCGGCCGCGCGCCGTTCGCGCCGACGATGGAGGGGCAGTACATCATCAAGAACCTGGTCCTCATCGCCGCCGCACTGGCGGTGGGCGGAACGGTGCGCGCCCGTCCGGGCGTCAGTTCATCCGCTGCAGCGCCTTCAACGCCCGGGTCGCCTCCTCGGCGGTGATCTCGCCGCGCTCGAGCTGGCCGAGCACGTCCGCGCGGGACGGGCCCGACGCCTCGGCGGCGGCCTCGTAACCCAGCGCCCGCAGCAGCTGCTCGAAGCGCGCGCGCACCGTCGGGTAGCTGACGCCGAGCATGCGCTCGACCTCCTTGAGGTTGCCGCGCACCTTGACGAAGAGGCGCAGGTAGTCGAGGCTCTCGCGGTCGAGCAGGGCGAACTCGTTGGGCAGGAAGTTGCCCTCGATGACGACGCCGGAGGTCGGTCCGCGCAGGCGCGTGACCTCGAGCGGCTCGCCCGTCACGGGGCAGCGGGTGGGCATGGGGTGCTTGATGGTCATGGTCGGGCCTCTCCGGGGCGCGCCGTGGCGGCGCGCCCCCGTCAGTACGAGACGATCAGGATCTTGACGCCGTCGCCGGCCTCGACGTGCACGAAGGGCTCGCCGGGGGGGAGGCGCAGCATGCCCTCGCCGACGCCCTCGAGCAGGGCGACCGCCGTGTGCCACGGGGCGCGGCCGGGCTCGCCGGACAGGTCGAGATCGATGCGGAAGCGGCCGCGCTCGAACTCGCCGCTCGCCTTGGCGCGCGCCTTGATGGGCAGGTGCCGCGCGATCCACAGCACCCACGGTCCCAGCAGCAGCAGCGCGCGCAGCGATTCCTCGAGCGCCCACTCGGGCATCCCCCAGCGGATCCGGACCTTTTCGGCGTCGATCCGCAGCCACAGGAGGCGCGGCCGCACGTCGTCCCAGTAGCGGGCCCACCAGCCGGCCTCGCCCCAGCGGGGCGCCGTCAGCATCACACGACCTCGACGACGATCTTCGCCTTCTTGCCGCCGTCGTCGTCATCCACGTCGATGTCGACGAGCTTGCCCTCGGGCGTTTCGGTCGAGAGCGCGTTGATGAGCTCGCTGAGGTCGATCCCCTGCGCCTCGAGTTCCGTGCGCGCCTCGGCCGGGAGGAAGCGCCCGGCGAACTTGGCGAGACCGAGCGGGACGTTGACGCGGATCTTGGCGCGGTCGCCGTCGCCGTCGTCGTTGGCATCGATCGAGATGCGCAGCAACCGTGCGGTGCCGCTGCGGGTGGACGCGGGCGGCGGGGGCGGGGGGGCCGCGCCGCTCGGCGCGTCGCCGAGCGCGCGCAGCAGCTCGCTCGCCTGATCGACATTGATCTGGCCCGCGGCCAGCATGTCGAGCACCTTCTTGCGCTCGTCCTGGGCGGCCATGGTCACCCCTCCTTCGCGGGGGCGCGGAGGCTGAGGTCGCCGGCGGTCAGGCGCACCTCGACCCGCGCGTTGCCGGCGCCGATGCGTCCACGCGCCTGCGCGCCGACCATGCGGTCGTCGACCTCGAAGCCGGGCGCGTGCAGGTCGCCCATCGACACCGAGGCCTCGACGGCCGCGTCGCTGCCGGGCAGGAAGCGGACGTCGACGTCGCC
>CAZJUA010000116.1:0-2937 GCA_964549045.1 uncultured bacterium | reverse complement strand
TTCATCGCCAACGAGTCAGGGCGCCCCGGAGCTGGCTCAACCCCGCCGGACGAACCGCCGCGCCCGCCCACGCCCCTCGGCCACCAGTTCGCCCTCGCGCACGAGCCCGTTGAGGTCGTTGGAGGCCGTGGTCGGGACGACGCCGTGGCGCTCGGCGTGCGCCTTGACGGTGAGCGTCTCGCCGGCGGTCGCCCGTGCGAGCGCGTCGCGCCGGCGGCCGTGCACGTCGGGGCTGGTGGCGATGTGCGCGACGGAGACGGGCTCGCTGGCCGCGAACAGCGGCGCGTCCGCAGGTGATTCCGCCGGCGGCGCGTCGGCGTTCGCGCCCAGGGCCTCCCGGAGCACGTCATCGGGGCGTCGACCCGCTGCCTCGGCGCGCGCCAGGCGCGACGCCGCCGACAGCCACCGGTAGGCGAGGCCGGCGGCCAGCGGTCCCGACTCCGCGAACAGCAGCGGCACGTTCGGGTAGGCGGCCTGCAGCGCGGCGACCAGGTTCAGCAGCCACCCCGGGCGCGCCTTGAGGTCGCCCTTGAGCAGTTGCGACAACCGCCCCTCGATGACCACGGCCGCGCGCGGCATCGTCGCCAGTTCCGCCAGTTGCAGCTGCAGGCGGCCCTGCACCGCGGCGCCGGCGAACTCCTCCAGGCGCTTGCGCTCGACCACGGCCACCAGTTGCCCGTCGACGAAGGCGGCGTAGTCGCCGACCGGCAGGCGGCGGCGTTCCACCGTCACCGGCAGGTCGGCGAAGCGCCAGGCGTAGCGCTCCCGCAGGTCGACGACCACCTCGAGCGGGCCGTCGAGGCCGCGCGCGGTGGGCGCACGCACGCCCGGGCGCGTGGCGCGCATGGAGCGCTCGCTGCGCCAGAACACGATCGGGCGTCCCCGCTTGGTGGTCCACACGAACAGGGAGCGACGCCGCTGGCCGCGGTCGAGGACCAGCTGCACCGACGCCCCCACGCGGCGGCAGGAGGCCACCGGGACGCGCTCGAGCTCTTCGGCATCGGCCGGCCAGGCGGTGAGCTCGCTGCAGAAGAGGTCCTTGGCGATCGGCCAGGGTTCGCGGGTCGCGAGCACCAGCGGCCCGCCGGGCAGCGGCAGCTCGACGACGATCGGCAGGCGCGTCGGCCCACTGCGGCGGCCGATGCGGAAGGCCGCGGCGGGCGGCGTGGTCGGCGGCATGCGTCCAGCCTACGTCGGTGTCGCCTCCGGCCGCTCACTGCCGGGCGCCGCCATGTCGGGCGCGCAGGTCCGCTCGTACCCCTCCTCGAGGTCGACGCCGAGCAGCAGCACCAGGCGGTTGACGAAGTTGAAGTAGCCGACGGTGAGGGCGGCGTCGAGCAGGGCGCGGTCGTCGTAGCCGTGGGTGCGCAGGGCCTCCAGCGCGGCGGCGTCCGCGTTCGCCGGCGCGAGCGTGGCGTGCCGCGCCCAGGCGAGCAGGGCGCGCTCGCCGTCGCTCAGGCCCGGTGCCGTGATGGCGCCCCCCTCGAGCGCGTCCGCGACCGCCGGGTCCTCGCGCAGGTTGCGCAGCGCCTGGCCGTGATGGGCGACGCAGTAGCGGCACCCGTTGGCCGCCGAGACGACCACGCCGATCCGCTCGCGGTCGCGGCGCGACAGCGACGAGCGCTGGAACAAGATCGCCTTGTACAGCTCCAGGTGCGTCGCCATCGCGCGCGGGTTGAGCGACTGCACCTGGTGCACGTCCGCGACGCCACCGCGGGCGCCGGCGATCGTGCGGTAGAGGTCGGCCAGCTCGCCGCTGGCGTCTTCGGGGCGGATGACGTCGATCCAGGGCATGGCGCAGCCTACCTGCCCGCGGTCATGCGCCCGCTGGGCGCGCGCCCGCGGGGCCGTCGCCACCCGTCACGCCCGTGAGGAACGCCAAGTAGACGGGCACCAGCGGCAGCACGCAGGGCGACAGGAACGACAGCGTGCCGGCCGCCGCCGAGACCGCCAGGCCGGGCGCGACGCCCGCGAGCACGCCCTCGACGCTGCCGAGCGACGCCAGGAAGGGCGCGATGCGGGCGAGCTGGCCGGAGAGGAGCAACACGCCGACGGTGAGCAGCATCCAGCCCGCGAGGCGCTCCCCGCGGTGACCGACGCGCCGCGCCAGCATGGCCGTGGGGGCGACGGCGGCGATCACCAGGAAGGGGAGGGCGAAGCCGATCGCGTAGGCGCCCAGCAGCAGGCCGCCGCGGGCGGCGTCGCCGCCGCTGCCCGCGAGCGCCAGGATGCCGGCGAGCACCGGCCCCACGCAGGGCGTCCAGCCGACGCCGAAGGCGAGGCCGACCAGCGTCGAGCCCGCCAGCCCACCCGGGTGACGCGAGAGACGCACGCGCGCCTCGCGCTGCAGGAACGGGATGCGCACCACGCCGATCAGCACCAGCCCGAACGCCACCAGCAGCCCGCCGGCGATCAGGCTCAGCGCGCGGTCGTACACGAAGAAGAGCTCGCCCACGAGGCCGGCGCCGAACCCCAGCGCGACGAACACGAGCGAGAGCCCGAACATGAAGGCGGTGCCGTGCGCGAGGCGTGCGAGCGCGGCGCGCCGGGTTCCGGACCCGCCCGCCGGAGCTAGGGCCACGCTCACGGCGACCAGCGCACGGCGAACGCGGTCTCGAGAAGCTCGGCCAGCGCCGTGGAGGTCAGTTCGCCGACGAACGCCTGCACCACCACGCCGTCGGCGTCGACGAAGAAGGTCGTCGGCAGGCCGCGGGCGCGGAGCCGCCGCAGGACGTCTTCGGTGCCCTCGAGGCCGCGCTCACGCGCGTCCGGGTCAACGAGCGTGCGCAACTCGAGCCCCTCGGCCTCCAGGAAGCCGCTGGCGACGGAGGCGCGCTCGCCGGCGTTGAGCAGCAGCAGCCCGACGGCGTCGTCGGCGAGGTCGGCGGCCGCGCGCTCCAGCAGCGGCAGCTCGGCGCGGCAGGGCGGGCACCAGCT
>CAZJUA010000115.1:0-2397 GCA_964549045.1 uncultured bacterium | reverse complement strand
CGCTCAGCAAGCTGGCGGCGGAGGAAGAGGCGCGCCGCGCGCCGCGGCACCTGATCCTGCGCACCAGCTTCCGGCCGCGCGCGTGGCCCTACCCGACGGGTTTCACCGACGTCCGCACAAGCCAGGCGTACGTCGACGAGCTGGCGCCGGAGATCGCGCTGGCGGCGCGCCACGCCGGCCGCCTGGTCGACGCGGGCGTGCGCGTGCTGCACGTGGTGGGGCCACCCACGACGGTCTTCGAGCTCGCGCGCCGGCGCAAGCCGGACGTGCGGCCGGCGACCAAGGCCGAGGCCGGGGTGGCATTGCCGGACGACGTGGTGCTGAACCGCGAGCGGTGGCTCGCGTGGCGGGAGGCGCTGGCCGAGCCAACGGCGTGAGAGGGGGCCGGCGGCCGCGCGCCCCGGCACCGCCGCGCGCCGACCGCAGCGCTCAGGCCGGCTGCGCGACGAACCAGCGCACGGTCGCGTCCAGGCCCTGATCGAGCCCGACGACGGGCTCGAAGCCGAGACGCCGCGCCGCCTTGCCGACGTCCGCGCACGAGTGCCGCACGTCGCCGGCACGGAACGGTCCGAAGCTCGGCGGGTCGGGCCGCTGCGCCCCCGTCGCCCGCACGAAGGCGTCGGCGATGCGCGTGTACAGCTCGAGCAGCGTCGTCGGCGTGCCGGTGCCGATGTTGAACGCCTCGCCGAACGCGTCGCGGTCCTCGGTCGTCGCCGCGGCGAGGTTGGCGAACACGACGTTGGCGACGTGGCAGAAGTCGCGCGTCGTCAGGCCGTCGCCGTGGACGACGCAGCCGCGCCCCGCCGCCATGGCGGCCACCCAGTTGGGGATCACGGCGGCGTAGGCGCCCCGCGGGTCCTGGCGCGCGCCGAACACGTTGAAGTACCTCAGGCCCACGACGCCGAGGCCGTACGCCTTGGCGTACGCCGCCGCGTAGGTCTCGTTCGCGGTCTTGCTCGCCGCGTACATCGACAGCGGCGCACCCAGGCGGTCCTCCGTCTTGACGTCCGCGGGGTCGTCGCCGTAGCTCGCGCTCGAGGCGGCGAACACCACCCGCGCACCCGTCGCCCGCGCCGCCTCCAAGACGTTGAGGAACCCCGTGGTGTTGACGTCGTGCGCGGTGCGCGGGTCGTCGACCGAGAGGGGCACGCTGACCAGCGCCGCGTGGTGGAGGACGACGTCGGCGCCCTCGGCCGCCCGCCGGACGCCGTCGGCGTCGCGCACGTCGCCGCGCACGACCGTGAGGCGCTCGCCCGCGCCGCTGCCGGCGTCGCACCCGGCCAGCGCCAGGTCGAGGTTGCGCTGGTAGCCGGTCGACAGGTCGTCGAGCACGACGACGCGCTGGCCCAAGCGCAGGAGGGTCTCGACGAGGTGCGACCCGATGAAGCCCGCCCCGCCCGTCACCAGCCAGCGCCGGGGCGCCGCCGCGACGGCGTCGAGCACGCGCGCCGCCGTCGGGCTCGCCCGCAAGGAACGCTCGGCCGGGGCGGCGCCGGCGTGAGCCGCGGCGTGCGCCGCGGCGTCGTGGGGCGCGGGCTTCGGGTCGGGCGTGTGATCCGGCGGTTCCATCGCTCAAGCCTACGTCACGCGCGCGCGGGTCCGCCGCTCGCCTACCGCGCCGACACCGCGCCCAGGGCCTCCAGGTACGCCTTGCTGGCGAGCACCGCGTCGTCGCCCGCGACCTCGAGCGTGGTGTGGCCGTCGAAGCCCACGGACTGCAGCGCTCGGACGGTCCCCTCGATGTCGACCACGCCCTGGCCGAGCGCGAAGACGGCCATGCCGGTCCCGTACACGCTGCCGCGCTGCGGCTCGAGCTCACGCGGCATGTCCTTCCAGTGCACGTGCTCGATGTGCCGGCCGAGCCGCTTCACCATCTCGACCGGGTCGCCGCCGCCGAGCCACAGGTTGCCGGTGTCGAGGTTGATGCCGAGCGCCGGCGAGTCGCACGCCTCGAGCAGGTGCTCCATGTGGTCGACGGAGTCGGTGTAACGCCCGTGCGGCTCGAGCAGGATCTTCACGCCGTGGTCCTCGGCCACGCGCAACGGCTCGTGCAGCTTCTCGCGGATCGTGAAGAGCGCCTCGCGCTCGCTCAGGCCTCGCCCGAACGCCGTCTTCGGGTCGCCCTCGGTCGTGATCACGTGTTGCACGCCGATCGCCGCCGACGCGCGCACGGCCTTGACGATCTGGGCGGTGCCGTAGCGCCAGGGGGCGCTGGCGTCGAGCAGGTTCGCGTGCGCACAGTAGCTGGTGATGGTGAGCCCGTGGCCCTCGAACCGGCGCTTGAGATCGAACGGGTTGGCGTCGAGGCTGGCGAGCGCGGTGAACCCGAACTCGGTGCCGAGGCAGGCGCCGTCGCTGTTGTCAGTCACGTCGGCGTAGGCGAAGCCCAGGCCCGCG
>CAZJUA010000114.1:0-2204 GCA_964549045.1 uncultured bacterium | reverse complement strand
CGGCACCGACCGCCCGGCGGCGTCCAGCGCCGCGCGCACCGCGCGGAGGTCGACCAGGCTCTCGAGGCGCAGCCCGACGGCCCCGCCGTCCAGGGCCGCGAGCGCGAACAGCGCCACGAGCTCGGGACGATCGAAGCCCCCGCCCCGGACCGGCTGACACGACGCGATGAGGCCACCTGCAAGTCGAGCGACGACTTCGGGAGCGGGTTGCGGCATGGCCCCAGCGTACCGGTGGCGCACGGGCGGGCGACGAGGATCGGCGGGTCCGCGCGCGGCACGCAGCGGCCGAGGCGGTAGCCGTGGGTACGAAGCTCACAGCGAACTGAGTACGATCTTCACAGCCAATCCGGTACGATTCTCACAGTCATCTGGGTACGATGTTCACAGCCCGCGCTGTTGCGGCATACCTCGGACCTGCGACCCGGCCGATCCACCCTGCAAGGGAGGAGCCCCACATGCTCGAGCGCATCGTCGAAGACGTCGTCCGCGACCGGCTACGTACGCACGGCGCCGTGCTCCTCGAGGGCCCCAAGGCCGTCGGCAAGACGACCACGGCCCTGCGGATCGCCGCGTCCGCGGCCCGGCTCGACCGCGACGCACCTGCGCGCCAGGCGGCCCAGGTCGACCCGGATCTGGTCCTAGACGGCGCGTCGCCGCGCCTGATCGACGAGTTCCAGCTGGCACCCGGCGTCTGGAACGCGGTCCGCGGCCGCGTCGACGACACCGGGGGCAAAGGGTTGTACCTCCTCGCTGGCTCCGCCACGCCCGCCGACGAGCCCACGTCGCACTCGGGCGCCGGCCGGTTCGCTCGCGTCCCCATGCGCACGCTCACGTTCTTCGAGCGCGGGCTGGCCAGCGGACGCACCTCACTCCGGGCCCTGTTCGACGGCACCGCGCCCACGCCCGACGCGGCGCGCATGGGCGTACGCGAGGTCGTGGGCCACCTGGCCGTTGGCGGATGGCCCGCGAACCTGACCCTCGGGGTGGACGACGCGTTGGACGCGAACGCCGAGTACCTGCACGCGATCGTCCACGTCGACCTTCCCCGCGTCGACGGCGTGCGCCGCGACCCCGACGCGCTCACGCGGCTCGTACGTGGGTTCGCCCGCAACATCGCCACCGACGCGAGCTTGGCGGCGGTCGCCCTGGCGGGCGAGACGAACGTCTCGATCAACACGCGAACGGACCATGCGCGCGCGCTCGGCCGGCTGTACCTGGTCGAGGACCAGCCGGCGTGGAGCCCTCGCCTGCGCTCCCACATCCGGCTCGCCGCCACGCCGAAGCGGCACCTGGCCGACCCCTCCCTGGCCGTGGCCGCCCTGGGCGCGACGCCGGAGCGGCTGCTCTCGTCCGAGATCGAGTGGACGGGCTTCCTGTTCGAGTCGCAGGTGACCCACGACCTGCGGGTGCTGGCGCAGCCCTTGCGGGCCGAGGTGCGCTTCTACCGCGACAACAAGGGGCTCGAGGTCGACGCCATCGTCGAGCATCGGGACGGCCGTTGGTTGGCCGTGGAGAGCAAGCTGGGCGCGAGCCGCATCGATGAGGGGGCGACGCAGCTCCTGGCGCTCCGGGCCAAGCTCGACACGGCCACCGCCGCGCGCTGCGCGGGCCTCCTCGTCGTCGCGGCCGACACGCCCACCTACCTGCGGCCCGACGGCGTTCTGGTCACCTCGCTGGCCTCGCTCGGGCCCTGACGCGGAACGGGTAGCCTTCGCACATGGAGTTCGCCGCCGCCTACACCACCGTCGACGCCCACACCGGCGGCGAGCCGCTGCGCATCGTCACCGGCGGGGTTCCGCGCATCCCGGGCGCCACCATCCTGGAGAAGCGCCGCTGGGTGCGCGAGGAGCTCGACCACGTCCGCCGCGCCCTCATCCTCGAGCCGCGCGGCCACGCCGACATGTACGGCGCCTACCTCACCGAGCCCGTCACGGCCGCCGCCGACCTGGGCGTGATCTTCATGCACAACCAGGGCTACTCCGACATGTGCGGGCACGGCATCGTCGCGCTCGCCACCGTCGCGGTGGCGCAGGGGCTGGTGACCCGCACGATCCCGGAGACCCGCGTCGGCATCGACGCGCCGGCCGGCTTCATCGAGGCCATCGTGCAGTGGGACGGCCGCCGCGTCGGCGAGGTGCGCTTCCGCAACGTGCCCTCGTTCCTGCACACCGCCGACCTGACCGTCGCGACGCCGAGCTTCGGCG
>CAZJUA010000113.1:0-8765 GCA_964549045.1 uncultured bacterium | reverse complement strand
TTCGACGAGGTCGTGCTGCGGGCGCTCATGGAGGCCCTCGATCGCCGTGGCGCCCGCACCGAAGCGCTCTCGGTCCTCGCGAAGTTCGAGCGCCTCTGCCGTGAGGAACTCGATGGCGAGCCCGAGCCGGCGACGCGGGCACTCGGGGCCGCGATCGGGGCCGAGCGATCCGAGAGCGCGGCCCCTCCGCTCTCCGAGGCTCGCGACCGCGCGAGGGCTGCGTCGTCCCGTGGAGGGGCGGCCGCCTTGCCCGTGCCACCCACGCCCTTCGTCGGGCGCAGCGGCCTCGTCGCGGACGTGTCGAGGACGATCGTCCATGCCGCCTGCCGCGTGCTGACGCTGGTCGGCCCGGGCGGCGTCGGCAAGACGCGCATCGCGATCGAGGTCGCGAGGAAGGTCGCCGACCGCTTCGAGGCGGGTGCCAGCTTCGTCGAGCTGGCGGCCGTGCGGAGCGAGGGTGCCCTCGTCGCCGCCGTCGCCAGCGCGACGGGTGTCGACCTCGCGGCCGGCGAGGACCCGAAGCGAACGGTCCTGCGCGCGCTCGCGTCGCGTCACATGCTTCTCGTGCTCGACGACGCGGAGCACCTGGACGAGGCACCGGCGCTGATGGCGGAGTGGGTGGTAGGGGCACCGCGGCTGACGGTCCTGATCACCTCGCGGCGGGCGACCGGCCTCGCGACCGAATGCGTCGTGGATGTGCACGGTCTCGCCCACCATGCAGAGGCGGCACGGCACGGTCCGCCGCGCATCGGTACCATCGCGGATCCGCGGCCGACGGAGTCCGCCGAGCTCTTCGTGCAGGTCGCGCGGCGCGCCGGAGCCGCACTCGGACCCGAGGACGGCGCGACGATCGAACGCCTGTGCAGCAGGCTCGGCGGCGTGCCGCTGGCGATCGAGCTCGCCGCCGCGTGGTCGCGCGTCCTGGAACTCGACCAGATCGAGGCGGAGTTGGCGCACGGGCTCGACCTCCTCAGCGGCGGGGCGCCCGATCGGCCGTCGCGCCACGCCAGCATGCGCACGGTGTTCGAGCACTCCTGGGCGATGCTGCAACCGCGCGAGCGTGCGGCGATGCGGCGACTGGCGCCGTTCCGGGGCGGTTTCTCGCTCCAGGCGGCACGGGAGGCGGCGTCGATCACGCTGCCCGTCCTCCTCGCCCTGATGAACAAGTCGTTCCTGCGACGCTCCGGCGATGGGCGCT
The DNA here is from genome assembly GCA_964549045.1 of uncultured bacterium. Classification (GTDB taxonomy): domain Bacteria; phylum Deinococcota; class Deinococci; order Deinococcales; family Trueperaceae; genus JAABTL01. The sequence continues at coordinate 7,567 of CAZJUA010000113.1, read as the reverse complement.
TCTCCCGCCATCCGCTGGTGTGGCAGTACGCGCGGGAGCGTTCGGAGGCCCATCCCGACGAGCTGCAAGCGAGCCGGGACCGGCACGCCGCGTACTTCCTCTCGTTCATCGCGGCCCGCCAGGAGGCGTACCAACATGCCGACGGCGCCCGGATGATGCTAGAGATCGACGCCGAACTCGAGAACGTGACGACCGCCTGGCAGTGGGCCTGCGAACGCGAGCTGCGCGCTGCGTTGCGGTCGGCCGTCGCGAGCCTGGGGCGCTACTGCTGGGCATGGGGACGTTACGACCTCCAGGACGAGCTGTTCCCGCGAGCGCTCGAGGTCGCGGCCGACGACGCCGTGCTCGCGGGCCTGTTGCTCGTGCAGCAGGGGTCGGCGCGGACGTGGCGGGGGATCGGGGACCTCGGCGCCTCGCTGTTCGCCGAAGGGCTTCCCCTGCTGGAGGCGGCGGCGGGATCGGCCGAGGTGGCGTGGGCCCTGCGCGGGCACGGCATCGCCCACTCGCGGCTCGGGCACCGCGAGGTCGCGACCGTGTCGTTCTCGCGGGCCGCGGTGCTCTACCGGCAGTTGGGCGACGTCGATGGCGCGCTGATGATGGCGAGTTCGCGTGCCTCGTTGGCCGGCACCGCCAGCGAGGCCTTGATGCGTTACGACGCGTGCGTCGGCGAGGCAAGCGCCTTGGGGGCCACGCATCCGCTGGGGATGGTGCTCGCGGGGCGCGCGGGGATCCTGCTCCTGTTGGGCGAGTTCATGGCCGCGGAGGCGTCGGTCCGGGAGGCGCAGGGGGTGCAGCCCGTCGCGCGGGCACCGTTCTGGTCGCTCGATCGCCGCAACCTCCGGGCGCTGGTGTGCATCGATTGGGGACGGCTCCGGCGCGCGCGCTCTCTCTGCTGCCGAACGCTGGCCGGTCGTGGCCGGGCCGCTGCCGAGGTCGAGGCCGTGAGCGACGCAGCAACGGTGGCGATGGCCGCACTCGCGCGCATCGAGCACCTCGTCGGGGACCAGATCGGCGCGGAGTCGTGGGCGCGGCGTTCCTTGGAGCACCACCGGCGGAGGCACGGGCCGGAAGCCTCGTACGATCTTGCGTTGTACACGCTGGCGCGCACTGCGCTGCTGGCGGGCGACCTCGAAGCCGCGCGGCGTCGGATCGACGAGTTCGGGCGCGGGCCCGACCCGAGGTGGTACGCGGGATGGCTCACCACCGGGGCGATGTCGGTCGTGGCCACGGTTTGTCGGGCCGAGATCGATCTGGCGTCCGGCGACGACGAAGCGGCCACGACGGCCGTGCATGCCGCGCTGACGCGTGCCCGGCAGGAGGAACTGCTCGTGGCGGGTTTGGGCGCCATGGGAACCATGGCGCGGATCCTCCATCGTCGCGGTGCCCGTGCGGGCGCGCGACGGCTCGCCGGCTTCGTCTGCCGACACCCCCGCGCGAGCTTCGAGACGCGGCGCGCCGCCGCCAGGCTCGGCGGCGCGAGCCACACCTGTGAGCCATCGGGACGCGACGAGGGCCCCGCGGCCGTGTTGGCCGCGCTCGACCGGGCCCGGGCAGAGCTCTGAGCGCCGTCCGACCGGTCTCGCGGCGTGCGAACGAGCGTCCTTCGACGGCCGGAATCGGATAGGCTGCCGTCTCGGAGGTGGCGCTCAACGTGGACGATGCCGGCAGCGAGGCCGATCACCCGGGCCTGGTCGTCACCGACGATGTCCTCCGGCGGGCGCTGTCGTCGCTGCGGGACTTGCTGGTCATCGTCGACGGGGCCATGCGCATCGCCTACGTCAGCCCCAGCGTCAGCGCCGTCATGGGCTACGCACCCGAGCAGCTGATCGGCCGGACGCTGCGGGACGTGATCCACCAGGACGAACACGCGTACCTCGAGCAGCTGATCGGCGAGCGCTTCGCCAGCCGCGCCGGCGGGGTGATCGTTCACCGCTCACCGCACGCCGACGGCGGTTTCCGCTACTTCGAGACGATGATCCAGTTGCTCGACGAGGACGGCCGCTTCATCGGGGCAGCCTTCAGCGCCCGCGACGTCACCCAGCGGGTCGCGGAGCAGCTCCGCCTGGAGCGCGAGGTCGCCTTCCGAGGCGCGCTGGTCGCGCTGACCAACGAACTGCTGGGCAGCATGGTCGACGCCCACTTCTACCAGCACGCGCTGGAGCGCGCCGTCGAGATCGTCCCGGACGCGCAGGCCGGCAGCATCCTGCTGTGGCTCGGCAACGGCGCCTTCCGATTCGAGGCCGCGGTCGGTTACGACCTCGAGGCGCTGCGCGAGCTCACGCTGACGCTGGCCGACATCGGGCACGCCGGCGAGCCGGTGACGGAGCGCGTCCAGGGCCACGCCCCGATCGGGCTCGAGCCGGAGAAGCTCGACGTCCTCGAAGGGGTCGGCCGTCGCGGCGAGATCCGGGTGACCCTGTGCGTGCCGATCACCCTGGCCGGCGAGATCCACGGCCTGCTCAACCTCGATCACTTCGACCGGGACGACGCCTTCGACGACGACGACCGGGCGACCGCGGAGGCGATCGCCGCGCAGGTGTCGGCGGCCGTTCAGCGCCGGGTCCTCGAGGCGGAGCTGCAGGCGGAGCACGCCCGCTTCGAGCGGCTGGCGACGCACGACGCGCTGACCGAGCTGCCCAACCGGCGGCTCTTCCTCGATCGGCTCGGGCAGGCGCTGGCCGCCGCGGGCCGCAAGGGTCGCCGGGTGGCGCTCCTGTTCATCGACCTGGACGGCTTCAAGCAGGTCAACGACCGCCATGGCCACGAGGTGGGCGACGCGCTGCTGCGGCAGGTCGCCGAGCGGATGGCGGCGTCGCTGCGGGCAGAGGACACCGTCGCGCGCCTCGGTGGCGACGAGTTCGGCGCCCTGCTCACCGACGTCGAGCAGGTGGAGGACGCGGTGGTCGTGGCGCGCAAGCTGTTGGCGGCCGCGGAGGGCGCGCCCGCGGCCCTCGGCGTCGCGAGCGAGCTCGGCGCCAGCATCGGCGTCGCCCTCTTCCCGGACGACGGCGTCGATGCCGACGCCCTGCTGCGCGCCGCCGACGACGCGATGTACCGGGTGAAGGCGACGGGCAAGCTCGGGGTCCGGCTGGCGGGGACGTAGTTCGGGCGCGGCGGGCTGGGACGGGTGGCGTAGCGCGGCGCGGCGCCGCGTCTCGATGAGGGCTCGCGGAGCGTCCGGCGGCGACCCGCACCCGTTGACCCAACTGGTACGCGACTGGTATAGTCTACACGCGCTACTCGCCAGCAGTCGTCGCCGTCGCCACCCGCAGCGGAGCCGGCGCGTCGCCTGCCGACCCAAGGAGGCCCGCATGTCCCGCACCATCCGCGCCCTCGCCGTCTCCCTGGTCTTCGCCTTCGCGGCCGCCGCGCTGGCGCAGACCACCCTCAGCTTCTGGAGCTGGCGCACCGAAGACGTCGCCGCCTACGAGAAGTTCATCGCCGCCTTCCACGCCGAGAACCCCGACATCGACGTCACCTTCACCCCCTACCTGAACACCGAGTACAACACCATCCTCTCCACCGCGCTGCAGGGCGGCGGCGGCCCCGACATCGTCCACCTGCGCGCCTACGGCGGCATGGAGTCGCTGGCCCAGGCCGGGTTGCTGGTGCGCCTCGACGACAAGGTGCCCGCGCTCGCCGAGTTCGATCCCGGCATCCTGCTCGGCGCCACCAACCGTGCCGACGGCGGCGTGTACGGCGTGCCGTTCGCGCTGCAGACGGTCCAAGTGCTCTACAACGTCGACATGTTCGAGCGCCTCGGGCTCGAGGAGCCCACCACCTGGGCCGAGCTCCTCGCGGTCGGCGACGCGCTCAAGGACGCCGGTGTCTACGCGTTCGCCAACGGCACGAAGGACGGCTGGACGAACGAGACGCTGTTCGGCGCGGTCGGCCCGACCTTCTACGGCGGCACGCCCTTCTTCCAGGAGATCACCGCCGGGGAGACCGACTTCACCGACCCGCGCTTCGCCGCCGCGCTCGAGCGCATGGTGGCGTTGCGGCCGTACCTGGCCGAGAACTACACGGGCGTCGGCTACACCGACATGCAGACCCTGTTCGCCTTCGAGCAGGCCGGCATGTTCGCCGCGGGCTCGTACGAGCTCGGCAACATGGCGCAGCTGAACCCCGACCTGCGCATCGGCTCCTTCGCGGTGCCGGCCGACGACGCCGCGACGCCCACCGCCATCAGCTTCTACGTCGACGGCTCCTACGGCATCAACGCCAACAGCCCGCATCAGGAGGCCGCGCTGCGATTCGTCGAGTTCCTCGCCAGCCAGGAGTTCGGCCAGATGTTCACCGACGAGCTGCAGCAGATCTCGGCCGTGCCAGGCACGACGCCGACCAGCGAATCGCTCGCGGGCATGGTCGAGATGATGAACGAGCAGGGCACCCCGTACCTTATGCTCACCGCCTTCCGCTTCGGTCAGCCGAGCGGCTCGACGCTGCTACAGAACGAGATGCAGGCCGTCATGGCGGGCGACAAGGCCGTCGCGGACGCCGTGACCAACATTCAGCGCGGCGTCGCGGAGTGGTTCGAAGGCTTCCAGTGAGCCGCGTGTCGGCGGGGCGGTAGGTCGCCGCCGACGGACCGAGCGTGGGGGGCGTGCACGGTGGCGCCCCCCACCGATCGATATCTTCCTTCCGAGTGCGATATCCGACGCCGATCCCAACGATCCAGGAGGCAGGCGATGCGCGACGCCCGAAGCTGGTGGGGCAAGCACGGACACCTCGTCCTGTTTCTCACGCCCGCCCTCGTCATCTACGGCATGTTCATGGCCTACCCGCTGATCTCCTCGCTGACCTACAGCGTGTACGAGTGGGACGGCTACCTGCGGCGCGGCTTCAACGGGCTCGACAACTTCGTCACCGTGCTCACGCGCTGGCCCTACAACGAACGCTTCTGGGGCGCCATCTCGCACAACGCGCTGTTCTTCGTCCTCACCTTCGCCATCCAGACGACCCTCGGCCTCTTCGTCGCGGTCCTGCTGGCGCGCAAGTGGCACGGCTTCGCCTTCTTCCAGGCCGCCTACTTCCTGCCGCACACGCTGTCGCTGGTCGTCGTCGGCTTCCTGTGGCGCATGCTGCTCAACCCCACCTGGGGCGCGGTGGGCCAGGGGCTGCGGGGCGTGGGGCTCGGCGACTGGGTGCAGCCCTGGCTGGGCCAGAGCGACACGGCGCTCGTCACGATCATCCTGGTCAACGCCTGGGCGTGGCTCGGCTTCCCCATCCTGGTGTACCTGGCGGCCGTGCAGGCCATCCCCAGGGAGTTCCACGAGGCCGCCGTCGTCGACGGCGCCAGCCCCTGGCAGGACTTCCGCCACGTCACCCTGCCCCTGCTGCTGCCCACGATCGCCATGGTGACGATCCTGACCTTCATCTGGGACTTCAACGCCTTCGAGCTGGTGTTCGTCATGCAGGGAGCTTCGGGCTCGCCGTCGTACGCCACCGACCTGCTCGCCACCTTCTTCTACCGCACCGCCTTCGGCGACCCCACCACCGGTGGCGAGCCCGGCCAGATCGGCATTGCCGCCGCCATCGGCGTGCTCATGCTCATCATCATCGGCTTCGTGTCCGCCTTCGGCGTGCGCTTCACGCAGCGCAGCCAGACGGAGTACTGACGTGGCCGCCAGCTCCCCCGCCTCCCGCCTCGCGGTCCGCGTCGCCATCTACCTGATCCTGGGCGTCCTCGCCGCGGTGTTCCTCTACCCCGTCGTGCTGATGATCCTCACGGCCTTCAAGCCGACGCCGGAGATCTTCCGCAACCCCTTCGGCCTCCCTGCGTCCTGGGGCCTCGGCGGCTTCGAGGAGGTATGGCGGCGGGCCAATTTCGGCCTGTACCTGCGCAACAGCCTGCTCATCACGGGTGCCTCGGCGCTGCTGCTGCTGGCGACCGCCGCCCCGGCGGGCTACGCGCTGGCGCGCTACAGCTTCCGGCTGCGCGGCGTGCTGTTCCTGTTCTTCCTGGCGGGCATCATGATCCCGATCCGCCTGGGGATCCTGCCGCTCTACCTGCTCATGCGCGACCTCAACCTGCTCGACACGCCGTTCTCGCTCATCCTCACCTACACGGCGTCGGGCATGCCGATGTCGGTCTTCCTGCTCTCGGTCTTCTTCCGCAACCTGCCGCGCGAGCTCGAGGACGCCGCCCGCATCGACGGCTGCACCGAGACGCAGACCTTCTGGCGCATCATGCTGCCGCTCGTGCGGCCCGGCCTGGCCACCGTCGTCATCGTCAACGTGGTGCCGTGGTGGAACGACTTCTTCTTCCCGCTGCTGTTCCTGCAGACCGACACCTGGAAGACGATCCCGCTCGGGATGCAGACCTTCTTCGGCCAGCACCTGGTCAACTGGAGCCTGGTGTTCTCCGGCATGGTGCTCGCCAGCCTGCCGCTGCTCGTCATCTACCTGCTGATGTCGCGGCAGTTCATCGCCGGCCTGACCGCCGGCGCCGTGAAGGGCTGAACGGCGCCGCGGCGCGACGGGATCGACGAAGGGACCCCATGACCGCGTACGGCATCGACGCCCTCCTCGCCGAGCCCGGCCGCTTCCTGGACGGCCGCCGCGTCGCGCTGCTGGCGAACCAGGCCTCGCTGACGGGCGCCGGTGCCCCGACGCTGGAGGCGTTGCGCGCTTCGCCCGGCATCGAGCTCGTCGCCCTGCTGACCCCCGAGCACGGCTGGAGTGGCTTCGAGGACGACGCCACCCCGGTCGCCGACCGGCGCGACCCACGCACCGGCCTGCCGCTCGTCAGCCTCTACGGGCCGCGGCGGCGACCCAGCGCCGAGGTGCTGCGTTCTTTCGACGCGGTCGTCGTCGACCTGCAGGACGTCGGCGTCCGCTGCTACACCTACGCCACCACCGTCGCCCTGCTGTGCGAGGCGGCCGCGGAGACGGGCACGCGGGTCGTCGTCTGCGACCGCCCCAACCCGCTCGGCCGCCGCGTCGACGGCCCGCCGCTCGACCCGGCGCTGCGCTCGTTCCTCGGCTACCTCGACGTGCCCTTCCAGCACGGGTTGACGATCGGGGCGCTGCTCGCGCAGGCCACGCGCGGCCTCGGGGTGGACCTGCGGGTGGCGGAGGCCGACGCCGCTCTCCAGGGGCGCTGCTTCGTGCCCCCGTCCCCCGGCCTGCCGACCCGCGAGGCGGTCCGCCTCTACCCCGGACTGGTGCTGCTCGAGGGCACCAACCTCTCCGAGGGGCGTGGCACCACGCTGCCCTTCCAGCTCCTCGGCGCGCCGTGGCTCGAGGGCTACGCGCTGGCCGACGCGCTGAACCGGCTCGACCTGCCCGGGCTCCTGTTCCGCCCGCTGACGTTCCGGCCGCGCAGCGACAGCCACGCCGGCGAGGTCTGCCACGGGGTGCAGCTGCACGTGCTGGACGCGCGCGCGCTGCGGCCGCTCGAGGCGGTCGTACGGGTCCTTGCCCACCTGCGCGCGACGCACGCCGCCTTCGCCTGGCACGATGCCGCTGCGATGCCCTGGAGCGGCCACCCGGACGCCGGCGAGCCGTGGTTCGAGCCCGTCCGCGGACCGCTGGTCGACGCGCTCGTGGGGGACGCCTCGGTGCG
>CAZJUA010000112.1:0-3853 GCA_964549045.1 uncultured bacterium | reverse complement strand
ACGCCTCCCGGGGCAGCCTCCTCATCGCGGTCCTGTTCCACTTCCAGATCAACAACCCGATCTGGCCCGACGCCCTCCCCTGGGCCGCCCTCACCTTCAGCGTCGCCGCCATCGTCGTCGTGTGGCTGAACCGCAAGGCGATGCTGTCCCGCACCGGCGCCGCGACCGAGATCCTCATGGCGCCAGCGGGCGGGAGACCCGGGTCGGCCGACAGGGCCTGAGCTCGGCCGTCGGCGACTGAGCGACTTGGGCGCCATCTCCTAGCTGGGACGCACCCGGACGTCGCCACCGCTCAACGCTCGCCGCTCGCCGCCCGCCCCGAGTCGGGGTCGACCACGAGCCCGCTCGCGTCGACCGCCTCGAAGTCGCTCCCGCGCAGGCGCCGCAGGTCGCGCAGGGCGCCGTTGTCCCAGCGCTCGTCGGGCGCGCCCGACAGGAACCACGCCGAGCCGTTGTCGGCCAGGATCATGCCGTAGGCCTGCAACGCGCGTGCGATCACCAGCGCCTCGTCCGAGAAGCCGCTCAGGTCGGCGTCGGCGCGCAGCCGGAAGCGCTGCCCCATGGGCGGCAGCGCAGGGTCGGTGAGCGACGAGGCGAAGTGCCGCGCCGGCCACACGTAGGCCCGGCGGGTGCGCGGCGCCGTGAAGCGCAGCGCGTGCCGGATCTCACCGGCCGCGACCTCGTCGTAGCGCACCAGGCCCGGCAGGATCGGCAACCCGGCGGCGTCGGCCGAGGTCCACCCGTCGGGCCGCAGCGCGTACCCGCGCAGGTCGAACACGGCGCCCGACCCAGCCGTCCAGGAGCCGTCGCCCTGCCGCTCGGCGTCGAACAGCTCGTACAGGATGCAGCCGCCGGTGTCGAGCACCAGCACGTGGCGGTCGCCGCCCGCCGGCCCCGGCAGCCCGGCCGCGGGGGCGCCCTCGACGAACGCGTCGGGCGGGATCGGGTAGGGCCCGGGATCGCTCTCCGCGGCGTAGAGGAAGCTCACCGGGACGGCCGCCTGCCCGGGCCCAACCAGGTCGAACGGGATCCCGATCGCGCGCCCCTCCCACAGGCCGGCGCCAAAGTCGGGATGGACGACGGCGTCCGGGCCGATCGCGGCGACGTAGGCGTCCGACGCCGGATCGCGCGGCAGGGCGCCGACCCGCACGTTCCACGCGTGGTCCGCCGGGAAGACCGGGCAGCCCGCCAGCGCCGGGCCGTCGCCCGCCACCGGGCCCTCGGCCGACGCGCACGCCACGAGGAGGAGGAGCGCCATCAGGGGGACCGAGAAGCGCACCATGATCGGACGATGGTAGCAGCGCGGCGGGCCCAGGAGCAGGACCGCCGCCCGCAGCGACGCATCAGCCCGGAACCCGCTCGAGGAACGCCGCCACCGCGCCGTCGAACACGTCCGGCCGCTGCACGGGCGCGAAGTGGCTCACGCCCTCGAGCCACACCAGCTCCGCGTCCGGCAGGCTCGCGGCCAGGTACGCCGCGTGCTCGGCGCGGATGAACTCGTCGTGCTCGGCGTGCACGACCGTGACCGGCACCTCGATGGCCGCGAGGTCAGCAGCCGCCAGGTCGGGCTGGGTCTGCTGCATCCGGGTCACCGCCTCCACGAGCGCGTCGAAGCCGTCGGGCGTCGCCGACAGCGCGGCGTAGTCGCGCCGGTGGCGGCGGAAGCAGCGCTCCACGACCGGCGTGACCTCGAACGGCAGGGTGCCGCTCGCGTCCACGTTGCAGCCGAAGAACAGGACGCCTGCCACGGCCGCGGGGTCGGTGGCCGCCAGCAGCAGCGCGACGACCGCGCCGTCGCTCCAGCCCACGAGGCGCACCCGATCGACGCCCGCAGCGCGGAGCACGGCCGCCACGTCCGCCGCCATCTGCGCGTACCCGAGTGGGCGGCCGTCCCAGGTGCTGCGCCCGTGGCCGCGGGCGTCGACCACGACCACGCGGTGGCCGGCGCGCACCAGCGTGGGCACCTGGTACCCCCAATTGCCGGCGTTCCCGAGACCCCCGTGCAGCAGGACGACCGCCGGACCGCTACCGTAGGCCGCGTACCAGATCCGGGCGCCCTCGTTCTCGACGAAGCCCTCCACCTCCGCAGGCGGCAGCGGCCACGGGCCCTCGGCCGCGAGGCGGACGAGGCCGTCGTCGCGGACCGCGGGGCGGGGCGGGTGGTCGGGGTGGGCGTCGTGGGGAGGGCGCGGCATGCCCGAGGCTACGACTCCGCGCCAGGCTCGTCGGCGGCGCCGTGTCTCCCACGGCGTTCAGCGGCCGGATCGGAGCACCAATGTGGGGCGGTCGCCTGCACCGGGTCGACCATGTCGAAGGGGGTGCCGTTCGCCCGCCCGGACAGCCGATGCCGACAACGTGGCGCCGGTCATGCGTCGGCCTCCCCAGCCTCCTCCACCTTGCCGTTCCAGTAGTCGACGAAAGCCAGGTACGCGTCCCTACTCGTGAGGAAACGCACGTGCTGGGCGGCCGCCAGCCGGTAGGCCCACAGCATCTCGACGCCGCACCGGCGCGCCTTCTCGAGCCGGTGGTGGCCATCGATCAGGTTGAAGCGCCCTGGCGCGATCTCCGCGAGCACCACCGGGCGAGCGAGATCGGCAGCCCCGACGTGGGCGTCGACGAGCGGCCGATCCCACCGCGGGAAGCTGGTCACCGCGACCTTCACGAACGCGAACCCCTCGGGACGGCGCGCGACGTGCTCGAGGATCCGGGTGACGTTGAACACGAAGATGCCGTTCGGGTAGAGCTCGTCGCCATCCTCGACGGGGCACGGGACGAAGGTCGGGTCGGCCTGGATGCGCACGCTGCGGCGAGGATACGCGGGGCGGGGCGGTCGCGGCACGCGCGTCACCTGGGCGCTCACCGCCAGGTCCCTCACGCGATCGTAGTTTCCAGGCACGACTGCAGGACCCGCTTGACGCCGTCGATCCGGGGGCGCCGGCGGAGCGAGTGCCTCGAGGGCAACGCCCAATCCAATGCGCGAGCGGAACTCGAACAGGTCCGCAAACGTCTTCCTCGCACCGATGGCCGGCCGAGCCACGGGAGCTAGACAGCGGGGATGCCAGCGTTTGCGAAGTCGCGGGCCCGGACGAGGCTGAGGCGGTCGACGAGGTCGAGGAGGTGGGCCGCTGGATCGGGCACGATGTTGCGATCCGACGGCAGTTGGCAGCAACTGCCGTTGAAACGCAACACACAAGGTGTGCCGCGATGCCCAAACGTCTTGGGCTCCACCCGCGTCCACAACGCCCCGATCACCACCGACCGCGCTATGCTTCGGTTCACAGCGCCCACCGCCCGTCGACCGCTCAGTTCGACCGAGGTGCGCGCCTTCCTCGAACCCGCCGCCGTACGCCGTCTCGACGCGAAAGGAGCGCAGTTCCCGACCATGACGCTCACGATCGGTCGACCCCACAGCGTCGATCCAGAACTGGCCGTCGCGGCACTGACGTACATCGCAGAGCGGCAGACGCGGCCCACGTTGCACTCCGTGTTCAAGGTGCTGTACGACGCCGAGAAACGGCACCTGGCCGAGTACCTGAGGCCGATCGTCGGCGACCGCTACGTCGCCATGAACTTTGGGCCGGTCCCGTCGCACCTCTACGACCTGCTGAAACACCTCCGCGACCCGAGTTCGGTTCTGGGCGTCGACCCGGAACTGGCCGAGGTCGGCCGGCGGCACCTGAACGTGCAGGATCGAAGGCGCATCGAAGTGCTGGCGACGTGCGATCTCGACGCCCTCAGCCAAAGCGCCATCGACTGCCTGGACGCAGCGCTCGAGCAGGAGCGGGGCATGACGTTCGGAGAACGGACGGCCTGGTCGCACGACGCCGCGTGGCAGGGCACGGCCAGGAACGCC
>CAZJUA010000111.1:0-28110 GCA_964549045.1 uncultured bacterium | reverse complement strand
GGTCTGGACCCAGGCGCCCTCGCTGATGATGCTGCAGGACGAGAGCCCGTACGGTTACGAGGAGACCGTGGCCGTCTTCCGCGAGGCCGCGGCCGACGCGGGCTGGTCGATCCTCAACCACACCGACATGCAGGCCGTCGTGGCCCGCCACGGCGCCGACGTACCCGGCGTCACCGTGTTCGACCTGTGCTCGTCGAAGCACTCGATCGAGATCCTCGAACGCGACGACGAGCGCATCGTCACGCCGATGATGCCCTGCCGGGTGTCGGTGTACGAGACCAGCGACGGCACCACCTACGTCGCGCGGATGAACTCGGGGCTCGTCGCCCGCATGTTCGGCGGCCTGATCGACGAGGTCATGCAGAAGGCATCGGCCGAGACCGAGGCCTTCATCCGCACCGTCGTCAACTGACCCGGCGCCGAGGCGCATCGGTCCACGTGCTCCGTCTCGTTCACCGACGCCCCAACTCCGGCCGATCGCGGTAGTGCTCGAGCGCCTCGGGGTTGGCGAGCGCCTCGAGGTTGCGCACGGGCTCCCCCATCACGACCGCGCGCACCGCCAGCTCGACGATCTTCCCGCTCTTCGTCCGCGGCACGTCCGGCACCTGCAGCACCACCGCCGGCACGTGCCGCGGCGTCGCGTGCCGGCGCACCGTGGCGCGGATGCGATCGACCAACGCGCGGTCGAGCGTCAGCCCGGCGCGCAGGCGCACGAACAGCACCACCCGCACGTCGCCGTCCCACGGCTGACCGATGCACAGCGATTCGAGCACCTCGGGGACCTTCTCCACCTGGCGGTAGATCTCCGCGGTGCCGATCCGCACCCCGCCCGGGTTGAGCACCGCGTCCGATCGGCCGTGGATGACCAGGCCGTCACTCGAGGTGCGCTCGGCGTAGTCGCCGTGCGCCCACACGCCGGGGAAGCGCTCGAAGTAGGCGGCACGGTAGCGCGCGCCGTCCGGGTCGCCCCAGAACCCCACCGGCATCGATGGGAACGGTCGCGTGCACACGAGCTCGCCCTTGACGCCGGCGGGAACCGGCCGGCCGTCGTCGTCCCACACGTCGACCGACATCCCGAGGCCGCGACACTGCAGCTCGCCGGCGCGCACGGGCCGGGTGGGGCACCCCAACGCGAAGCAGGACACGATGTCGGTCCCGCCGGAGATCGAGGCGAGGAGCAGGTCGTCCTTGACGTCGCGGTAGACGTAGGCGAAGCCCTCGGGTGGGAGCGGCGAGCCGGTGGAGAGCACGGCCCGCAGCGCGCCGAGGTCGTGCGTCGCGCGCGGCCGCGCGCCGCTCTTCTCGAGCGCGGCGAGGTACTTGGCACTGGTCCCGAACACGCTCACGCGCTCCTGCTCGGCGAGGTCCCACAGCGCGGCCGGGTCGGGCGCGAACGGCGAACCGTCGTGCAGGACGACGGCGGCACCGACGGCGAGGGCGCTCACCAGCCAGTTCCACATCATCCAGCCGCAGGTCGTGACGTAGAGGATGACGTCGTCGGGCGTCAGGTCGGTGTGGAGCACGTGCTCCTTGAGGTGCTGCAGCAACGTCCCGCCGGCGCCGTGCACGATCGCCTTGGGAACGCCGGTGGTGCCCGAGGAGAACATGACGTAGAGCGGGTGGTCGAAGGGGAGTGGCACGTACTCGAGCGGTTCGGGGTCGACCTCGAGGTAGGCGTCCCACGCCACCGCGCCCGGGACCGGACCCAGGTCGGGGGCGGCCTCGAGGAAGGGGAACACGACCAGCCGCTCGACGGTCGGCAAGCGCGCGGCGACGGCGGCGAGCCGCTCGCGGACGTCGATACGCTTCCCCGCGTAGCGGTACCCGTCCGCCGCGACGAGCACCTTGGGTTCGACCTGGCCGAAGCGGTCGAGCACCCCCTCGGTGCCGAAGTCGGGCGAACACGAGCTCCACACCGCGCCGAGCGACGCGGCGGCGAGCATCGCGACGACGGCCTCCGGCGCGTTGGGCACGAAGCCGACCACGCGGTCGCCGACCCCGACGCCGTCGCGCCGCAGCGCCGCGGCGAACGCGGCGACCTGCGAACGCAGCTGCGCGAACGTCAGCAGCCTGCGTCGGCCCGCCTCGTCGCACCCGATCAGGGCCGGGCGGGTGGCCGCGTCGGGCGCCGATGCGAAGCGCAGCAGGTTCTCGGCGTAGTTCAGGCGCGCCTCGGGGAACCAGCGGGCGCCGGGCATGCGCTCGCCGTCCTCGAGGACGACCTGACCACTCACGCCGATCACGCCGGCGGCGTCCCACCAGCTCGACCAGAAGGCCCCGGCGTCGTCGACGCTCCAGCGGTAGAGGTCGTCGTAGTCGCGCAGCCCGAGGCCGTGCCGGGCGTTGACCGCGCCGATGAAGGCCGTCAGCCGGGCGGCCCCGACGCGCTCGGGCGTGGGCGCCCAGACCACCTCGCCGAAACCCGGCTGCGCTGCCGGTCGCTGCTCGCGTTCCACCCTCGCCGCCACCTCCAGCGTCCCGTCCCGGGGAACACCCAACCGATGCGGCAACCTACCGGCGCCGCGCCCGCAGGTCAACCCACGCCTACGGCATGGGGTGCAGCAGCGTCACGCCGACGGGCGCGAAACGCTCCATCGCCGCAAGCGCCGCGCCCGCCTCGTCCAGCGGCCGCCGCTCGCCGATCAACCGAGCAAGCGGGACGCGGCCCCGCTCGAGGAAGCGGAAGAGCCGCGGGTACGCCCGCGCGGGCATGCCGTGCCCCCCGACGACGGTAAGCTCGTGCCGGACCACCCGCTGCAGCGGCAGCGGAGGGTCGGCCTCGTCGCCGAGCAGCAGGCCGAGCTGCACGTGCCGGCCGCGCGAACGCAGCGACAGGACCCCCTGCGCGCTCGTGGCACGGCTCCCGAGGGCGTCGACCGTCACGTCGGCGCCGCCGCCGGTCGCCTCGGCGATGGCGGCCACCGGACCGTCGCGGGAGGCGTCGATCACGAGGCTCGCGCCCAACTCGCGGGCGAGCGCCAGCTTCGCGGGCACCAGGTCGACGGCGACGACCCGCGCGCCCGCGGCCGCCGCGATCGCCACCGCCGCCAGGCCCACGCCGCCGCAGCCGAAGACGGCGACCGTCTCGCCCGGCCGCAGCGCGGCGCGCTCGACGAGGCCGTGGAAGGCCGTCATGAAGCGACAGCCGAGCGAGGCCGCCTCGTCGAAACCGAGGCCCTCCGGCAGCCGCGCGAGGTTGACGTCGGCCCACGGCACCGCCACGTACTCGGCGAAGCTGCCCCAGCCATCGAACCCCGGCTGGAACTCGCGCTCGCAGAGGTGGGTGTGGCCCTGGCGGCACGTCCCGCAGGCGCCGCAGCCGCAGCAGAAGGGCGCCGTCACGCGCGCGCCGAGCCACGCGCCGCGCACCTCGGACCCGACGGCGACGACCTCGCCGGCGAACTCGTGGCCCGGCACGTGCGGCCAACGGACGGTCGGGTCGTGGCCGACCCAGGCGTGCCAATCGCTGCGGCACACGCCCGTGGCGCACACCCGCACGACCGCGCCGTGCGGCGGGGGAACGGGGTCGGGAACGGTAGCCGGCGTCGGGACGCCGCGCGGGGCGTCGACCAGGATGGCGCGCATGCGCCATCGTACGGGCTCCAGGCGGCACGTGTCGGCAGCGCCCGCGTCGGCTGCCGGCCGCCTACCCGCCGTGCACCCCGGCGCCGCTCAACCGATGCAGGCGGGCTCGCCGTCGGGGTCGGTCGCCGCGTCGACCGGCGCGACGTCCGCCAGGGTCAGCCCGATCTCCGCGAGGACCTCGGCCGTGTGCTGGCCGTGCAGGGGCGGCGGGTAGCGCACGGCCGCGGGCGTGTTGCTCAACTTGATCGGGAAGCCGACCTGCTTCATCGGCCCCACCGTCGGGTGCTCGAACTCGATGAGCATGTCGCGCGCCTCGACCTGCGGGTGCTCGAAGACCTGGTCGATCTCGAGCACCGGCGCCACGGGCACGCCCGCCTCGTTGCAGCGCTCGCTGAAGGCGGTGGCGTCGACGGGCGCGAACAGCGCGCCGAGCACCTCGCCGAGCTCGCGCCGGTGCGCCACCCGCTGCCGGTTGTTGGCGAAGCGCTCGTCGAAGGCGACCTCCGGCGCGCCGAGCAGGTCACACAGCCGCTGGAACTGCCGATCGTTCCCGACGCAGACCATCAGCGGGCCGGTGCGGGTCTCGTAGCTGTCGGTCGGCACGATGTGGGGGTGGGCGTTGCCGAGCCGCGGGTGGACCTCGCCGCCCATGAGGTAGGCGGAGGCCTGGTTGGCGAGCGCCGACAGCCCCGACTCGAAGAGCGACAGATCGACGCGCTGGCCCTCGCCGGTGCGGTCGCGGTGCAGGAGGGCGGCCGTGATCGCGAAGGCGGCCTGGCAGCCCGTGAGTTCGTCGATGACCGCGACCCCGACCTTCAGCGGGCGCCCGCCCTCCTCGCCGTTGATCGCCATGAACCCGCCGACGGCCTCGATGATCGGGTCGTACCCCGGCAGGTGAGCGGCGGGCCCGCTGCGGCCGTATCCGGTGATGCTGCAGTACACCAGACGCGGGTTCAGGGGGCGCAGGACCTCCTCGTACCCCAGGCCCCACTTCTCCATCGTGCCGACGCGGAAGTTCTCGATGACGACGTCGGCTTCCCTGACGAGCCGTTTGAGCGCCTCGCGGGCGGCATCCAACCGGAAGTCGAGGACGATGCCCCGCTTGTTGCGGTTGGTGCAGGTGTAGTACGCGCTCTCGCCCGCCACCCACGGCGGTCCCCAGCGACGGGTGTCGTCGCCGACGGGCGCCTCGATCTTGATGACGTCGGCCCCCAAATCGCCCATGAGCATCGTGGCGAAGGGGCCGGCGAGCACGCGGCTGAGATCGATCACGCGGACGCCGTGCAGCGGGCCTTGCGGCGCGCCGACCGGGTCGGGCTGGGTGTGCTTGGGGTGCATGGGCGGTCCTCCGAAAACCGTGAGACGAGCGGTGACGCGGTGGCGTCCGGTGTCTCCAGGATAGGCCCGGCGACCCCGCGGGCGCGCCTGAGCAACGTCCCATGGCCGACTCGCGCGAGCCCGGTGAGCGGTAGCATCGGTCAACGCATCCCCCGGAGGTCCCACCGTGCTCGAGGTCTACCCCATCGGTCGCCCCGACCTGCCACCCGCCCTCGACCTCGGCGCCGTCATGGTCGCCATCGACCGCATCGAGGCGCTGCCGGCGGCGCTGCGCGCGACCCTCGACGGCTGCGGCGACCTCGACCACCCGATCCGCGACGGCGCCTGGCCCATCCGCACCGTCGTCCACCACCTGGCCGACAGCCACATGAACGCCTTCCTGCGCACCAAGCGAGCGCTGACCGAGGAGGCGCCCCTGGTCGAGAGCGTCGATATCGACGCCTGGGCCGCCACGGCGGACACCCGGGTCCCCACGGAGGCCTCGCTCGACCTCCTCGCCGCACTCCACCTCCGCTGGGTGGAACTCCTGCGCGGCGCGTCGCCCGCCGACCTCGAGCGCCCGTGGCACGTCCGCGCCGACCCCGCGCCCCGCGCGACCTGGCGCCTGGCCCTGCTCTACGCCTGGCACGGCGACCACCACACGGCCCAGATCCGCCAGGCGCGCGAGCACTACGGGCTCTAGCTCTAGGCCACCGACGACGAACGGACGCTGCGGCTACAGCAGCGTGCCACCCAGGAACCACGTCGCGATCGTGAAGAAGATGACGATCCCGGTGACGTCCACCAGGGTGGCGATGAAGGGCGCCGAGGAGGTCGCTGGGTCGGCCCCCAGGCGCTTGAGCAGCAGCGGGAGGAGCGAACCGGAGAGCGAGCCCCACACGACGACGCCGACGAGCGACACGCCCACCGTGAGCATGACCAGGGGCCAGTACTCGCCGTAGGCACCGAACGCCAGCGCCCAGAGCGCGATGCGGGCGGACCCCAAGACGCCGAGGACGATCCCGAGCAGGAAGCCGGAAGCGAGCTCCCGCCGCATCACGCGCCACCAGTCCGCCAGGCGCACCTCCCCGAGCGCGAGAGCGCGGGTGATGAGCGTGGCCGCCTGAGCGCCGCTGTTGCCGCCGGACGCGATGATGAGGGGTAGGAAGATCGCGAGCACCACGGCGCTGGCAAGCTCGTCCTCGTAGAACGCCATCGCCTCCGCGGTCAGCATGCCGCCGAACAGCAGGATGACGAGCCACACCCCGCGCTTGCGCACCATCGTCCACACGGGGACCTGCAGGTAGGGGTCGTCGAGCGCCTGCACCCCGCCCAGCATCTGGATGTCCTCGGTCGCCTCGCGCTCCTGCACGTCGAGGACGTCGTCGACGGTGACGATGCCGACCAACGCGCCGGCGCCATCGACGACCGGCAGGGCCGAGCGGTCGTGCCGCCGGAAGGTGGCCACCGCCGTCTCCTGGTCGTCGAGCACGTTCAGGGCCACGAAGGCGCGGTCCATGAGCGACTCGATCCGCGTCTCCGGATCGACGGTGAGCAGCTGGCGGATGCGCAGGTCGTCGATCAGGACGCCGCCCGGACCGGTGACGTACACCACGTTCAGCGTCTCGGAGTCCTCGCCGAAGACGCGCACGTGGGCCAGGGCCTCCGCGACGGTCCAGGCGGGTTTGACGCGCACGTAGTCCGGCGTCATCAGCCGACCGATCGAGTCCTCGGGGTAGCCGAGCAGCTGCAGCGCGGTCGCCCGCTCCTCCGCCGACAGCAGGTTGATCATGCGGACGGTGACCTTGCCCGGCAGCTCCTCGAGCAGCGCCGTGCGGTCGTCCGCCGACATCTCCTCGAGCACCGCCGCCGCGTCCGCGTCGGAGAGCGTGTGCAGCAGGTGCTCCTGGGCGTCGAAGGAGAGGTGCTCGAACACCTCGAAGGCCCGCTCGCGATCGAGCAGACGGAAGGCGACGGCCTCCTGCTCCGCGGGGAGACGGTCGATCGCCTCCGCGACGTCGGGGATCTCGCCGCTGCGCAGCCGCTGCTTCAGGCGGTCGAAACGCCGCTCGGCGATGCACTGCGCCAGTTCCGCGCTGAGCGTGCCGATCGGATCGGCGTCGAAACCGTCAGGCGCGCCCTGCGTGGCGGGTGCGCCGGAGGGGGTCGGGTTCATCGCTCTGCCTCGTGATCATGGCCGCACCTCCGGAGGGCGACGCGCCGACCGAGATCGACGACGACGCCACCGGCCATTCTACCGGGACGGCTGCACCTTCCGTTCACCGCGCGCAGGAGCCACGCTGGCCACGAGGAGAGCGAGGATGGCTGAGGTCCTGATCGTCTACGCGACCGAGCTCGGGCACACCCGGCGGATCGCGGAGAAGGTGGCCAACGAGATGCGTTCGGCCGGCCACCGGCCTTCCGTCGCCAGCTCCGACTCGGCGCCCGACCTCGACCGCTTCGACGCCGTCGTCGTCGGCGCGCCCGTCCGCAAGAACGCCTTCGTGGCCGCCATCGAGGCCTACGCCCGCGACCACGCGACCGGTCTCGGCCGCCGACCCAGCGCCCTCTTCTCGGTCTGCGACCCCGACGACCACGACGACCGCGCCTGCCGCGAGGCGCTCGACGCCTACCTGCGCTCGCTGCAGCACGAGACCGGTTGGCACCCCGACGTGATCGCGAGCTTCGCCGGCGTGCGGCCCTACACGCACATCGGCATGGCCCACCGCGTCCTTGGCGACGGGGCATCGGGCGCGCGCGACGCAGAGGGTGGCGCGACGGACTGGGACGCCGTCTCGGGGTTCGTCGAGGCCTTCCTGCACCACCTGCACCGCGCCCTTGGGGCGCGCCCTGTCAGTTCAGCTCATCCAGCGTCAACCTGAAGCTCGGGACGTAGAGCGCGACGAAGCGGTCGAGATCGGGATCCCCCAACGCATCGAGGCCACGCCGGATCGACGCCTCGGCGCGCTCGAACTCGCGGTTGCCCGCCTTGGCCTCCTCCACGCACTTGAGGTAGGCGCACAGCTTGTCGGCGAGCTTGACCATCCGCCATGCCTCGGCGTCCTCGGCGCGCGCGAACAGCAACGGCTCGTACATCGAGCGCAGCGGCTCCGGCACCATCTCCAGCAGCTTGTGCTTCGCGACCTCCCCGAGGTCCGCGACGGCGTCGCGCACCTGCGGGTTGAAGTACTTGATCGGGCTCGGCACGTCGCCGGTGATGACCTCCTCGGCGTCGTGGAAGACGGCGAGCAGGGCGGTCCGCTCGGGATCGACGGCCCGCCGGCCGAGGCGCTCGTTGTGCAGCAGCGCCAGCGCGTGGGCGATCATCGCCACCTGCAGGCTGTGCTCCTGGATGTTCTCGGTCGACGTGTTGCGCATGAGGCCCCAGCGCTGGATGAACTTCATGCGGGCCAGGTAGGCGAAGAAGTGGCTCACCGGGGCATCGTAGCGCGGGGGGTGGGGGCCCTGGCTGGGCCTGGAGCCACGCTGTGCGTGCCAACGGCCCGCCCCCGGCGCCCCACCCCCCGCGGCCTCCGCTGCCTGGGGGGGCGGTACCGCGAGCGTGGTGGCCGATGCGTGTGCGGTGCGCGTCACCGCCGCAACGTTGCGTGGCGCCAGCACGGCTTTGCCGTCGCGCCCCACCCACACCCCCACGACCCCCCCGTGAGAGTTGTCATTGACGCACCGCACCCCGCCCCGTAGGCTGGCGCCAGAGGAGGCTCCACCGTGAAGCGTACCGTCCTGGTGCTCACCGGACTGATCGCCATCCTGCTCGCCGCGTGCGCGCCGACGTCCCTGGTCGCGACCAACGTCGTCCCACGCCTCATCAGTGCCAGCGCCCCGAACGCCGATGGCGAAGTGCTGCTGCAGGGCCGCTACTTCGGCGGCGGCGGCGAGGACAGCTACGTGTTGGTCGGCGCGAACGTGAACGGCGAGGGCGGCGTCGAGGCGACCGTCGCGAGCTGGACGACGACCCGCATCACCTTCGACCCGCCGGCCCAGGTGGGCCCGGGGTACGTGTTCGTCGTGGTGGGTGGCACCCCCAGCAACGGCCTGCCGCTCGACCTACCCTAACGGCGCTGACGCGCTCGTGCGCCCGACCGCGGGAGGCTCCCGCGGTCGGGCTTCTCTGTGCGCCGTGCCCCGAGCGCCCGGCGGTCCCGGGACGCGGGTCGCGGTGCCGTGTAGACTCGCGGCGATGAAGTTGCGCGCCGTCAAGGGCACGAACGACCGCCTCCCCGCCGACCAGCCCCGCTGGCACCACGTCATCGACGCCGCCGCCCGCGTGCTGGGCCGGGCCGGCGTGCAGGAGATCACCACCCCCATCTTCGAGTTCGCCGAGGTGTTCGAGCGCTCCGTCGGTGAGGCCGCCGACCTCGTCGTCCAGAAGGAGATGTACACCTTCGACGACCGCGGCGGTCGCCGGCTGACGCTGCGTCCCGAGTTCACCGCCGGGGTCCTGCGGGCGTTCGTCGAGCACGGCATGCACACCTGGCCGAGCCCGGTGAAGCTGTGGAGCCACGGGCCGGCGTTCCGCGCCGAGAACGTCCAGCGCGGTCGCTACCGCCAGTTCCATCAGGTCAACCTCGAGATCGTCGGCACCGCCGCCCCCGTCGCGGACGCGGAGGCGATCGCGCTGTTCGCCGACGTGCTGCGCGCGCTCGGCCTGCGTGGCGTGCGGGTGGCGCTGGGTTCGGTCGGCGACCCGGTCGATCGGGCGGCTTACAACGCGTACCTGCGCGGCGCCCTGCAGCCGCACGAGGGCGAGCTCAGCGAGACCAGCCGGGAGCGCCTGCGGCTCAACCCGATGCGCGTCCTCGACGCCAAGGACCCCGGCGATCGGGCCCTGGTGGCGCCGCTGAAGCGCCCGCTGGACTTCCTGAGCCCGGCATCGCGGGCCCACTTCGACGCCGTCGCCACCTGCCTCGACGCTTGGGGCGTGCCGTATGACGTCGATCCGGGCATCGTGCGCGGACTCGACTACTACCGCCGGACGGCCTTCGAGATCCACGCCGAGGGCATCGGCGCGCAGTCGGCGCTCGGCGGCGGCGGGCGCTACGACGGTCTCGTCGCCCAGCTGGGCGGCCCCGACGTGCCCGGCATCGGCTGGGCGCTCGGCATCGAGCGCGTCCTGGACGCATTGGCGCAGGCCGAGGTCGCGGTGCCCGCACCCGAGCGGCCGCTGCTGTTCCTGGTGCCGATGGACGAGGAGGCCGTGGCGGAGGCCGCGGGGATCGCCCGGGACCTGCGCGCGCACGCCCGCGTCGAGCACGCGTACGTGCGACGGGCGCCGGGCAAGGGCCTGCGGGATGCCGACCGTAGCGGCGCGCGCTTCGCCGGCCTGCTCGGCGAGCGCGAGCGGGCGGACGGCGTCGTCCAGGTCAAGGACCTCGCGAGCGGCGCCGAGCGGCGGCTGACGCTGGGCGAGCTGCCCGCCTGGGTCGCGGCCGAAGCGTCCACCGCAGCCGTCACCGGCGAGCCCGAGTCGACCGCGTCCGACGCGGTCTGAGAGGAACAGCATGCGACGCACGCACACCTGCGGCGCCCTGCGCGCCGACCACGAGGGCGAGGTCGTGATCCTGCAGGGTTGGGTCCACCGCCGGCGCGACCTCGGCGGCCTGATCTTCCTCGATCTGCGCGACCGCGATGGGATGACGCAGGTCGTCGTCGAGCCCGCCGCCGGGACCACCGTGTTCGCGACCGCGAGTTCGCTGCGCAACGAGTGGGTCGTCGAGATCGAGGGCGCGGTGCGCCTGCGCCCCGAGGGCCAGCGGAGCGACCGCCTCGCGACGGGCGCCGTCGAGGTCGTGGCCAGCGGCGTGACCGTGCTGTCCGAGGCCAGGACCCCGCCCTTCCCGCTGGACGACGCCGCCGGCAAGGCGGGGGCCGTCAACGAGGACCTGCGCCTGCGGCACCGCTACCTCGACCTGCGGCGCCCCGACGCCATGGCGCCGTTGTTGGTTCGACACGCCGTTATCCGCGAGATCTGGCGCTATCTCGACGAGCACGACTTCGTGCAGGTCGAGACCCCGCTGCTCACCCGCAGCACGCCCGAGGGGGCGCGTGACTACGTCGTGCCGGCCCGCGGGCAGCCGGGGCACGTGTACGCGCTGCCGCAGTCGCCCCAGCTCTTCAAGCAGATGCTCATGATGGGCGGCGTCGACCGCTACTTCCAGGTCGCCCGCTGCTTCCGCGACGAGGACCTGCGGGCCGACCGCCAGCCGGACTTCACGCAGCTCGACATCGAGATGGCCTTCGTGGAGCAGGACGACGTCCTCGCCCTCAACGAGGGGTTGATGGTCGCCGTCGTGCACGGCGCCACCGGCCGCGGCGTGGCGACGCCGTTCCCGCGCATCGGCTACCGCGAGGCGCTCGACCGCTTCGGGTCCGACAAGCCGGACGTGCGCTTCGGGCTCGAGCTCACGGTCCTCGACGAGCTCTTCGCGGGGA
Source organism: uncultured bacterium (assembly GCA_964549045.1). GTDB lineage: Bacteria > Deinococcota > Deinococci > Deinococcales > Trueperaceae > JAABTL01. The sequence goes on along the minus strand of CAZJUA010000111.1, from coordinate 16,758 downwards.
CGGAGGTGCGCGCCTTGCGGGCCGCGCTGGACGGCGGCGGCGCCGTCCGCGGGTTGCGCGTGCCGTCCGAGTTCGCCGCCCGCCTCAGCCGCAAGGCCATCGAGGGCCTCGAGGCCGTCGCCAAGCGTCACGGCGCCGCCGGGCTCGCCTGGTTGCGGCGGACGGAGGATGGCTTCAGCGGACCGCTGGCCAAGGCACTCTCCCCCGACGAGCAGGCGGGCCTGCGCGCGACGACCCCCGACGTGGGGGACGTGTGGCTCGTGATCGCCGACCACTGGGCCACGGCGTGCACCGCGCTGGGTGCGGTGCGCCTGCACCTGCGCGATGCGCTCGACGTTCCCTTCGACGCGGACGCGCTGGCCTTCCTGTGGGTCGTCGACTTCCCGCTGCTCGAGCAGGACCCGGACACGGGCGCCTGGACGTACATGCACCACCCGTTCACGCGGCCACGGGACGAGGACCTCGCGTGGCTGGAGAGCGATCCGGGGCGCGTGCGCGCGTGGGCCTACGACCTGGTGCTCAACGGCAGCGAGATCGGCGGCGGGTCGCTGCGCATCCACCGCGAGGACGTGCAGCACCGGATGTTCGCGGCCCTCGGCTTCACTGCCGAGGAGGCGCGCCGACGCTTCGGCTTCTTCCTCGACGCGCTGGCCTACGGCACGCCGCCGCATGGCGGCATCGCGTGGGGTCTCGACCGGCTCGTCATGCTGCTCGCCGGCGCACGCAGCCTGCGGGACGTCATCGCCTTCCCGAAGAACCAGCGGGGCTTCGACCCGCTCACCGACGCCCCGGCCGCCGCCGAACCGGGCCAGCTCGAGGAGCTCGGCCTGACGGTGGTCGGCCGGGCGAACGCCGACGTCCCGCCGGGCGAAGGGGCGAACGCCGAAGGCGAAGCCCCGTCGGATGCGGGGGCGAACGCCGAAGGCGTTCGCCGGGTCGCCGCCGAAGGCGGCGACACATGATCCCCCTCGTCATCCTCGACCTCGACGGCACGATGATCGGCCAGAGCGGCCAGGTCTCGCAGGCGGTGTGGGCGGCGGTGGAGCGCGCGCGGGAGGCCGGCATCAAGCTGGCGCTCTGCACCGGGCGGCCCAACCTGGGCGTGGCGCAACGCGTGGTGAAGCGGCTCGGCCCCACCAACCCGCACGTGTTCCAGTCCGGCGCGCACATGGCGTTCGCGGATGGCGAGACCCTCAAGGCCTCGTCGCTGCGTGAGGCGACCGCGCTGCAGTTCGTCCGCCACGCCCGCGAGCACAACCTGGTGCTCGAGGTCTACACGCCGCATCACCTCTACGTCGAGCGCAAGACGCAGATCAGCGAGACGCATGGGCGGATGATCGGCGTCCAACCGCTGGTGCGCGACCTGTCGGAGGTCGTGGCGACCGAGCCGGTGATCCGCGCCCAGTGGGTCGTGCCGACGGAGCAGGAGACCACGGCGATGGCGTTGCGTCTCGATGGCGTCACCGTCAGCCGCGCGACCTCGCCCGCGCAGCCCGACACGCTCTTCATCAGCATGACGCGCGCCGGCGTGTCGAAGGGCAGCGCGGTTCAAGACCTGGCGACCCACCTGAGGATCCCGCTCGCGCACGCCATGGCGGTCGGCGACACCGCGGGCGACCTGCCGATGCTGGAGCAGGTCGGCTTCCCCGTCGTCATGGGCAACGCCGAACCCGGGCTGAAGTCGCGCTTCGGCCGCGTGGTGGGCGACGTCGAGGAGGACGGCGTGGTCGAGGCGCTGGAGCTCGCGGCGACCCTCCGCCCGCCCGCCTGAGCCGCGGTACGCTCTCGCGCATGGGCATCACCCGCATCCAAGACCTGCCTGCCGCCGTCGGCGCCGAGGTGACGGTGGCCGGCTGGCTGACCGGCAGCCGCTCGTCCGGCAAGATCGCGTTCCTCCAGCTGCGCGACGGCAGCGGCTTCGTGCAGGCGGTGGTGTCGAAGCAGGACGTCGACGAGGGCACCTTCGCGACCGCCCGCTCGTTGGGCCAGGAGAGCGCGTTGCGCCTCACCGGGGTCGTGCGCGCGGACCCGCGCGCGCCGAGTGGCGTCGAGCTCGCGACCCGCGCGATCGAGGTGGTCCACGCCACGAGTGACTATCCGATCACGCCCAAGGAGCACGGTGTCGATTTCCTCGCCGATCACCGCCACCTGCACCTGCGCCACCGCGTGCCGTGGGCCATCCTCCGGGTGCGGGACGAGCTGGAGCGCGGGGTGCACGACTTCTTCGCGGACCGTGGCTTCGTCCGCTTCGACGCGCCGTTCTTCATGCCGACCGCGGTCGAGGGGACCACCAACCTGTTCGAGATCGACCTGTTCGACGAGGGCAAGGCGTTCCTGTCGCAGTCCGGCCAGTTGTACGCCGAGGCGGGGGCGATGGCGCTCGGCGCCGTCTACACGATGGGGCCGACGTTCCGGGCCGAGAAGAGCAAGACGCGCCGGCACCTGCTGGAGTTCTGGATGGTCGAGCCCGAGGTCGCCTACCTCGAGCACGAGGGCAACGTGCGCCTGCAGGTGGAGCTGCTGTCGTACCTGGTGACCAGGGTGCTCGAGCGGCGCGGGCGCGAGCTGGAGATCCTCGAACGCGACGTGACCAAGCTGGCGCCCGCGTCGGCGGGCGACTACCCCGTGATCAGCTACGACCGGGCGCTGGAGATCCTGGCGGAGGCCGGCAGTCCGCTCGCGTGGGGCGACGACTTCGGTGCGCCGCACGAGACGATCCTGGGCGAGGCGTTCGATCGTCCCGTGGTGATCGAGCGCTACCCGACCGCGGTCAAGGCGTTCTACATGGAGCCGGTGCCGGGGGACCCGAGCAGGGTGCTGTGCAACGACGTCATCGCGCCCGAGGGGTACGGTGAGCTGATCGGTGGGTCGCAGCGCATCCACGACCTCGCCCTGCTGCGGCGACGCATCGCCGACCACGGTCTCCCCGAGGAGGCGTTCTCCTGGTACCTCGATCTGCGTCGCTTCGGGAGCGTCCCTCACTCCGGCTTCGGCATCGGCCTCGAGCGCACGCTCGCGTGGATCACCGGTGTCAACCACCTGCGGGAGGTCATCCCCTTCCCGCGGATGCTCACCCGCATGTTCCCCTGAGCCCGGAGAGCGGCTGGGAGCGACCCCTCAGCCCGGTGGCGGCGCCACCTTGCCCCACAACGACGGGCGTTCCTCGCCCGCCACCGTGATCCTCACCTCGTCGGCCTCCACGGCCGCCCGCGCGGTCGCCAGCAGCGAGCGCATGACCGTCAGCTCGTCGTCGACGTCGATCCGCACGCTGGCCGGCAGCGCGGGGACGTCCACGACGGCGAGCCGCCTGCGGCCGAGTTCGATCACGAAGCCGGTCGCCGCCTCCACGTCGGCCGGCCACACGCCGCTGGCCAGCAGGTCGTCGCGCAGCGCGCCCAGGGCGGCCGTCAGGCGTGTGCTGGGGTCGTTCTCGTCCGTCAGGGCGACGTCGGCGAACCCCGGCCGCTCGAGCCCCCGCGCGTCCACCACCACGAACCGGACCTCGACCACGACCGGTGACCGGGCCCCGTCCGCCCCTCCCACGGACGGTGGCGGCTCGACCCGTGGCGCCCCGCCCGTCACGGCGAACGCCACGGCGAGGAGCAGGGCGAAGACCGCGATGAGCAACTGCGGGGCGGCCCAGGCCGGCCCATCCGGGTCTCGCTTCGAGACCGTGGCCGGCGACCGCCGGGGGCGACGCATCAGCGACCGCCCAGTGCGCTCCAGGCGCTCACGAGGGCGCGCGCCAGCTCGTCCGCCGCACCGGGATCGCGCAGGTCGTCGGCCGACATCTCGATGACCAGGCCACGCCCGGCCGCGCCGGCGAGCACCGCGAGCGGCGCGCCGACCGGGCCGTCGACCGTCCACCCGGCAGCGCCGAGCGCGCGCGCAAGCTCCGCCCCCCAGTCGCGTCCGACCGCGAGGTCGGTCACGAGCCGCAGCAGGATGGAGCGACGCAGGGCGTCGGTAGCGGCGCGATCCAACGCCGACTCGGCGTTCCAGCGGATCGCGCGATCGAGGGGGCCCGCCGCGTCGGCATCGTCCAGGACGTAGAGCCGCGCCTGGCGCCGAGGCAGGTCCCCGAGGTGGACCGTCACCATCGCGTCCGCGCCGACCCCCATCGCCGTGCGATCGACGAGCGGCACGGGCGCGGGGCCGGTGCGGGTCCGCTCGGCGTCGATGCCCGCCTGGGCCAGCTCCACCGCGAGCAGGTCGACGAACGCCCGCGTCAGTTCGCCTTCGACGTCCGCGGACAAGGCGCCCGCGCCACCTTGCGACACGTGGCCGGCGTCGAGGACCCAACGCGTGCGCGCCACCGTGGCGATCGGCTCCTGCGCCGCTCGGCCCGCACCGAACGCGACCACCACCTCCATCCCGTTTCCGGCCGGGACGCTCCACACCCGTGGTTCGACACCGGGCGCGAGCTGGACGCGGGCCTCGCTGCTTCCCCGCACCCGCTCGACGGCGGCGCGGACGAACGATCGGCCCTCGAGCGCCGGCGTCACGAGCGGATCGGCGCGTTCGAAGCGCAGGTCGAGCACGCCGCTCTCGGGGTGGTGGAAGGTGACGTAGCGACCCGGTGCGTCGAGGGCGAAGACCAGCCGCTCGCTGACGCCGAAGCCCTCCAACCGCATGCTCAGGGCAGGGCGCGGCAACACGACCGCGACCGACGCCGACTCCGTGAGGAAGGCCACGCGACCACCAAGCGCCTCGCCGACGGCCTTCACCGGCAGGAACGCCTCGCCGTTCCGCCACAGCGCGGCGGGCCCCGCGCGCGCTCGGCCGTCGCGCACGACGGCGGGCCGGGGCACCTCCACGCGCTCCGCCTCGGTCACCAGCGCGAGCTGGACGATCGCCGCGCCGAGGGTCAGCGTCACGCGTCCACCACCGAGGTCGACGTCCACGTCGGCGCCCAGCGCGCGCGCGAAGTCGGCGGCGGGGGCGTAGGTCACGTCGGGGACCAGGTTGGTGGTCGCCCCGGGCACGTCGACGCCGTTGACCAGCAACTGCGGTTGCGCCGCCCCGGCAGCGAGGAGAGCGACGACGACCAGCGCGCCGATGCGGCTCACCGGGACCCGCCCTTGAGCACGCGGTCCATCTCGCGGCGCGCGTCGCGTTCGGCGCTGGCCGCACGCTTGTCGTGCTTCTTGCGGCCCCGGGCGAGCGCGAGGAGGAGTTTGGCGCGCCCGCGCCCGTCGAAGTAGAGCTTGAGCGGGACGACCGTCAGGCCGCGCCGTTCGAGACCCTTGCGCAGTTCGTCGATCTCCCGACGGTGGAGGAGCAGTTTGCGGCGGCGCAGGGGCTCGTGGTTGTTGTACGAGGCCTGTGCGTACGTCGGCAGGTTCGCGCCCTCGAGCCACACCTCGTCGCCCGCGACGCGGGCGTACGCCTCGGCGATCGAACCGCCACCGGCCCGCAACGACTTGACCTCGCTGCCGGTGAGCACCAACCCGGCCTCGAAGGTCTCGAGGACGTCGTAGTCGTGACGCGCGCGGCGGTTCGTCAGCATCGTGCCCATGATACGCGTCGGGTTGCACACGGCGCAGTCGCCCCGTCTGCAACACGCTCACTCGAGCCAGGCCTCGATGTCGTACGGGTCGACGTCGACCAGCACCTGCACCCCGCCGCCGGGACGAGCGTCCACGTGCGCGAGCCGCTCGGCCAGCGTCGCCTCCTCGTCGGCGCGGACGAGCACGTGGAAGGCGTACCGCCCGCGGGCGCGCGCCACCGGGGCGGGGGCGGGCCCCAGGACGTCGTCTTCGGGCAGGCCGGCGGCGGTGAGGCGGCCGGCCAGGGCGTGCGCCGCGGACGCGGCGGTGGCGCGATCCCGGTGGGTGAGCTGGACCCGCGCCCAGTGACGCGCGGGCGGGTAGCCGAGCGCGAGGCGGCGCGCCGTGACACGGTCGACGAAGGCGGCGACGGCGGCGTCGAGGTCGTCGGCGAGCCAGGTGCGCCAGACCACGTGGTCGGGCCGGTGGACCTGGGCCACCAGCAGGGGCCGCCGCCCCGACGAGGAGAGGTCGGGCAGCGACAGTAACGTGCGCAGCGATCCCTCCTCCGCCCTCACGTCCTCGTGGTCGTGAAGCGCATCGCCCGCCGTGAGAGCGACGAGCGAGAGGTCGGGCAGCGGCGGGAGCCGCAGCGCGGCGGTGGTGCCGACCAGCACCCCGGGCTCGCCGGCCAGGAGCGGGGTCGGGTCGTCGCGCTGGTCGCGGTCCCAGCGCAGCACGCTCAGCGTGGGCACCACGCCGTGCACCGCCTCGGCCACCCACTCGGTCCCGGCCCCCGGGCGGGGGGCCAGGTCCGGGGCTCCGCAAGCGGGGCAGGCATCGGGCGCGGGCCCCTCCACGCCGCAGCGGTGGCAGCGCAGCCGCTCGATGCGCGCGTGCCAGCGAAGCGGGAGGTCACAGTGGGGGCACATGACGACCTCACCGCACGAGCGGCACCCGAGGGCCGCGGCGTAACCGCGCCGCGGCACGACGAGCAGCGCCTGGCGGCGCCGGTCGGCGACCTGCCGCAGCAGGCGCACGAGCGACGCGCACAGCGGCCACCCCCGCTCGTTGCGGAGGTCGAGCAGGGCGGCACGCGGCTTGGGTCGCGGGAGCATGAGCTCGCGGCCGGCGCCGGCGGCCCGCAGTTCGGCGGTCGCGAGCGGGTCGACGAGCGCCCATGCGGCGCCGGCGGCCCGGGCGAGCTCGAGGGCGTCCCGCCGGCCCACGCTGCGAGCGCCGGCGAGCTGTTTGTGGCTGCTGCTGGCCGCATCCCACACGGCGACGCGCGCGAGCCCGGGCAGGTCGAGGGCGAGGGCCGGGTAGGTTCCCACGAGGAGTGCCGCGGTCCCGGCGGCGAGCTCGCTCGCCACCGCCCTCCGCTGGTCGTCCGCGAGATCGGCGCCCCAGCGCAGCGTGGGCACGGCCTGGGCGGCGGCACGAGAGAGCGCTTCGGCCTGGCCGTGCTCGGGGACGAGGAGGAGCGCCTGACGCCCGGCGGCGACGGCGGCGACGAGCCAGGGGAGCGCCACCTGCCAGCGGGCGCGCGCGTCGCCCCCGGAGACCAGGAGCCCGGTGGCGTCGGGCTCGGGGCCTGGGCGGAGGGCGCCGTCGTCCGCCGCCACGCCCACGGCCGGCGGCGCGTCCGCATCGAACGGCGGCACCGGGGCGCCCGTCACCCAGGGCACGCTCGCGGGGGGGCGGGTCAGCTCGAGATAGCCGGCGAAGCCCTTGCTCACCAGCGCGCGCGCCGCCCCGGGTGGCACGCCGGCGTCGCGGGCCAGCGCCGCCGCGCTCTCGGACGGGCCCTGGTCGACGAGCCACGCGAGCGCGCGCCGCTGCCCCTCGCGGGCGGCGCCCGCCAGCGTGTCGTCCGCCGGGCGGAGCGCCACCAGGCGACGGTGGCTCGCCTGCGCCTCCTCGACGCGCTCGTGGACCAGCCCGTGCCGGCGCCAGGTGTCGAGCAGTTCGGCGTCGAAGTTCGACGCGTCGTGCCAACCCGCGTCCGCGAGGCGCCGGCCTTCGGCGCCGAGCAGATCGACCGGGGCGCCCGGGTCGTTGCGGACGAGGTGGCGCCACGGGCCCTTGAGGCCGACGGCGGCGAAGGCCGCGACGCTGACGCCGATCGGCACCGCGCAGCGCGCGGCCTGGGCGGACGCCATCGCGCGCACGGGCGCACCGAGCGACGGGCCCCCGACGATCCAGGCGATCGCCGGGCGCAGGTCGAGCACCTCGGCCGCGCTCGCCCGCCGGACCGCGGCGACCCAACCGACCCGCAGACCGCCCTGCCAGGGCACCGCCACCCGTCGTCCGACGGCCTCGGCCGCGGCCGCCCGCGGCTCGGACGCCCGGTCCCCGTCGCCGCCCGCAGCGGGCTCGCCGGCGCCCATCGCCTGCGGCGCTGGGCCGTGGGGCGGGAGGTAGTCGAGTCCGGGAACGGGCACCGGCAGCCACACGTGGAGGACCTCGGGCACGGGTCAGTCTACGGGGACGCCTCTGGTATCGTCGTCGGCGATGGAGGATCGAGACCCCGGCACGACGCGCTCGGCCTACGCCGCCGCCGGCGTCGACCTCGCGGCCGCGGACGACGCCCTGGAGCGCATCCGGGCCGACGTCGAGTCGACCTACACCCCGCAGGTGCTGCGGGGCCTGGGCTCGTTCGGCGGACTGTTCGCGCTGCCGAGCGACGTGCGCGATCCCGTCCTGGTCGCGTCGACCGACGGCGTCGGGACCAAGACGCGGCTGGCGGTGGCCCTCGGCCGCGTCCGGGGCCTCGGCAGCGACCTCGTGAACCACTGCATCAACGACGTCCTGGTTCAGGGGGCGCGGCCGCTCTTCTTCCTCGACTACGTCGCCAGCGCGCGCCTCGACGCGGGCGTGGTCGCGGAGGTCGTCGGCGGGATCGCCGACGCGTGCCGCGAGGCGGGGGTCGCGTTGATCGGTGGCGAGACGGCGGAGATGCCGGGCGTGTACGCCCCCGGCGAGATCGACGTCGTCGGGACGATCGTCGGCATCGTCGGCCGGGACGCCGTCATCGATGGCGGCCAGGTGCGGGTCGGCGACGTCCTCCTGGGACTCGAGTCCGGAGGACTGCAGACCAACGGGTTCTCGCTGGCGCGCTCGGTCGCGGCGGGTCACGAACGCGAGCCGGTCGACCCGCACGATCCAGCGGGGCCGACGCTCGGCGACGCCCTCCTCGCGCCGCACCGGTCGTTCTCGACGCCGCTGCGACCGCTCCTCGACGCCGGCTGGGTGCGGGCCCTGGCGCACGTGACCGGCGGGGGCATCCCGGGCAACCTGCCCCGGGCGCTGCCGCCGGGCCTGGGGGCCGAGATCGACGAGGGAGCCTGGCCACGCCCCGTCGTCTTCGACCGCTTACGGGCGCTCGGCGAGATCACCGAGAGCGAGATGCGCAGCGTGTTCAACCTCGGGATCGGCATGATCGTCGTCGTGCGGCCGGCCGACGCCGCCCGCGCCCGCGAACGCTGTCCCGAGCCCCTGCACGCGATCGGCCGGATCGTCCCGGGCGCGGGCGTGCGCTACCTCCGCGCCGGCTGACCGACCTCAGCCGCGCCCGCTCGGCGCGCGCGCCGGCAGCACCACCGTGAAGACCGTGCCCTCCCCCACGCGCGAACGGACGTCGACGGTCCCGCCGTGCTGCTGGACGATCCAGCGCACGATCGCCAGGCCGAGGCCGGAGCCGTTGCCGCGCGTGGAGCGCGCGCCGTCCACCCGGTAGAAGCGCTCGAACAGGTGTGGCAGCGCCTCGGCGGGGATGCCTGCGCCGTCGTCCAGCACCTCGAGCCGCACGTCTCGCCCGTCGCGTTCGAGGTGCAGCTGGACGTGCTGCGCCCCGGCGTCCAGGGCGTTCTGGACGAGGTTCAGCACCACTTGCTTGAGGCGGGCGGGATCGCCCTCGACCTCGAGCAGCGGCTGGGCGCAGTCGACCGTGATGCGCGCCGGCGCCGACAGCGGGCCGAGGTCGTCGCGCACGGCCTCGAGCACCTCGAGCAGGTTCATCGGCTCGCGCTGGACCTGGAACCCGGCGTCGGCGCGGGCGAGCTCGAGGAGGTCGTGCACGAGCTTGGCCATGCGCTCGCCCTCGCGCTGGATGACGCCGAGCGAGTCGACCTGCTCGACGCTGGGGTGGGTGCGCCGCAGCAGGTACTGGGCGTGGCCCACGATCGCCGTGACCGGGGTCCGCAGCTCGTGGCTGGCGTCGGCGGTGAAGCGCCGCTGCGTCTCGAACGACTCCTGCAGACGATCGAGCATGTGGTTGATCGACACGGCGAGCGCCCGCAGCTCGTCGTCGGTGGCCGGCACCGGGACCCGTCGCGACAGGGCCTGTCCCGAGACGCGCGAGGCCGCTTGCGTGACCCGCTGGACCGGCGACAGCACCTGTCGTGCGAGCCACCAGACGCCGAAGGCGAAGGCGGCGAACGCGAGCAGGACCGTCAGGCCGAGGTCGCGCGCGAGCTGCTCGAGGGTCCGTTGCACGTTGGAGGTCGGCAGCCCGACGAGGATGACCGCGGTGAGCGCGACCTGCTGGTTGGGGAACGCGACGGTTCCCAGCGTGCCGAGGACCCGCAGACGCTCCTGGTTGGCCAGCGTGACGTGCGCCGCCAGGTCGTCACCCCGGATGAGGTCCTCGAGCACGCGGTCCGGCAGCAGGGCGAGCAACCGGTCGTCGGTGGGGTTCGCGCGGACGGACGTGGGCTGGGTGTAGTTGACGCCGTTGCGCATGCCGGCGACGTCGCTGGGCACCTCCGGCGCCGTGGCCACCAACACGATTTGATAATACGCGTCGCCCGGGAGGCGCTGCAGACCCGTCGCGATCGCACCCTCCGAGAGGTCCGTCAGCGCCTGCTGCGCGCGCTCCTCGACCGCGGTGTCGAGCGAGCGCTCGGTCAGCAGGTACACCGACACCGCGACCGCCGACAGGATGACGGCGATGAACGCGCTGGTGAAGATCGCGAGACGCAACCGCAGGGTCATCGCGGACCGACCGCCGGGGTCGTCACTCCTCGCGCAGCACGTACCCCACGCCGCGCACGGTGTGGATCAGGCGCCGCTCGCCCTCGCCCTCGAGCTTTCGCCGCAGGTAGCCGACGTAGACGTCGACGACGTTGCTGCCGCCGGTGTACTCGGGCCACACCTTCTCCTCGATCTCGAAGCGGTTGAACACCTTGCCCGGGTTCCGCGCGAAGAGCTCGAGCAGCTCGAACTCCTTGGCCGAGAGCTCGATGCGCCGCCCGTCGCGGAAGACCTCGCGGCCGTCGAGGTTCATCACCAGGTCCGCGACGCGCACCTCGCCGGTCACGGCAGGGTTGACCCGCCGGAGGTGGGCGCGCACGCGGGCGAGCAGCTCCTCGATCGAGAACGGCTTGACCAGGTAGTCGTCGGCGCCGGAATCGAGGCCGGTCACCTTGTCGTCGACCGAGTCCTTGGCCGTGAGGATGATGATCGGCGTGTTGCTCGTCTTGCGGATGCGCCGCGCGACCTCGAGGCCGTCGAGCACGGGCAGCATGAGGTCGAGCACCACGAGGTCCGGGTTGAGTTCGCGGAACTTGGAGAGGCCGGTCACGCCGTCGTAGGTCACGACCGTCTCGTAGCTCTCGGCCTGCAACTCGAGATCGACGAACTTCGCGATCTCCTTCTCGTCTTCGACGATGAGGATGAGGGGTTTGCGTTCCATGAGACAAGGGTGCCATACCGGTCGATGAGAACGTGTCCGCCGTCCCGGTGAGGCGCCGGCCGCAGCGACGGCGTGACGCCGACCGTGGCCGCCTCAGTCCCCCGGAGCGTCGGCCAGGAGCACCGTCTCCTGCACGATCAACCCCTTGCCCAGCACCTCGGCCGCCCACGCCTGGGCACCTGGCAGCGAGTGGTCGCGCCAGTTGCCACAGCGCTCGGGACTGCAGCCCGGGATCGCGCCCTGGTGGTCGCGGATCGCGGCGAGCGCGCGCTCGGCGGCCGCGCGGACCGTCTCCTCGCCGGGCTCGTCCAGGAAGGTGAGGTAGAAGCCCGTGCGGCACCCCATGGGCGAGGCGTCGACCAGCGTGACGCCGGGCAGGGCGTCGCGCAGGTAGCCGGCCAGCAGGTGCTCGATCGTGTGCAGCGGCGCGGTCGGGATCTCCTGGACGTTGGGTTGCACGAGGCGCAGGTCGAACTTGGTGACCACGTCGCCGCGCTCACCCTGGTAGCGGCCCGCGGCGCGGACGTACGGGGCGCGGACGGCGGTGTGGTCGAGGTCGAACGAGGCGACGCGGGTCAGCGGTGGCATGACCCAGGCTACCGCGCGCGGCGCCGGCCGAGCGGCGCCCAGGCCGCGGCGCCGCGGTACACTCCGGGCGCCAGGCGCCGCGACCGCTGGTCGCGATGCACCCTATCTTCGTCAGGACCGAGGTACCGACGTGCGTGAACGGGTCGCGATCTTCATCGACGGCAGCAACCTCTACAACGGCATGCGCGAGAACCTGCGCAGCACCCGGGTCAACCTGTCCGAACTCATGCGCCAACTCGGCCGCGAGCGCGAACTGGTGCGCTGCTACTACTTCAACGCCCCGCTGACCGACGATTACGACGAGGATCTGCGCGACGGGCAGCAGCGCTTCTTCGAGTCGCTGCGCCGCATCCCGTACGTGACGGTCCGGCTCGGGCGCCTGCACCGACGCCCCGACGGCGCCCTCGTCGAGAAGGGCATCGACGTGGCGATCGCCGTCGAGGCGCTGTCGCTGGCCCACCAGGACGCCTACGACGCCTGCCTGCTGGTGTCGGGCGACGGCGATTACGTCGAGCTCGTCGAGGCGATCAAGCGGCTCGGCAAGCACGTCGAGGTGGCGATGTTCAAGAACCAGTCGGCCGGCGTGCTGCTGGAACACGCCGACGTGTTCCGCCCGCTCGACGAGTGCGACTGGACGAAGATCCTGTTCTGAGAAGGCCCCCGAGAAGATCGTCGCTCCTCTGAGAACGGCAGGGCGGGGCCTTCATCGACCCCCCACGCAGGACCGAAGCCGGGTTCGCCGGGCCGCGCCGCGGTGCTATCGTGGACGCCGAGGTCCCCTGGACGAGAGGTCCGACGGATCGTCAAACCACGAGGAGGCACCATGCGCACTGTACTCACCCTGATCGCGGCAGCGACCCTCACGTTCGCGTCCGCCCAGGACTTCGTCTTCGGCCTGAACTTCGATGCGGGCGGCAAGTTCGACGGCTCGTTCAACGAGGGCACCTTCCGCGGCATGGAACGCGCGATCGCCGACCTCGAGGCGCAGCAGGGCCTCGAGATCGACCTGCTCGAGTTCGAGGGCACGCCCGAGACGTCGGCCGCCGGCCTCCGCGCCATGGCCGAAGCAGGCGCCGACCTCATCGTCGCGCCCGGCTTCAACCAGACGGACTCCATCGCCGCCGTCTCGTCGGAGTTCACCGATACCTTCTTCGTCCTGATCGACTCGGTCGTCGAGAACCCGAACGTGCGCTCGGTGCTGTTCAAGGAGCACGAGGGCTCGTTCATGGTCGGCTACATCGCCGGCACCCTGTCGCAGACCGGCACGGTCGGCTTCGTGGGCGGCATGGACATCCCGCTCATCCGCAACTTCGACGCCGGCTACCAGGAGGGCGTCAAGTACGCCTGCCCCGACTGCACGATCATCAGCAACTACGTCGGCGTGACGCCGACCGCCTGGAACGACCCGGCGCGCGCCAAGGAACTCGCCGTCGCGCAGCAGGCCCAGGGCGCGGACATCATCTACGCCGCCGCCGGCGCCTCCGGCAACGGGGTCATCGACTTCGTCAAGGAGAACATGTGCTACCAGGGCGCGACGCGCACCACCGCGCTCACCGAGGCGCTGGCGAGCGTCCCCACCTACCCGGCGTACGACGCCGCCTGCCCGGCCGGCTCGCAGCCGCTGTTCTTCATCGGCGTCGACTCCAACCAGAACTTCCGTGGCGACGCCGACGGTGACCCGGCCACGCTGAACCACGGCCTCACGTCGATGCTCAAGCGCGTCGACGTGGCCGCCTACGACGCCGCGTTCGACGTTGCCGACGGCGCCTTCGAGCCCGGAACGCTCGTCCTCGGCCTGGCCGAGGCCGGCGTCGGCTACGCGATGGACGAGTACAACGAGGCGCTGGTCCCGGCGTCCGTGCTCACCGAGCTGAACGTCATCGCCGACATGATCGTCTCCGGCCAACTCGTCGTCCAGGGCTTCACGGACTGACGCACTCGCCGGCCGCGGCCGGCACGAGGCACGATCTCGGCGGCGCGTGGGGCCATCCCCACGCGCCGCTTCTCATCGGCCCCGTGCTAGCATCCTGGTTGCAGGGTGGGCCATCTGGCCGCCGTCTCGCGTCGGCTCCGCCGCCGCGAGATGGAGGAAAGTCCGGGCACCGCAGGGCAGGATGCCAGCTAACGGCTGGGCGCGTAAGGCGACGGCACGTGCAACAGAGAGCAGACCGCCTCGGTACCACCGGGGGCCCCGCGGCCCTCCGGTCGAGGTAAGGGTGAAACGGTGCGGTAAGAGCGCACCAGTGCCCGTGGCAACACGGGCAGCTAGGTAAACCCCATCCGGTGCAAGGTCCGATAGGGAGAAAGGGCTTGCCCGGCCCGCCACCATCTCCGGGTTGACCGCACGAGGCGCGCGGCGACGCGCGTCCCAGATAGATGGCCAGAGCCTCTTCTCGCTCACGCTCGAAGAGGATACAGAACCCGGCTTATCGGCCCACCTGCCGACCGACCGGCCTCCGCGAGGGGGCCGGTCGACGTCGATGGGCCCGGGCGCCCGCCGACCCACGACCTCGCTCTGCCGCCAGACGCCGAACGAGGCCCGATGGCGGCCGCGTTGGCACGAAACGGCGTCTCGGGTGCACGATCCGGCGGTCATTTGGCCCCATCCGCGTCGCAGCATCCGGGATATCCTCCCATGCAACCACCATCTCGGAAGCCCCCTGGGCCTTGGCGCGCCGCGTCGACGCCCCGCCGACCGCCACCTCGCCGGGGCACCGAGGAGAAGGGTCGTTCGCATGCAGTTGCGCGAGTTCGACGGTGACGACTCGACCATCGACTTCCTCGACCTGCTCATGCTCGACGTCCACGGGGGCGTCCGCCACGTGTCGGTTCCGAGGGGTTACGTCTCCGACAGGCTCATGGCCGAGGGGATCGGCTTCGATGCCAGCAACCTCGGCTACGCCAAGACCCACGACTCGGACATGGTGGCGATCCCCGACGTGGGGACCGCGTTCGTTCGCGAGCAGGAGGGTAGGAGGATCCTCCACGTCCTGTGTGACGTCGAGCTCACCGAGGGCGGCGGCTTCCCGCAGTACCCGCGCCACGTCGCCCGGGCCGCCGTCGAGCACGTGCGGACCGCGGGCATCGCCGACGACGCCCGCATGCTGGTCGAGCTCGAGTTCCACGTTTTCGACCGCGTCAGGTACGGCGCGGGGCTGGCGCAGGCGTTCTACCGGGTGCAGAGCGCCGAGGGCCTGGGACCCGAGTTCGACGAGCTGCCACGCTTCGCGCCGCAGCAGGGCTACCACCGGATCGCGCCGCACGACCGCTACGAGACCGTGCGCCACGAGGCCGTGCAGGCGATGACCGCCATCGGGATCCCCGTGAAGTACCACCACCACGAGGTCGCCGCCTCACAGCTCGAGATCGAGTTGGACCTCCTGCCACTCGCACGGGCGGCGGACGCGGTCGCGCTCGCCAAGTGGATCGTCCGCAGCGTCGTCGCCGAACACGGCCTGCACGTCACGTTCATGCCCAAGCCGCTGGCGGGCGTCGCGGGCAACGGCATGCACGTCCACCAGGTCCTGGAGCGGTCTGGCAGGACCTTGTTCGCGGGCGACGCGCTCTTCGGGCTCACCGACCTGGCCCTGGCGTACACGGCCGGCCTGCTCGAGCACAGCCTCACCGGCTCGCTGCTGGCGTTCACCAACCCGTCGACCAACTCCTACCGCCGCCTGGTGCCCGGCTTCGAGGCGCCGGTCGGGGCGACCTTCGCCGAGGCCTCGCGTGAGGCGTCGGTCCGCGTCCCCGGCTACCTGCGGCCCGACGAGCGCCGGCTCGAGTACCGCACCGGCGACGCATCGGCCAACGTGCACTACGCGCTGAGCGCCATGCTGCTGGCCGGCGCCGACGGCATCCTCCGCGGGGCCGACCCGGTGGCGCTCGGCTTCGACGACCCGAAGAACGGCAAGGTCTTCCCCCTCTCGCTCCTCGCCACGCTGGACGGCCTCGCCGACGACCACGCCTACCTGCTGCCCGCGTTCCCGAGGCCGCTGATCGACCTGTGGATCCGGCTCAAGAGGCGAGAGGCGGAGACGGTCTACCGCGCGCCCACGCCCCAGGAGTACGAGCTCTACTTCAACGTGTGACGCCGGGCGCCCCCCCGTCGTGGGGCCCCCAGATGGGAAACCCGCGGAACCGGGTGGAGGGGTGGGAAATCGTGGGGAATCGTGGTACTCTTGGCCATCTCGGGAAAGGGCCGCCACGACCCCATGAACACGCGCTCCCACGCCACCGACGCGAAGACGACGCCACCCACGGGTGGCGAGCCTCACGACGCCGGTGGGGAGAGGTGGGGCCGTGCCCTTCGGTGAGTTCCCGTACACCGTGGACGACAAGGGCCGCGTGGTCATCCCACCGGCCTTCCGCGACTTCGTCGAGGACGGCATGGTCGTCACCCGGGGGATGGAGGGCTGCCTCTACGTGTTCCCCATGTCGGCCTGGCATCGCATCGAGGAGCGACTGACCGAGCTGCCCCTGACCGACCCCGACGCGCGCAACTTCGTGCGCTTCTTCTACTCCGGCGCCAGCAAGGCCAAGATCGACGCCGCCGGGCGCGTCACGCTGCCCCCCACGCTGCGCCAGTTCGCCGCCACGGCCGGCAACGTGGTCGTGGCCGGGGCACCCAACCGCCTCGAGATCTGGGACGAGCAGCGCTGGCTCGCCAACCTCCAAGAGGTCCAATCGAGTCCGCCGGCCCCCGACCTCCTCCGGGAGCTGGTCGGATGACGCGGGGCGTGGTGGCGGCGGGGCGGGGCTCTGGGTCTGGGCCTGAGACGCCTTCGGGGTCAACGGCCCAGCCCCAGAGCCCCGCCCCGCCTCTTCACCATGTGCCCGTGATGTTGGAGCGGTGCCTCGAGGCGTTGGCGATCGTGCCGGATTCGTGGGTGGTGGACGCGACGTTCGGGGCGGGGGGGGGCACCCGGGGGCGGCGCGCGCGCGGGGGCCGGGGGGGGGGCGCCGCCCCCGGGCCCCGCGCCCCCCGGC
>CAZJUA010000110.1:0-2728 GCA_964549045.1 uncultured bacterium | reverse complement strand
GGGGGGGGGGGGCGGGGGCGCCCCGGTGCGGGTGGCGCCCGCCGGCGCGGCGTGTGCCGGCGGGGCCGGGGTGCCGGGAGCCGCATCCGCGCGCGCGTTCGCCCGCAGCCACGCCAGCGGGTAGCGGTTGCCGCGCCAACGGACGTGCCCCGTGAGGAGCGCCCGCCCGGCGGAGCGCAGGAGCGCCGCCACCAGCAGCGTCACCGTCAGAGGGTGCGCCAGCCCGAGCCACCCCGAGTGGCGCGCCCAGCGCCCGTGAACCGTGTACACCCCCAAAACGATGGCGACGACGCCCCACGACGGGAGGCGGGCGCCCTCGGGGCCGACCCACGCCAGGACGAACGGCGCCACGTGCGTCGCCAGCAGCCCGATCACGGCCAGCGCCAACAGGCCCGGCCGGTAACCCACCCCGGAGAAGGCGTTCTTCTCGAGGCCCCGCAGCGCCGCGCGCAACGAGGGGTACCAGTCCACCTCCACCAGGTCCGGGGCGAACGCCACGACCGAACGGCCCCCAGCCGCCTTCACCGTCCGAGCCAGCGCGAGGTCGTCGTCCGGCCGGGCCCGCACGGCCCCGAGACCCCCGGCGCGCTCCAGCACGCTGCGACGGTAGAGGCCGAAGGCGCCGACCCCCAACGTGCGCGGCGAGCGCGGGTCCGGCGCCTCCCAGGGACGCACCAGGACCGTGAGCAGCAGCGCGAAGCCGACCACGAACGCGCGCAGCGGCCAGCCGCCCGCGAGGAAGCGCGGCAGCAGCGCGACGTGGTCCGCGCCCCACCGCTCCGCGGCACGCAGCGCCAGCGACACGGCCCGCGGATGCAGCCGCACGTCGGCGTCGGTGAGCACCACCCACGGCGCCCGCGTGGCGCGGACGCCCACGGCCTGGGCATGGACCTTGCCCACCCAGCCCTCCGGTAGCCGGTCGACGCGCAGCAGCCGGGCTCGCGGGTCAGCGGCCAGCGTCTCCCGCAGGAGGTCCCCGGTGGCGTCGGAGGAGCGATCGTCGACGACCACGATCTCCAGGTCGCGCCGATCGAGCTTCCGCCAGCTGCGGGCGGCCGCGGTCAGCGCCGCCGCGGCCCGCTTCGTCCCCGACTCGTCGCGGGCGGCGACGACCAGGGCGACGGCGGGCTCGCCGAGCGAACCGTCCGCATCCGCGGCCGTGGACCCGGACGCATCGTCGGCACCGTCGGGTCCGAGCCACGGCACCCGCCGCATGCCCCACCACCACAACGGCGGCAGGACGGTCCAGGCCACCAGGGAGACCCACGCCAGTCCGGTCCACCACGCCGTCACGCCCGAGGCTAACGCAGGCCGCCCCCGCCGGCCGCGAGCGCCGCCACCATCCGCCGGCGCTCTGGTAGCGTGGTCGTGGACCATGGGCCACCCCCAAGACGCTGCCGCCCTCGCCCGCCTGGGTCTCGTGCCCCGCGCGCTGCACGACGTCGGCGAGCCCGACCTCACCGTCGAGCTCCTCGGTCGGCTGTGGCCGTCGCCGCTGCTGCGCCGCGCCGTCGCGTCCGGGGCGGACCTCGGCAGCGGGCTGGCGCTCGTCGACGCGTCCGCGCTGCACGGGCCCCACCCGACCCGGGTGCCGATCGTCGCCGCAGGACGCATGGGGGACCTCATGCCCGAGGTGCGGCGGCTGGCGACCTGGGAGGTCCCCGCGCTGGCCCTCGACCTGACGACGCTGGCCGACACGCCCCCGTTCGGTCCGCGGGCCTGGCACCCGCGCTCGCGCGACGACCTCGCCGAGGTCGTGGCCGCCGCGGGCCGGCCCGTCTGGCTCATCGGCATCGCCTCGGCCGACGACGCCGCGGTGGCCGCCGACGCCGGCGTCGACGCGATCGTGGTCGACGGCGTCCTGGGGCGCCACCTGGGCGGGCCGCCGACGGCGGAGCTGCTGCCGGAGGTCGTCGACGCCGTGGCCGGCATGCTGCGCGTGCTCGCCGGCGGCGAGGTCGGCGGCGGCGTCGACGCGCTGCGCCTCCTCGCCCTCGGCGCCGATGCCGTGGTCGTGGGCGGCGAGCGGCCAACCGCCGCGCTCGAGGAGGAGCTGCGCTACGCGATGCGCCTCACCGGCTGCGCGAGCCTCGCCGACGTCGGCTACGACATCGTGTTCGCGCCGTTGTTCGACGAGCCATGATCGCCTTCGTCGAGGGCGTCGTGACCGAGGTGGGCAGCGACCGCGTGGTGCTGCAGGCGGGCGCCTTCGGCGTCGAGGTGTTGGCCACGGCGAAGGCCCTGGCCGCCTGCCGGCCGGGCGCGACCGTCCGACTCGCCACCCACCTGGTGGTCCGCGAGGACGGCTGGGCCCTCTACGGTTTCGCGGACGCGGACGGCCGCGCGCTCTTCCAGCAGCTCCTCGGCGTGGGCGGCGTCGGCCCCAAGCTGGCGCTCGGCCTGCTGACCGCGCTGACGCCGCAGCAGGTGGCGCTGGCGGTCGCCACGGGCGACGCCGCGCTGCTGGCCACCGCGCCGGGGGTCGGCAAGCGCACCGCCGAGCGCCTGGTCGTCGAGCTCAAGGGGAAGTTGCCCGAGGCGCTCGAGGGGACAGGCGGACCCCGCACGGCCCAGGCCTCGCCGGCCGCCGAGGACGCCGTGGAGGCCCTCATCGCCCTCGGCTACCGCGAATCGACCGTGCGCGCCGCGATCGCGGATCTCGCGTCGAAGGACCCCGACGCGAGTCCCGAGACCCTCATCCGCAAGGCACTGTCTCGCCTGAGGTGAG
>CAZJUA010000109.1:0-6563 GCA_964549045.1 uncultured bacterium | reverse complement strand
GGAGGCGTTGAACGCGGCCGTCATGATGATCGAGATCGCCACGCCACCGATGAAGAACGGAGCGAACGCCCACGCGCTCTGGGGCGTGCCGCTCAGGAGAAAGGCGGGCACGTGCCACAGGATCCAGATCACCCCGAGGATCGAGCCTGCCCACAGCGGCGCGTAGCGGCGTTGCAGGAGGGGCAGGGCGACGCCGCGCCAGCCGAACTCCTCCATGGGACCGATGGCCAGCGCGATCGCCAACGCCGGAAGCACGCCGGTCCAGGGTGAGAACGGGAAGGGGTCGGCGATCGTGCCGGTCATGGCCGCGCCCAGGTAGTTGAGGGCGGGGATGCCGAGGAGCAGGAATCCCCACCACGCGGGGGATAGGCGCCACAGCGTGAGGCGTCGGAGGGAGGCCCTGGAGGCCGAAGTGCCGCCACACCAGGAAGAGGCCGGCGAGACCCGGTGAGTACACGGCCAGGATGAACAGGGGGTTCGTGTACCCGAGTGGGCCGAACGCGGCCTCCACCGGTTCGGGGAACAGGATGAGGAGCGTGGCGATGCCCCAGGTGAGGGCGAACGCCAGGGCGAAGAACGTGCCGAGCGCGCGGAAGGGCATGCCGTCGGGACCAGGCCCTTCCGTGGCTTCCCCGGCCTGCTTGCGGCCAGAAGCCCGTCTCCGTCGAGCGATCGTCGGATCCATCGTCAGCCTCCCAGTGCCGAGACCGAACGCCGACGTACCGCCTGGCGTCCAGGTTGCGTGCGGACCCTGAGGGGCATCCCTTGACGTCCTTCGATTGTCGCCCGCGGGCTGCCGGTGCCACCAGGGCAGGACGGCCCGGCGGCGGGATCACGGGGCGTGCCGGCCGCAGCGTCGCGCTGCGCTGGTCACGCGGCGGAGCGGGCGTCGACGTCGTCCAGGAAGCCGCTCAGGATCGCGTCGAAGCGAGCCGGCTGCTCCATGTTGGCGAAGTGCCCGGCGTCGGCCAGGGGCACCACGCGGGCGTCTTGCGCCGTGTCGAGCGCCGCCAGCGTCGATGCCAGCGCGTCGTTGATGCCCTTGTCCTGCGCGCCCTGGATGAGCAACAGCGGCCGTCGGCTGGAGCGTAGGGTATCGGTGTAGTCGTAGCGGGCGATGTGCTGCGGGATCCGCAGCAGGGCGATCTTGCTCGCCTGCCGGTACAGGCGCTCGAGCTCGGCGCCGACCGTCTTGTGCTTCGAGGCGCTGGCGCCCACCAGGCGCGCCACGCCGCCAACCCCGAAGACGCGCACGGTGCCGACCGCCATCCAGTAGGTCCAACGTGGGCTGTTCAGTTCGGCGGTGGTGCCGAAGGTGGTGAGCGACCGCAAGCGCGATGGGTCTGCGCGAAGCAGCTCGTAGCCGACCAGCCCGCCCAACGAGTTGCCCACGTAGTGCAGCGCTTCCACGCAGAGGTGGTCGAGGAGTGCCACAACGTCGCTCGCCAATGCGGCGGGCGTGTACCCGGTGGCCGTCGGGGTCGCGGGGTTGCCGGTGCCGCCGTGGCCGCGCAGCGAGATCAGGAGCACCCGGTTGCGGGCCCCGAAGCGCTCGGCTTGGACCGCGAACTGGTGGAGGTTCGAGCCGAGGCCGTGGACGAAGGCCAGCACCGGCGCGTCGGTTGGGCCGTCGAACACGTACTCCATGGTGATGCCGGTCGGCAGGAGGACCGTTCGCGGGCGGATCGTCGCGTCCCCGCGCGCCTCGTGGTTCGGGCGGATCGAAGCGGCCCGCAGCACGTCCATGGGGTCATGGTAGTGGGCTGCTCGGCGGGGCTGGCAGGGACGCGAGCACCGAGACCAGCGACGACGTCGTGCATCCCTCCGGCGCCGGCACGACCCCACGACCTCGGCAGCGTTCTCCACCGCACCCGGAAGCGGATCTCGTCCATCCCGACGCGTGGGTATGCTCGGTCCACCCGGCGTGGAGGTCCCGATGGCCTGCCCCTTCTGCCCGAACCCCGAGCTCGATGCCCAGATCGTCTTGCGCAACGATCTGGCGCTGTTCGTGCAGGACGAGCGCTACCAGGGCGCCCTGAAGCACTCGGGCCTGATCGTCCCCGTGCGGCACGCCGAGACCCCGTTCGGGCTGAGCGAGGCGGAGATCCTGGCCACCTTCCGGCTGTTGGCGGCCGTGAAGGCGTGGCTGGACGAGCGCTTCGCCCCGGACGGCTACAACCTCGGCTGGAACTGCGGCGCCATGGCGGGGCAGGAGGTCTTCCACGCCCACCTGCACGTGATGCCGAGGTTCCGGCAGGAGCCGTTGGCCGGTCGAGGCATCCGGGCCCACCTGAAGTCCGAGGCGAACGCGTGGTGATCGGCGACGGCGTGAACGCGCCCGCCGACGGGTCGTCGCGCCTGCGCTGGAACATGGACCTCCTGTGGCCGGAGTTCTGCCGGGTGAACCGTGCTCGCGGGATCCCCGCGGCGGTTCCTGGAGGTCATGCTGCGGGCCAAGGAGTTCGGCGGGTTCGGCGACCCGCGCGCGAACGGCCCGGCGGACGTTCCGGCCGCCGGTTGACGCCCGCCTGACCCGTGCCCTATCTTCGTGGGGCCGACCGAGGCGGCACCCGGGTCCGCGGACAGCCTTCGGGCACCTCGCTGCATGCACCGTCGCTCTCGCGGCGTCGACCCACCGCGCCCTCCCAGCGGACCATCGGGCGCATCCCAGGGGAGACGACCGTGCCTTCGAGCGACCTCGACCGCCACCGCCAGGAAGCCAAGCGACTGCGCCGCGCATTCGCCGCCGGCGACGCCGACGCCGCGCGCCGCGTCCGCACCGTGCTGGGCGAGGCCGCGGCGCCGCCCACCTCCGCCACCCTGCCCCATGCGGGGGCGCTGCACGTGATCGCCCGCGAGCAGGGCCACGCCAGTTGGCCACGGCTCAAACTCGCGCTGGAGACGGCGGTGATGAACCGCTCAGCGCGCGCCGAACGCCTGGCGCGCGCGCTCCACGTCGGCCAGGACTGGGTGGTCCGGGCGCTGCTGAGCGCCGACCCAGAGCTCGCCCACGCCACCTTCGCCATCGAGCTCGCCACCTACGACGTCGACGCCGTGCGCGCCCGACTCGCTCGCGATCCCGCGGCCGCGACCGCGCCCGTGGCGGGACGGCCGCCGATCGCCCACCTCTGCTTCTCCCGCTACCACCGCATGGCCCCCGAACGACACGGCGCGATGCTGGCGATCGCCCAGCTGCTCGTCGACCACGGCGCCGACCCCACCGACGGCGTGCCGGTGGAGCCCGGGTCGGAGGCGCGGCTGCCCATGCTGTACGGCGCCCTCGGGCACGCCGGCAACCTGCCGCTCGCGCGCTGGCTGCTCGAGCACGGTGCCGACCCGAACGACTTCGAGAGCCTCTACCACGCGACCGAACTCGGCCACCGCGACGGCGTGGCGCTGCTGCTGGCGCATGGCGCCGACCCTGGCCACACCAACGCGCTGCTGCGCGCGATCGACATGGACGACGCGGCGATGGTGCGAGCGCTGCTCGAGCACGGCGCGGACCCCGACGACCCGTACTGCATCCACACCACCGGGCAGCGCGAGCCCTCCCCGCCGGCGTTGCACCACGCCGCGTCACGCTTCGCCTCCGGCGAGGTGGCCGTGCTGCTGCTCGACCACGGCGCCGACCCCACACGCGTCTGGCAGGGGCGCGACGCCTATGGCACCGCGCGCGTGCATGGCGCCGAGGCGGTCGCCCGCGTGCTCGAGGCGCGCGGGCACGGGCGGCCGCTCGACGCGACCGAGGCCGTGCTGGCGGCGTGCGTGGCGGGCGGGTCACCCGACGCGGGCCTCCTGGACCCGACGGCGCTCGACGAGCACGACCGCACGCTGCCGCACCGGCTGGCGGCGCGACCCGGCTCGCTCGCGGCCCTGCGCGCGCTCTTCGCCGCCGGCCTCGACCCGCAACACGCCGACGAGCAGGGGATGCCGCCGCTGCACGTCGCGCTGTGGGAGGGGCTCCCGGACCACGTCGCCTTCCTGCTGACCCTGCCGCACGACCTCGCGCGGCGCAACGCCTACGGCGGCGACGCGCTGGGCACGCTGATGCACGGCGCGGAGTTCTGTCCTGCGGCCGCCGAGCGCGACCACCTGGGGTG
The DNA here is from genome assembly GCA_964549045.1 of uncultured bacterium. Lineage (GTDB taxonomy): Bacteria > Deinococcota > Deinococci > Deinococcales > Trueperaceae > JAABTL01. The sequence goes on along the minus strand of CAZJUA010000109.1, from coordinate 2,463 downwards.
CGCGCGCCTGCTGCTCGAGGTGGGCGCGGTCCCGGACCCGGAGGAGGTGGAGGCCTGCGGCGACGAGGACCTCGTCGAGCTGCTGCGCGAGCGCCTGGACGGGCGGGGTGCCGATGCCGCGGCGACGGCGGGCGGGGCCTAGGCAGCCGAGACGCCCCCTTGATCGGCCCGTGGGTCCGGCCGCCCCCCTACCCCCGCCACTCGTAGATCTCGATCGTGGACGGGTCGCAGACGCAGCAGCCGCTGCAGGGCGTGCCCCCGGGCAGCTTGACGACCTTGCCCTTGGCCACCCACTTCGCCAGCATGGCGCGCAGCGCCTCGGGGTGGGTGTCGAAGTGCAGCGAGAGGTCGAACAGCGCCGCACGGCGGTGCGTCTCGAGGTAGTCGCGGACCTGGGAGAGGATCATCATCCTGCCCTCCTCATGCCCGGGCGGCGGCCGGCGCCGGCCGGGGGGTCGTGGCGCGCTGTCCGAGGGCGCGCATGATGGCGATGACGATGGCGGCGAAGCCGAGGCAGCCCGCGATCCAGGCAGCCGAGGAGGCGGGGTGCTGGGCGAAGGTGGCGATCTGGTAGAAGAGCGTCGCGCTCAGGTACGCCAATCCGGTGGTCCAGGTGGCCACGAACGCCGTCCAGGCGGGCGTCGTCTCGCGACGGATGGCCGCCATCGCCGCCACGCAGGGGACGTACAGCAGCACGAACAGCAGGTACGCGAAGGCGGCGGCCGTGCCGCCGAAGCGGGTGGCCATGGCGCCGAAGGTGCTGGCGGCCACCTCCTGCGCCTCGGCCGCGGCCGCCGGATCCGCCACGTCGCCGATGTTCAGGCCCATGGGGTCGAGCCAGCCCTGCAGCGCCGCGGCGAGGTTGGCCGGGATGGTCGCGAGGCCCTCGCCGACGAGGCCCAGCAGGTCGAGCGGCTCATCGTCGACCGGGAGCGTCTCCGGGGCGCCATCGCCGAGCCAGCTCAGCGGCCGCGGGTTGACCTGGCTCTGCAGGGCAGCGCCGTCCTCCTCGCCCAGCCCGGCGTAGAGCGCGTCGAGCGTGCCCACCACGGCCTCCTTGGCGAGGAAGCCGGTGAAGATGCCGACCGAGGCCGGCCAGTTCTCCTCGGTCACGCCGAAGGGGGTGAAGACGGGCGTGATCGTGCGGCCGATCGCGCTCAACACCGAGGCGTCGCTGTCCTCGTTGCCGAGGCTGCCGTCGGTGCCCACGCTGTTGAGGACGTTGAGGACCAGCACCAGCGGGACGATGACGCGGCCGGCGCGGACGACGAACGACTTCGTCCGGTCCCAGGTGCGCAGCAGCACGCCGCGCACGGTGGGCAGGCGGTACGGCGGCAGCTCCATGACGAAGGGCGTCACCTTGCCGCGGAGCAGCGTGTGCTTGAGCACGAGCCCGGTGAAGACCGCCGCCGCGACGCCGAGGAGGTACATCAGGAACACCAGCTGCTGGGCCCAGGCCGTGAAGAAGGCGGCCGCGAACAGCGCGTAGACCGGCAGCCGCGCGCCGCACGACATGAAGTTCGACATGGCGATCGTCATCTTGCGCTCGCGCTCGTTCTCGAGCGTGCGCGTCGCCATCACCGCCGGCACCGTGCAGCCGAACCCCACGAGCAGGGGCACGAAGGACTTCCCGGGGAGGCCGATGGCGCGCAGGAAGCGGTCCATCACGAAGGCCGCCCGCGCCATGTAGCCCGAGTCCTCCAGGAACGAGAGGAACAGGAAGAGGAAGGCGACGACGGGCACGAAGGTGGCGACCACCTGGATGCCGCCGCCGGCGCCGTTCGCGAGCAGCACGATCAGCCATTCGGGCGCCCCGATGCTCCCCAGCAGCGCGCCGAACCCGTCGACCACGATGGCGCCGGTGACGATGTCGAAGGCGTCGATGAAGGCGCCGCCGACGCCGATCGTGAACATGAACATGAGGTACATCGCGAGCAGGAAGATGGGGATGCCCAGAGCGCGGTTGAGGACGACGCCGTCGATCTTGTCGGAGACGCTGCTCGACACCCGCCCCTTGCGCTTCATGGCGCGGGCGACGATGCCGTTCGCGAAGCCGTAGCGCGCGTCGGCCAGGCCGATGTCGATGTCGTCGCCCAGCTCCGCCTCGACCCGCGCGCGGAGCGCGGCGACCGGCGCGGCGACGCCGTCGCCGACCATGCGGACCGCCAGACCGTCGCCCTCCAGGAGGCGGGCGGCCAGCCAGCGCGGGTCGAGCCCGTGGCGCGTCGCCACCACCGTCACGCTCGGTACCACCTCCGCGAGGGCCCGCTCCACCGCCGGCGGGTAGGGGACCAGGACCCGCGAGGCGTGGGGCTTCTGGGCGGCGCCGCGCACCACGGCCTTCAGCTCCGCGATCCCCTTGCCGGCCGAGGCGACGATCGGCACCACCGGACAGCCCAGCGCGTCGCGCAGGGCCGCGAGGTCGATGGCGAGCCCGGCCTCCTCGGCCACGTCCATCATGTT
>CAZJUA010000108.1:0-2545 GCA_964549045.1 uncultured bacterium | reverse complement strand
CCCGGCGGCAAGGTCGATCTCGGCGAGACGCTGCTCGCCGCCGTGCACCGCGAGGTACGCGAGGAGACCGGCCTCGAGCTGACCGACGTGGCGTGGGCGCCGACCCACGAGGCCATCGACCACCCGCAGTTCCACCGGCCCGCCCACTTCGTCCTGCTCAACTTCGTGGCGCGCGCGACCGGCGAGGACGTGACGCTCAACGACGAGGCCCAGGCGCACGCCTGGGCGACCCTCGAGGAGGCGCTGGCGATGGACCTCAACGCGCCCACCCGCGCGCTGGTCGAGCATTACGCGGCGGTCGGCTTCGCGACGCCGAGGCTGGTCGCCGACCCGGCGACGGGGGCGACCCACGGCCCCGTGTGCGGCACGGACGGGGGTCGGGCGTGAGACGCGCCCCGGCCCCCCTGGGGTTGCCGGGCCGCGGCGGTGCCCTGGTGACCGGCTCCGCCCGGGGCATCGGAAGCGCGATCGCGCTGGGGCTCGCCGCCGAGGGGCTGGACGTCGCCATCCACTACCGTCGCAGCGCCGCCGAGGCCCGGGAGGTGGCCGAGGCCGCCGAGACGCTCGGCGTGCGCGCCGTCACGCTGCAGGCCGACGTCACGATCGAGGCCGAGGCGCACGGGCTCGTCGACGCCGCGGCGCAGGCGCTCGGCGGCCTCCGGGTGCTCGTCAACAACGTCGGGAACTACCACAAGGGACCGCTGGCCGAGCTCGACGCGGGGACCTGGCACCACATGCTCGACTCCAACCTGCACGCGACCTTCTACGCCTGCCAGCGGGCGGTCCCGATCATGCGCGCGGCGGGCGGCGGGCGCATCGTCAACATCGGTTACACCGGTGCCGAGCTGCTCAAGGCGCGGCCGGGCATCGTCGCGTACCAGATCGCCAAGACGGGCGTCATCCTCTACACCAAGGCCCTCGCCCGCAGCGAGGCGGCGCACGGCATCACCGCCAACGTCGTCAGCCCCGGCGTCATGGACAACAGCGTCACCCAGCCGCTGGACGAGATCCCGATGGGCCGCACCGGCACGCTCGACGAACTGGTGGCCGCCGTGCGCTACCTGCTCAGCCCGCCCGCGCGCTACGTCACCGGCGTGCACCTCGAGGTGGCCGGTGGCTGGAACCTCTGACCGCGCCGACGGGGCGCCGGGCGCGATCGTCGACGGTCGCCCACCGCGCGGCAGCGTGCCAGGCGGCGGCGCGGCCGCCTGGGTCAACGGCTGGCGCCTCACGGCCCGCGCGTACGAGCCGCTGTGGCGTCACCGCTCGGTCGGCCTGCTGACGCGCGGCGCCTTCAGCACCGCGCGGGAACTCGAGACCCTGCTCGCGTGGACGGCGCCCGTCGCGGGCGCCGAGGTGCTCGACGTCGGCTGCTCGGCGGGCCTCTACGCGCGGACCCTCGCCGCCGCGGGGGCGAACGTCCACGCCCTGGACGCCTCGCGACCCTTCCTCGAGGAGGCCGCCCGGTTGGCCGCCCGCGACGGCGTCCGGCTGACGCTCGTGCAGGGCGACGCCCATGCGCTGCCGTTCCCGGACGACCGCTTCGACCTGGTCGTCGTCGGCGCCACGCTGAACGAGGTCGCGGACCCGGCGCGCGCCCTGGGGGAGATCGCCCGCGTGCTGCGCCCCGCCGGACGCGCCTGGTTCATGTTCGCGCGCCGCGCCGGACCGCTCGGACGCCCGCTCCAGGCGCTCATGGGCTGGGGAGGCCTGCGCTTCCCGGAGGCGGCGGACCTCGATGCCTGGGCGCGCGACGCCGGCCTGGTGCCCATCCGGGCCGAGGAGCGCGGTGCCGTCGTCCTCGCCCTCTACGGCCGGGGGAGCGGCGCGCCGGCGGTCGCCGCGACGTCGCCGAGCCCCGGGTGGGAGGGCCCCACGCCGCGGCGGAACCGCCGCTTCAACTGGGAGCGTCGGCTCGACGGCGACGACGAGGGCTGACCGACGGACCCGTCAGCCGTCGACGCGGTACGCCTTCATCGGATCCGCGCTGCGCGCGTCGAGCACGCCGGCCACCTTGCGGATGTCGACCGTGACGAACTCGTGGTCCTGCAGCACCGGCCGCTCGGCCAAGCTGGCGCCGGGCTTCGCCGCGCCGAGCACCCGCACGTTCGTCAGGGTCAGGAACGACTTCTTCCCCATCGCCAGGCCCACGAAGTCCGACAGCCGGACCTCGGGCCGCATGGCGAACGAGCCGGCGAGCACGTAGGTCGGGTACACGAGGATGACGTCGCGGGCGTGCAGGCCCACGCCCTCCCGGGCCTCGTCGCGCGCGCCGCCGGCGATCCAGGCGATCGACGTCTTGGGGATGGCGACGAAGTCGCTCTCGTACACGAGGTCGTCGGGGCTGGGCGGGTGCTCGATGCCGGCGCGGAACATGCGCACTTCGGTCATCGGCAGGTGCGGCCGGTCCTCGGCGTTGAGCAACCACGCCACCCCGGTGTTGGGGCGGAAGTGGACCATCCCGTACACCCGGAACTCGTTCGTGTAGACGCGCGCTTCGACGGGGCGTACCGCGATCTGGCTCATGCCTGCAGGCTAGCACCGG
>CAZJUA010000107.1:0-5644 GCA_964549045.1 uncultured bacterium | reverse complement strand
GCAGCGCGACCACGGCCTCGCGCGAGCCGAGCCGGTCGATGAGCGGTGCGAACGCCTCATCCAGCGAGAGCACGGGCGCAACCTCGATGTCGACGCCCGCCGTCGTACCGCCCGCGGTGACGCCGACCGGTAGCGGATGGTACCCGAAGAAGTCGCCATCGTCGAGCTCGCCACTGCCGTCCTCGTCCGACCAGGCGAAGACGACGTTGCTGCCGGCCAGGGCCGAGAAGCTGTACGTCGTGACGAAGGACGGGTAGGCGCGGCTACCGGCGATCAGGGCCTCGCCGCTCGTGGTCTCCTGCAGGGCGAAGACGAGCGTCTGACCCGTCGGCGTCGACGCGGCCACCGCCGTGCGGAAGCGAACGGTCAGCGGCTGCTCGACGCCGTCGACCTGGAACAGCAGCTCGATGCGGTAGCTGCCCAGTGTGGTGACCAGGCTGCGATCGATGCCGATCGTGGTCGTCACGCTGGCGCCTGGGGCAAGCGTCCCGCCCGTCGGAGAACCGCTGGCGAAGTACACGGCGCCTTCGGGGACCTCGCCGGGGTTCGCCGGGTCCTCCAGGTACTCCGCGAGGAACCAGCCGACCGGCGCGTCGCCGGTGTTCGTGAGGCGGATGTCGCGCGTCACGAGCGTCGTGCCGTAGTCGACGGGGTTGGGGTCGTAGGCGATCGCGCCGCCACCGGGCGTCGGGACGTCGCCGTCGGCGATCGCCGCGACCGCCGCCGCGGCGTCGATGAGGCCGGCCCCGCAGTCGGTACCGGTGGGGCGATCGCATGCCGAGGCGGTCAGCGGGGTGGCAGTCGAGGTCAGCGCCGCGAGCGCCGCCGTCAGCGACAGGTCGGGATCGAGGGCCTTCATGAGCGAGATCACCCCGGCCACGTGGGGAGCGGCCATCGAGGTGCCGTTCTGGAAGAGGTAGCCGAAGGCGTCCGTGGTGTCGTTGCGCGACAGGCTGAGCACGCCGTCCGGTAGGCCGTCGCCGTTCCGGTCGGCCGTCATGTCGCCGCCTGGCGCCATGACGTCGACGCGCGACCCGTAGTTCGAGTAGGGCGCCCGGTGGCCGCGCAGGTCCGTGGCGCCTACGGCGATCACGCCCCCGCAGTTGGCCGGGGTGGTGAAGCCGGCGTCGGCGTTCTCGTTGCCGGCCGCGACCACGACGATCGCCGCGTTCGGGGCGTCGGCGGCGATGCGGTCGAGCGCCTCCTGCGTGAAGGAGGAACACGGGGCGGTGCCGCCGAGGCTCAGGTTGATCACGTGGGCGGGCGTCGGGTTGGCCGGCACGCCGGCGACGGGGAGGCCAGCGGCCCACAGCGTGCCCTCGACGATGTCGACGAGCGACCCCCCGCCCACGCCCAGCATGCGGACCGGAAGGATCCTCGCGGCCCAGTCGACGCCGGCCACGCCGACGCCGTTGTCGGTGGAAGCCCCGATCGTGCCCGCGACGTGGGTGCCGTGGTAGCTGGACTGGCCACCGGGTTCGTCGCCGACGTCATAGGGGTCCGGGTCGCGGCCCCCGCCGTCGTTGGCCACGGCCGGGTCCGAGATGAAGTCGTAGCCGGGGAGCACGCGCCCGACGAGATCCGGGTGCGTCGCGGGCGAACCGTCGCCGGCGTGGAGGATGCCGGTGTCGCCGACGGCGACGACGATGTCGGGGGAACCCGTCATCACGTCCCACGCCGCCGGCAACCCGATCGCCGGGTAGTGCCACTGGTTGGCGTAGAAGGGGTCGTCGGGGTCGAGGAACGGATGCAGGACGAGGTTCGGCTCGGCGTAGAGGACGTCGGGCCGCGCCCGAAGGGCGTCGACGAGAGCGAGGGTGTCGGCCCGACCCGTGCCGACGGCGCGGTACAGCGTCGCGTTCGGAAGGGCGAGCGCGCGCACCGCCTGCAACCGGACGCCAGCCGTCTCCAGCGTCGCGGGTGATGCCGCGCGCAAGCCATCGACGAAGCGCACGATGACCTCGCCCGGAACGAGTTCGGCGGGCGCCATCGCGGAGGCCGGCACCGGGCGCTCCCTGGCGGCGAGCGACGCGCCACGCTCGGGGACGCTGGCGCCGCTCGCGACGACCGACAGCGAGCCGGAGATCGTGCCCGTCGTCGCCGCTGGCGCGACCGTGATCGTGATGCCATCGCTCCTGCCGCCGTCGAAGACGCTGGTGGCGGTGATGGGGGTGCTGCCGGGTTCGAGGGCCGTGACCAGGCCGCCCGCACTGACGCTGGCGACGCTGGCGTTGCCGCTGTTCCACGAGACGGCCTCACTAGCACCACCCGTGGCGGTGACGGTGACCGAGAGTTGCAGCGTGTCACCCACCGCCAGGCTGCTGTCGGGTTGATCGATGCTCACACCCGTCACGGCCGGCGTGGGCGTCGGACTGCTCTGGCAAGCGAAGAGAAGAGACAGCGCGACCAAGCCGGCCGCGAGCGCGTGCGCCGTGGTTTTCGAGGGTCGCCGTTTCATGCTTCAGCATGGCACGCACGACCGCGGCACACCTGAGGTGCGAACCATCGACCATTCACGAACGAGCCCGACAGTGCGTGGGGCGCCGTCGGGCTCGAAAGCGATCGAGATGTGGCCTCAGCCCTCCGAGATCACCTCGAGCTTGATGTCGATCGTGACATCCGGGTGGGGCCGGTAGGGCACGACGTAATCGCCGAGCAGTTTGATCGGCTCGCGCAGGTCGATCTTGCGGCGATCGATCTCGACGTCGAAGGCCGCCTGCAGCGCGTCGGCGATGTCGCGGTTGCCGACCGAGCCGTAGATGCGGTCCTCGCCGGCCTTGACGCGGATCGTGATGGCCGCGTCGCCGAGCAGTTCGGCCAGTCGCTCGGCGTCGCCCTTGCGCTCGGACAGCTGCCGCGCCCGCTGCATGAGGCGCGCCTGGAGCTCGCGCTGGTTGGCCTTGGTCGCCGGCAGGGCCAGGCCCTGCGGCACGAGCCAGTTGCGCGCGTAGCCCGGGCGCACCCGCACCATCTCGCCGGCGTCGCCCAGGTTCTGGACGGGTTCGAGCAGGATGACGTTCATCGCCGGACCAGCTTCTCCGTGATCGGGATGATCGCCAGCATGCGGGCGCGCTTGAGGGTGGTCGCCAGGCGGCGCTGGTGCTTGGCGCAGACGCCACTGCGGCGGCGCGGCAGGATCTTGGCGGTGTCGCTGATGTAGCGCCGCAGCATCCGGCCGTCGTGGTAGTCCATGATCTCGTGTTCGCCGGTACAGAAGGCGCACACCTTGGGGCGACGGCCGCGGCGGCCGCCACCGCGGCGGCGCTTGTCGGCGCCACCGCCTCCGCGGGAAGACTCTCTAGGCATTAAAAGGGCAATTCCTCTTCTGGTGGGAACTCTTCGTCGATGTCGAGCTGACGCGTCTGGGCGGTCGCCGCGGCAGCGGAAGGCTGCCTCGGTGGCCGGGTCCCGGCGCCACCAGAGCCGGGGCCACGCGTCAGGTGCTCGACGCGCGATCCTTCGATCCGCGTCGTGAAGCGCTTGTTGCCTTCCTTGTCGGTCCAGGAGTCGTTGACGAGGCGTCCGATGACGAACACCGGATCGCCCTTGGCCAGCGTGGCCGAGGCTTCCGCCAGTTCACGCCAGACGTTGACGTCGATGTAGTGCGTGCGCTCCTGGTCGTTGCCGCTCTTGTCGCGGAAGCGCTCGTTGACGGCCAGGCTGAAGCGCGTGACCGCGCTGCCGTTGGGCGTGTAGCGGAGCTCTGCGTCGCGCGTGAGGTTGCCGATGAGCATGACCTGGTTGAGCGCGTCGCGCAAGCGATGCTGGTCGCGCGCGTCGGTGACCGTCGGCTGATCGCCGCGACCGCCGAAGCCGAGGACCTCCACGCGCTGCGCGTTGACGTCGAGCGACGAGCGCTTCTGGCCGTCGGGCGCCTCCCAGCTGCGGTAGTTCAGGCGCCCCTCGGCGTACACCGGGACACCCTCCTCCAGCTGGTTGGCCAGCGACTCCGCCTGGGCGCCGAACACGGTGACCCGGTGGTACCAGGCCAACTCGCGCGGCTGACCGTCGTCGCCGATGACGTGGTCGTTGCCGGCGAGGTTCAGCTCCAGGATCGCCAGGCCGCCCGGCGTGTAGCGCAGCTCGGGCGGCTGCGTGAGCGTGCCGACCAGGTAGACGTTGTTCAGTCCTCTTGCCATCGTTTGCTCCTCACCGCCTGCGGTCACCGAAGGACGGACCCTCGTGGAAGCGGACGGTCGTGCTCAGGCGCTCGCGGCTTCGCCCTCGGCGGCGGGCTTCGCCTTGCGCGTCTTCCACTCCGGACGGTCCTTGACGACCAGGACGCGCATGACGTTATCGCGCTGACGCAGGGCGGCCTCGATCGTCTTGGGCTTGTCGAGCGGCAGGTCTAGGCGGTAGATCAGATAGTAGCCCTCGCTGCCCTTGCGGATCGGGTAGGCGAGCCGTCGCAGGCCCCACTCGTCGAGCTCCAGCAGCGTGCCGCCGGCGCGGTCGAGCTGCGTCTGGACGGCGTCCTTCTCCGTCTGGATCTGGGCTTCGGAGAGTCCGGGGTCGAGGATCAGGTTCAGGTCGTACTTCGCGGTTTCGGCCATGGGTGCACCTCCTCTCAGGAACTGGTGGTGGCACCCGGGTCCGCGCGTCCGACGAACCCTGGGCCGCGTCCGCCCCAGGGGGAACGCGTCAGCGCGAGGCCCCGGTTCGGGGCCGCGACGCCCTCGCCCTTGCCCCGTGGGGCTGGCCCCCGCAGGGGCTGGTCTCCGCACGAGCTGGTCTCCGCAGGAGCTGGTCTCCGCAGGAGACACCGGCGCCAGGCGCCGCGGGCGATCGAGGGGAGCCGTCGGTCGAGGGTGACCGCGAAGCGGCCACACACGCGCGGGGGACGTCACCTTCCCCAGCGTAGGCTCACGGGACCGCGCCCGAGGCGCGGGTCCGAACGACGATGCTAGCACACGTCGCGTTCAGGCGGAGCGCGGGACGTCGACCTCGGGCCCCCGGTCGGCGGCGTGCGGCCGCCGCGACCATCGCGCGCCCGCGACGAGGATCGCCATGAACAGCAACCCGAAGAGGGGTTCGTCCGTCACGAGCGGGGCGAGGCCGTAGTCGGTCGCCGCATGCGCGACCACGACCAGCCACAGGTTGCCGCTCAGCGCGTAGATGCTGCCGAAGACGAGCCACGAGGCGAGGTTCAGCGCCAGCCGCCCGGCCGTGGGTCCGGCGCCGTAGCCGATCGCCAGGTAGCCCGGCAAGTGCCAGAGCGCGAACGCCACCGCGACGAGCCCGACGGCGAACCAGACGTCGCGGGGCGCCAGGATCTTGCGGGCGAGGTCGAACAGCCCCCCCGCGAACAGCAGCTGCTCGGCGAACGCCGTCAGCAGCCAGTTGTCGATGAACGCGGTCGCTTCGAACCGGCTCCGCCACAGCGTGAAGCCGGTGTCGACCGTCGCGTTGAGGACGGCGCCGACGGCCATGATGGCCGCGTAGGCGGTCGCGCCGACCACCACGGCGGCGAGCAGCGAGCGGGGTCCCAGGCCGAGGTCGCCCCACCGGGAGCCGGCGGCTCCGGCGAGCAGGGTGGCCGCGATGAGCACCGAGGCCTGCGCGAGCCGGAGCGTGACGGGCCCGTAGCCGAAGGTGGGGTAGAGCCAGAACCAGGTGGCGACCGGGATCGCGAACGCGACGACGA
>CAZJUA010000106.1:0-1790 GCA_964549045.1 uncultured bacterium | reverse complement strand
GCCCGCCCCCCCCGCCCCTCCCCCCGCGCCGCCGCCCGCAGCTGCCGCAGGTGCGTCGGCTCGTGGGCCGCGAAGTAGCTGACCTGCTGCGTCAGGGTGAGTCGCCCGAACTCGCGGTGGCGGCCCGTCCGCCACCAGGCGTCGGCGGGCGCGCCCCGCAGGACCTCCAGCACCCGCGCCCGCGACGCCAGGTAGGCGTCCAGCACCTCCTGCGTGGTGGCCGGGCGGGCCTCCTCGTTCCAGGACCACACCATCTTGGCCTCGAGGTCGGGGTCGTCCTGCTCCAGGATCGCCGCGACCCGCTGCTCGAGGACCCCCTGCGCGTCGCGCAGGTGCGACAGGACCTCGTGGGGCGACCAGGTGCCCGGCTCGGGCCGCCGCGACCACGCCGGCGCCGGGATCCGGTCGAGCAGCGCCCGCACCCGCGCCGGCGTGCGCTCCAGCTGCGCCGTCGCGGAGGCGGGGTCATAGCGCTCCAGCCACCAGACGGGCCGCTGGACGAGGAAGGTCACGCCGTCCGCGCCGCAGCGCGGGCAGGCCTCCGGCGCCTCGGACATCGCCACGTGTCCGCAGCGCCGGCACACGAGGGGGTCGGGCACCGCGTCGATCAACGGGACGCCGCCCGCGGCGAAGACCCGCGTGCCCTCCCGCAGGGGTTCACCCAGCGGCGCCAGCAGCGGGTCCGCGGCGAACGCGTCGGCCACCCCGTGCAGCACCTCCAGGAGCTCGTCGCCCCGAGGCGCCTCCTCGAGCGCCTGGTCGGCCGCGCGCTGCGCCCGCGCGACGACGGCCGCGTGCAGCAGCTTGGCGACGTTGTAGCGGCCGTCGGACTCGACACGCGCCGCGAGCGCCAACAGGTTCGCGGACGACGCCACGCCGCCCTTCGGATCGACCTCTGCCATGACCACCTCCGGGCCCCGAGCCTACCCGAAGCGGTCCGGTGCCAGCAGCGTCAGGTCGACGCTGGGCGGCTCCCCGGCCACCAGCTCCGCGACCAGTTGCCCGCTGATCGGCCCCAGGCTGAACCCCATCATCGCGTGGCCGGTCGCGACGACCACGTTCGGGTGGCGCGGCGCGCGCCCCAGGTAGGGCAGGCCGTCGGGGCTGACGGGCCGGAAGCCCATCCACGGGGCGGCGCGGTCGAGTTCGGCGCGCGGCAGCCGCGGGAAGGTGCGCTGCGCCGCGCGCTTGATGCCCTCGATGCGCCCGGGGGTCAGCCGCGGGTCGAAGCCGGCGATCTCCATCGTGCCGCCGATGCGCAGCCGGTCGCCCAGCGGCGTCGCGGCCACGCGCGCCTCCACCAGGATCGCCGCCGTGCGCAGCCGCTGCGACGGCCGCTCGATCGTCAGCGCGTACCCCTTGCCGGGCTGCAGCGGGAGCCGCAGCCCCAGCTGCCGCGCGAGCGCGGCGGACCAGCTGCCGCCCGCGAGCACCAGCGCGTCGGCGGTCTCGACGCGCGGCCCGTCGCCGCCGATCACGTCGAGCTCGACACCGCCGCCCGGGTCCCGCACGCCCGTCACCTCGGCCCCGTTCCGGAAGCGCACGCCGTCCCGCTCGAGCCGCGTGCGCAGCGCGCGCATCGTCGCGCCCGGGTCGAGGTGGGCGTCGTCGCGCACGTGGACGGCGCCGACCACGTCGAGCTCGATGCCCGGCTCCAGCGCCCGTACCTCGGCCGCATCGAGGACCACGGCGTCCAACCCCATCCTACGGGCGGTGGCCGCGCCGCGCGCCTCCTCTTCGAGTCCGCGCTCCGTGTGGCACAGCATGAGCAGGCCGCGGCGGGTGAAGCC
>CAZJUA010000105.1:0-9989 GCA_964549045.1 uncultured bacterium | reverse complement strand
CGGGCGTCGACATCGAGGTTGCGCCCGTGCTCTCGCTGGATGAGGCGTTCGCACCGCTCATCGACCGGCTCGGCTCGCGCGAGGCCGTGGTCGCGCTGCTGCGGAGGGTCGTCGGGCCGGAGTGAGAGGCCGCGCGGCGCCGCGCGGCCTCGCGTCGCGCTCAGCCCCGGAAGCGCTCCACCCGGATCATGTTGGTCGTGCCGCGCATGCCGAAGGGCACGCCGGCCGTGATGACGAAGCGGCCGCCGGGCTCGAGCAGGCCGCGGTCGCGAATGGCGTCGGTGGCCACCTGGACCATCTCGTCGGTGTCGGCGATGTCGTCCGACAGGTAGGGGAGCACGCCCCACACCAGCGACAGCTGCCGCAGCGCGACGGCCGACGGCGTGATCGCCAGGATCGGCGCCGCCGGGCGGTTGCGCGCGACGCGAACGGCGGTGCTGCCGCTCGAGGTGAAGCTGACGATCAGCTGCGCGCGCAGCGTGTGGGCCATGTTGGACACGCCCATCGACACGGCATCGGCGGTGGTGTCGTCGGGCACGGGCACGTGCTCGTGCATGTCGGTGATGTAGCGCTCGTCGGCCTCGACCGTCCGGGCGATGCGGTCCATCATGCGGACCGCTTCGATCGGGTAGTCGCCGATGGCCGTCTCGGCCGACAGCATGACCGCGTCGGTGCCGTCGTAGATCGCGTTGGCGACGTCGGAGGCCTCGGCCCGGGTCGGCGTCGGGCTGTGGATCATCGACTCGAGCATCTGGGTGGCGGTGACCACCGGCTTGCCGGCCTCCAGGCAGGCGCGGATGAGCCGCTTCTGGATCTGCGGCACGCGCTCCGGTGGCATCTCGACGCCGAGGTCGCCGCGGGCGACCATGATGCCATCGACCTCACGCAGGATCTCGGGGAAGCGCTCCACGGCGCCGGGCTTCTCGATCTTGGCCATGAGCTTGGCGCTCGAGCCCTCACGCGCGAGGTAGTGGCGCGCGAGCAGGAGGTCGTCGCGGCTGCGGACGAAGGACATCGCCACCCAGTCGACGCCGATCTCTGCCCCGAGCTTCAGGTCCTCGACGTCCTTGTCGGTGAGCGCAGGGATCGACAGGTCGGCGTCGGGGAGGTTGATGCCCTTGCTGTCCGACAGCACGCCGCCGAGCGTGACCTCGGTGTGCACCGTCGTGCGGTCGATCGTCGTCACCCTCAGCGCCAGCCGCCCGTCATCGAGCAGCAGGGCGTCGCCCGGCTTGACGTCGCGGCAGAGACCCTTGTAGGTCACGCCCACGCGGGCCGCGTCCCCCGGGGCGTCGTCGGCGCAGGTCAGCGCGAACGGCTCCCCTGGGACGAGCACGACCTGCCCCTCGGCGAACTTGCCGACGCGGATCTTCGGACCCTGCAGGTCCTGCAGCACGCCCACGGTGCGACCGAGCTCGTCGGCCACCTCGCGGACGCGCTGGACGTTGGTGCGGTGGACGTCCGCCGTACCGTGCGAGAAGTTCACCCGGAAGACGTCGACGCCGGCCTCCATGAGCTCACGGATCCGCTCCGGCGCGGACGACGCCGGCCCCAGCGTCGCGACGATCTTGGTGCGGCGGAAGGTGCTCACGAACGGAAGGCGGACCGCCCGAGGAAGCGAGCGGCCGAGCCGAGCTCGGCTTCGATCGCCAACAGGCGGTTGTACTTGGCCAGGCGGTCGGAGCGGCTGGCGGAGCCCGTCTTGATCTGACCCGCGTTGACGGCGACGGCGAGGTCGGCGATGAAGGCGTCCTCGGTCTCGCCGGATCGGTGGCTGATCATGTTGCGGTAGCCGGCCGACTTGGCGAGCTCGATGGCGTCGAGCGATTCCGTCAGCGTCCCGATCTGGTTGACCTTGACGAGGATGGCGTTGCCGACGTTCTCGCGGATGCCGCGGCCCAAGAAGTCGACGTTCGTGACGAAGAGGTCGTCACCGACCAGCTGCACGCGGTCGCCCATGGCCCGGGTCATCGCCGCCCAGCCGCTCCAGTCGTCCTCGGCGAGGCCGTCCTCCAGCGACACGATCGGGTAGCGGTCCACCCACTCCGCCCAGTACGCGATCATCTCTTCGGACGACAGCACCTTGCCCTCGGCCTCGAGGTGGTACGCACCGTCCCGGTAGAACTCACTGGACGCGGGGTCGAGGGCCAGCGCGATCTGGTCGCCCGGCGTGTAGCCGGCCTTCTCGATGGCCTCGAGCAGCACCTCGACGGCCTCGACGTTGCTGCCGAGGTTGGGCGCGAAGCCGCCCTCGTCCCCGACGTTGGTGTCGTAACCGCGCTTGGCCAGGACCTTCTTCAGCGTGTGGAAGGTCTCGACACCGGCGCGCAGGGCGTCGGAGAAGGTGGTGAAGCCCACCGGAGCGAGCATGAACTCCTGCATGTCGACGCGGTTGTCGGCGTGCTTGCCGCCGTTGATGACGTTCATCATCGGGACCGGCAGCGTCTTCCCGTTGGTGCCGCCGAGGTAGCGGTAGAGCGGCATCTCGAGCGCGCTGGCGACCGCCCGGGCCGACGCCAGCGACACGGCCAGGATGGCGTTGGCGCCGAGCTTCGCCTTGTTGGGGGTGCCGTCGAGCGCGAGCATCGCGCCGTCGAGCGCGGCCTGGTCGAACGCGTCGAGGCCGAGCACCTCCTCGGCGATCAGCGTGTTGACGTTCTCGACGGCCTGGAGCACCCCCTTGCCGCCGAAGCGGGCGCCACCGTCGCGCAGTTCGACCGCCTCGTTGGCGCCGGTGGAGGCGCCCGAGGGCACCACGGCGGTGCCCTCGACGCCGCTGGCGAGCGTGACGGTGGCGGAGACGGTGGGGTTGCCGCGGGAGTCGAGCACCTCGAGGGCGCGGACGTCGTCGATCGTGGTCATGGTTCCTCCGGGGTTCGCCGTTCTTGGCGTGGTCGTGCGCCGGCCGGGGCCGTGGCCCGCGTCCGCAGGTGGTTGCCTTGGGTCAACCGGTGCGCAGCGGGACGACCATCGCGAGGTACGCGGGGTCGCCGAGGTCGCGCAGCACCGACGGACTGGTCGTGCCCGAGAAGCGCAGTTGCAGGTCGCCGACGACGGGCCCGACGGCGTCCGCCAGGTACTTGGCGTTGTAGGCCAGCGCGATCTCGTCCTCCGTGCCTTCCTGGAGCACGTCGATCGCCTCCTGCGCGCGACCGAAGCTCCCCTCGGCCGTGATCCGCAGCACGCCGTCCTTGATGAACAGGTCGACGCGGTGGTTGGCCGACTTGTCCGCCATCACCGCGACGCGCGCGACGGCCTCGGCGAGACGCTGGGGCGCCAACGTCACGTTGACGGGGAAGGCCTGCGGGATCACGCGCTGGTAGTCGGGGAAGGTGCCGTCCATGCGCTTGAGGTTGAGCGTGGTCCCGCCGCTCGCGACGGTCAACTGACCACCGTCGAGCGCGAGGCGCGCCGGCCCGGGCACCAGGGTCTTGATCAGCTCGTCGACGCTGCGCGCGGGGATGATGAACTCGGCGTCGATGCCGGTGGTGACGTCGACGTGGTACGAGGCGAGGCGGAAACCGTCGGTGGCGACCACCCGCAGGTGGCCGTCGCGCAGTTCGCACTTCACACCACGGAACACCGCCTGGTAGTCGGCGACGGCGGCGGCGTAGCGGACGTGCTCGAGCGCCCGCCCCAGCAGCGCGCCGTCGACCTCGCCGGGCAACTCGTCGACGAACTCGAGCTGTGGCGCGGACTCGGCCGTCACCAACTGCAGGCGCGTGGCGAAGGTACCGGAGCGGACCTCGAGCTCGGCATCGCCGAAATCGAGCTCGACGGTGTCGGCGGGCAGCGCGCGGGCGACCTGCGTGAACACGGCGGCCGGCAACGCGACCTCCGCGCGACCGGTGACGTCGGTCTCGACCACCGAGCGCACGTCGATGTCCATGTTGGAGCCGCTGAACGTGAGGCGTCCGTCGTCGATCTCCACCTTGAGCAGGCTGAGCCCGGGGTTGCTCGAGCGGCTCGGGATCACGCGTTCCACGTGACCGAGGGTCTCGGTGAGCGTCTTGGTGGGGATGATGACCTTCATCGTCTCGGCGGCCCTCCGGGTGCGTGGAATGGCCCGTCCTGGGCGCCTGCAGCATACCGAATCGCCCGTCGGCACGTTGCGATAGCGCCGTGAACGCGCGAACGTCCGGCATCCGGGCAAGGATGCGCGTCGTGACGTTCGGATGGAGGCAGCGCGCTCAGATCCACAGCGGGTGGGGGTTCGTCATCGGATGAAGGGTCGAGACGTCCTCTTCATAGGCGCTGTGGATGATGTGGAAAAGCGCACAGAGTGGCGTAGGAGACGGCGATGCGCATGTGGACCGGGATGTGGATAACGGCGTCCGAGTTGTGGAAAGGCGCCGCGCCCATCCCCAGGTTTCCACAGAGCACGACGGCATTCGTGCATCCACAGCCCCTCCCCAAGCTTGTCCACAGGTCTTCCACAGGACGTTGCGCGGGCGTTCCGCGGGCGGTGGGGATGGCCGCGCACGAGCGGTGGTGGATCAGATCAGCGCGTCTTGGATCTGGCGGATGTGGCGCGACAGGTCGCCTTCCGTGCCGGCCTGCTCGCCGACCTTCTGGACGGCGTACATCACCGTCGAGTGGTCGCGGCCGCCGAAGAACTGGCCGATCTCGGGGTAGCTGTGCGAGGTCATCTCGCGGATGAGGAACATCGCCACCTGGCGTGCCTGGACGAGTTCCTGGCGGCGCCCCTTGGAGCGGAGGTCGTCGACCTCGACGCCGAAGTGTTTGGCGGTGACGCGCAGGATGTCGGGCATGGTCAGGCTGGGCCCTGCCGGCGCGAACACGTCCGAGAGCGCCTTGGCCGCGGAGGCGCGGGTCAGGGGCTCCTGGTTCATCGACGCGTAGAGGATCGCGCGCACCAGCGCGCCCTCGAGCTCGCGGATGTTGCTGGTGACGTTGCGCGCGATGTAGTCGATCACCTCGATCGGCACCTTCACGCCGCGGTAGTCGGCGTTCATCTTGAGGATCGCGATGCGCGTCTCGAGCTCGGGCGCCTGGATGTCGGTGATCAGGCCCCACTCGAAGCGGCTCCGCAGGCGGTTCTCGAGGGTCGGGATGTCCTTCGGCGGCCGGTCCGAGCTGACGATGATCTGTTTGGCCGACTCGTACAACGCGTTGAAGGTGTGGAAGAACTCCTCCTGCGTCCGCTCCTTGCCGGCGAGGAACTGGATGTCGTCGACGAGCAGGACGTCGATCGACCGGAAGCGGTCGCGGAAGGCGACCATCTGGTCGCCGCGGATCGCGTTGATCAGCTCGTTGGTGAACTGCTCGGTCGTGACGTAGGCGACCCGCAGGTCGGGGGCGCGGTCGGCGACGGCGTGCCCAACGGCATGCATGAGGTGCGTCTTGCCCAAGCCGGAGTCGCCGTACACGAACAGCGGGTTGTACGCCCGTCCGGGCGCCTCGGCGACCGCGAGGGCCGCGGCGTGCGCCAGGTTGTTGTTCGGGCCGACGACGAAGTTGGAGAAGACGTACTTGGGGTTGAGCTGCGCGCGCTCGCGAGGCGTGGCGGCGCCACGGGCGTCGCTCTGCGCCGGTTGGCTGAACATGTCGGGCTGCTCGGAGGCGCTGAAGCTCACCACCTGGAACCCGACCTTCGGGGAGGGCGCGCCGAGGTCGCGGAGCGCCTGTTCGAGGACCTCGCCGAAGTGGTTGCGGATCCAGTCGCGCGCGAAGGAGTGGGGCACCCCCAACTGGAACACGCCGTCGCTGATCCCGAGGGGGCGGACCTGCTTGAACCAGGTGCGGAACTCGGTCTCCGAGATCTGGTCGCGCACGTAGTCGAGTACGTCGTCCCAGATGGCGTGGTCACGGCTGAGCATGCGCGTCGTGCCTCCTCGGTGGACCGCGTTGCGGGCGTCGACCGCCCGCGGAGGGGCGTCCAGGACGGTCGTCTGCCCTTGCGCGGGCGGCGGTGCCGGGTCCTGTTGGGGGGCCGAAGCCGGACCGGCAGTGTATCAGGGAAAGGCGGGCGGACTGGGGGAACGTGACGGCTGCGGCCGGGGGGCGCGCGGCGGGCCTCACCTGGGGTGGGCGGCACGAGGCCGGCGCGCGAGGGCGCCGGCGGCGAGGAGGAGGGGCAGTCCGGCGATGGCCACCCCGACGCCGACGGGGGGAACGTCCCAGCGACCCAGCGCGATCGCGACCACGGCGGCCAGGTAGCCGGCGTAGGCGAGGACGAGCACGGCGCCCTCCCAGCGCACGAGCGCGCCGCCGCTGCGGGCGAGCGGGAGGAGCAGGGCGGCCGCACCCAGCGCGACCCAGGCGTCGAGGCCGAGCACCTGGGACGCGACGGGCAGGCCGCCCGGCGCCGTCAGCGAGGCCAGGCCGAGGATGCCCACGAGGTTGAAGACGTTCGAACCGACGACGTTGCCGATCGCCAGGTCGCGCTCGCCGCGGAGGGCGGCGACGATGGAGGTGGCCAGCTCGGGGAGCGACGTGCCGGCCGCGACGATCGTGAGCCCGATGACGACCTCGCCGACGCCCAGGTCGAGCGCGATGGCGACCGCCGCGTCGACGAGCCAGCCGGCGCCGATCACGAGACCGGTCAGGCCGGCGGCGACGAAGAGCGCGTCGCGCAGGAACGCGTCGCGGCGACGCGTGTCGCCGGCGCGTCCTCGTCGGGTGCGGCCGGGATCGACCTGCGGTCGGTTGGCGTCCCGGGCGCGCCGCGCGTGGGCCGCGCCGCGGAGCGCGCGGCGCGCCGCGACCACCTGGCTGGCGGTCAGCGCCGCGAGTCCGGCGAGCAGGACGATGCCGTCGCCGCGGGCGAGGACCCCGTCGGCGCCGAGGGCCATCGCCCCGATCGTGACGAGCAGCATGAGCGGGATCTCGCGGCGCACGACGGCGGCCGAGGCCGCGAGGGGCGCGAAGAGCGCCGCCAGCCCCAGGATCGCCAGCACGTTGAAGACGTTGCTGCCCACGACGTTGGCGAGGGCGAGTTCGGGGCGCGAACCGGCGCCGGCGCTCAGGCTGACGGCGAGCTCTGGCGCGCTGGTGCCGTAAGCGACCACGGTCAACCCGACGAGGAGCGGCGGCACGCCGAGGGCAGCGGCGGCGCGGGCCGCGCCGCGGACCAGCGCGTCCGCGCCGGCGACGACCAGCACCAGACCGGCGACGAGCCCGAGCCAAGCATCCATGCCGGGATCGTACGCCTCGGGCGCGGCGTGCGGCGCCCAGCGGCCTGCGGCGGCCGGCGGCGTCGCGCCGACGCCCGTCCAGGACGGGAATCGCGTGCTAGACTCCGGGCTCGGCGGCCGCCAGCGCCGCCCGGATGCCGGGGCGCCCGCGTGCGCCGGAGCGCCCGCGGGCTTCGTGGGCGGCTTCCCCCGGGATCGAGGGAGAGCGACGTGCGGGAGTTCGACGTCATCGTGGTGGGGGGAGGGCATGCCGGCATCGAGGCCGCCGTGGCCGCCGCGCGCCTGGGCGCGCGGGTCGCGCTGGCCCTGCCGAACCCCGACACGATCGGCCGCATGCCCTGCAACCCCGCGATCGGCGGCCCGGGGAAGTCGCAGTTGGTTTTCGAGGTGAACGCATTGGGGGGCGTGATGGGGCGGCTCGCGGACGCCACGGCGATTCACGGCCGGACGCTCAACGCCTCCAAGGGACCGGCCGTCCGGTCGCTTCGGGTGCAGAACGAGCGCGACGGTTACGCGGCCGCGGCGCGCGAGCTCGTCGAGGCCACCGCCGGTGTGGAGATCGTCCGGGGTGAGGTCGCGGACCTCGACGTCGTGGGCACGGGCGGCGATCGTCGCGTGGCGGGCGTGCGGCTGGTGGACGGGCGCTCGCTGGCGGCACCCAGCGTGGTGCTCTGCACCGGCACGTTCCTCAGGGGCATCGTCTGGTACGGGCGCCGCAGCCGCGAGGCCGGGCGGCAGGGCGAGGCCCCCGCGCGCCACCTGTCGGCGGCGTTGGTGGCCACCGGGCACCGGCTGATGCGCTTCAAGACGGGGACGCCGCCGCGGGTGCGCTCGTCATCGGTCGACTTCCAAGAGCTGGATCGGGTGTCACCGGACGACCCGCCCGCCTCGTTCACCGGCACGCCGGGTCCCCGCGTCCGCGAGAGCCCGACGTGGATGACGCGGACCACGACGGAGACGCACCGGCTGATCGTCGAGAACCTCGACCAATCCGCGATGTACGGCGGCGACATCGACGGCCAGGGACCCCGGTACTGCCCGTCGATCGAGGACAAGGTCGTGCGCTTCGCGGACAAGGAGCACCACCTGCTGTTCGTCGAGCCGGACGGCGTCGACACCAGCGAGGTGTACCTGCAGGGGTTCTCGAGCTCGCTGCCGCCGGAACTGCAGGACCGGATGGTCCGCACGCTCCCCGGGTTCGCCCGCGCCGAGATCCAGCGCTACGCGTACGCGGTCGAGTACGACGCGCTCGATCCGACGCAGCTCGACGTGACGATGATGTCGAAGGTCCTGCCGGGGCTCTTCAGCGCGGGCCAGATCAACGGCACCTCGGGCTACGAGGAGGCGGCGGCCCAGGGGCTCATCGCCGGGGTCAACGCCGCCCGCCGTGCGGCCTCGATGCCGGCGGTGAGCGTGCGGCGGGATCAGGGCTACGTCGGCGTGCTGCTCGACGACCTGGTGCGCTGGGGGATCGACGAGCCCTACCGCATGCTGACGTCGCGCAACGAGTACCGGCTGCTGCATCGGCAGGACAACGCGGACGCGAGGCTGGCGGGCGTCGGCCACGCGTGGGGTCTCGTCGACGAGGCGCGCTGGTCCGCCGTGCGCGCGAGCCAGGAGCGGGTCGAGGCCGAGGTCGCGCGGCTGGCGCGGGCGCGCGACGGCGGGGAGCTCGCGACCACCGTCATGTGTCGGCCAGGCGAGGACTACGCCAGCGTGGTCGCCCGCTTCGGTGGGCCGGCCGCGGCGCTTGCGGAGGCGGAGGCGGCGCGCGTCGAGGTGCTGGTTCGCTACGCGGCCTACATCGAGCGCAGCCAGCGCGAGCTCGCCGCGCGGGGGCGGTTCGAGGCCTGGTCGCTGGAGGGCGTGGCGTTCGGGGGCGTCCCGTCGCTGTCGGCGGAGGGGCGCGCCGCGCTGGAGCGCGGGCGGCCGGCGACGCTGGGCGCCGCGCAGCGGCTCCGCGGCGTGCGCGACTCGGATGTCAGCGCGCTGCTGGTCTACGTCAAGACGCGGTCCGGCGGCGCCGGCGAGTCCGGCGGTCCGGTGGCGGGGACGCGTGGTGGGGGGACCGCGGCCCGCTCGGACGCGGGGACGAAGGGCGTCGTTTCACGTGAAACCAGCGCATGAGCCGGCGACGTTCCACGTGAAACGCTCGCCGCCGCCGTGAAGCCGGTGGCCCCGAGCGGCGGCGGGGACGAGGCGATCGGCGCGTACCGAGCGCTCCTCGAGCGTTACCACCGCACGCTCGATCTCCTCTCGCCGGCGGGTTACGCAGACATCGAGCGGCACTTGGCCGAGGCCGAGCGCTACGCGGCGGCCGTGGGCGAGTTGGCCGCCGAGGCGGGGCCGGTGCTCGACCTCGGCAGCGGCGCGGGCCTACCGGGGGTGGTCGTGGCCGCCCGCCTGGCTCCTCGGGAGGTCTGGTGGGTCGAGCGCCGCCGGCGCCGCGCCACCTTCCTCACGCAGGTCGCGGCGCAGGCCCGCCTCGCCTCGGTGCGGGTGATCGGCGACGACGTCCGGCGTCTCGCGCCGCCGCCCGATGGCGTCGCGGCGGTGACCGCGCAGGCGGTCGGGACGCTGCGAGAGGTCGCGTCGCTGACGCGCTCTCTGTGGGGGCCGCGGGTGCTGGTCGTCAGCCGCAAGGGCCCGGATTGGCGGACCGAGGTCGGCGAGCTCGGGGCCTGGTGGCGGGAGGACCGGAACGCGGCCGAGGAAGGCTGGGCAGCGCCCCGGGTGCTCCGTGCCGAGCCGTTGGGCACGCGTGGTACCTTGGTCGCCGTCGAGCTGCGGGGAGGCTGAGCGTGCCCATCGTGGGCGTCATCAACCAGAAGG
>CAZJUA010000104.1:0-10676 GCA_964549045.1 uncultured bacterium | reverse complement strand
GTCCTCGCGAGCTACGAGCGGGCGGGCGATGTCGAGACTGGGCGCACCTGACGCCCTGCGCGAACGCGATGAGGTCCGGACGCGTGCGCACCGCGTCGCCGCGGTTTCCGATACGGTTCGACCGGGAGGACGACGATGAGCGAGCAGGGTTGGAGGGAGTTCCTTGCGGCCGAGGGTGTCGACGACTGGGTCGTGCTGCACGGCGGCGCGACCGCCGTGTTCCGCGTCGGGTCGCTGCGGGCGGCCGCGCGGCTGGCCGAGGCGATCGCGGACGCGCCGGGGATCGCGGGGGCGGGGGTCCTCCTCACGCTCGCCGACGATCGGGTCACCGTCCGACTGACCCGCGACCTCTGGAGCCTCGAAGCCGAGCACGTCGAGCTTGCCCGGACGGTGTCGACGGTCGCTCGGGACCGGGGCTCGGCGGCGGACCGCGCGGCCGTCCAGGAGGTGCAACTGGCGATCGCGGCGAAGCCCGATCAGATCGACGTCGGCTTCTGGCGCGCCGTCCTCGGCTACGCGCCGATGGCCGAGGACAACGCGGTCGACCCGCTCGGCCACGGCTCGACGGTCTGGATGCAGGCCATCGATCCGGCCAAGACCCTGCGGCACGCGATGCACGTCGACGTCTCCGTCGCGCACGAGCACGTCGCTGCGCGGTTGGAGGCGGCGCTCGCCGCGGGCGGTCGGGTCGTCGATGCCTCGAACGCGCCACGCTGGTGGACGCTGTCCGATCGCGCGGGCAACCGCGTCTGCGTCTGTGGATGGCCGGACGGAGCCGGGCCGCCGCAGTGAACGGCTTCGGTGCGCGGACGAGCTCGGGGTCGCGGCGATCGGCGTGGCGCCGTACCCGTACCGTGGGCCCGGCCGCGCCGAGAACGCCGTGCTGAACTCGGTGGGCGCGCTCGTGATCGCCACGACCGGCGTGAGGGCGCTCGCGCTGGCGACCGAAGGAGGGCCCCGCACATGGCCGCCTATCAACTGGACCTCTCCCACCTCACGCTCGACTGGCTGCTGAGGGTCCTGCAAACGACCCGCCTGCTGCCCAGCGAGGCCATCCTCGCCGAGCAGACCGAACGGCGCCTGGCCGCGCTACGCGATCGCGGCTTCGGCAACCTCGCCGACCTCGTGTCGGCGCTCGCGACGCCGCGAAAGGTCGACGCGCTGGCCCGGGAGCTCGACCTCCCCGCCCACTTCCTGACCGTGCTCCGGCGGAAGATCGGCGCCTACCAACGGAAGCCCGTGCGCCTCGTCGACTTGCCCGCGGTGCCCGTAGCCGTCGCCCACGCGCTCGCGGGGGTCGGCCTCCACGACAGCCGCCAGCTCTTCGACCGGTTGCGCGGCGCCGGCCACGGCCCGAGGGCCGGCCTGCTCGCGCTATCCGAGGAAGCCGGCGTCGACGTGGAGGTTCTGTCGAGGATCCTCGGCGTGTGCGACTTCCTCCGGGGTCCCTACGTGGGTCCGGCGTTCGCGGAGCTCCTGTGGCAGGCGGGGTTCCGGGAGCTCGGCGATCTCCGCGCGCTGGCACCGGACGAGCTCCACGATCGGCTCGTGGCCGCGAACGCGGCGTCGCGCTGCTACGGGCAGGCCGTCCCGGGCGGCGAGGACATGCGTTCCTGGCTGGTGATGGTCGACGAGGTCGTCCGCGGGACCGCCTGAGGCGGTCGCGCGAGAGCCGCCGGCACCCGCTACGCTGGACGCCGTGGAGAGCGATCCAGCGCCCGGCCCCGTCGATCCTGCGACCGCCCCGACGAGCGGTGCGGTCGCCGCCCACCTGGCGCGCATGCACGCGCAGCGCGGCGCGCTCTTCGAGGCCCTCGCGGGCGTCCCCGAGGAGCTTCTGTGGGCGCGCGCCGCGCCGAAGAAGTGGTCGCCCGGCGAGCACCTCGACCACACGCGGGTGCTCAACCGCTCGTTCCGCCGACTGCTGACGCTGGCGTGGCCCGTCGTCTCGCCCTGGCCGGCGCTCGTGCCCGCGGCGCGGCGGCGGCTCGAGCGGCCCTACCCGACCGACATCGACGACGTCTACCAGCGGCCGAACATGCCCAAGTGGGTGGGCTTCCTGTGGCCCCCGAAGCGCACGCCGTCGCGGCCGGCGCCGCTGGCCGAGCTCGAGCGCGTGCTCGCCGAGGAGCACGACGCGATCGAGCGCTTCTACGCGGGCAAGCCGGAGCCGCTGCTCGGCCACGTCGCCTTGTGGGACCCGGCGATCGGGCGCCTGAACCTGGTGCAGGTGCTGCGCGTCGGCGTCCACCACGACCAGCACCACTACCAGGCGGTGCGGCGGCTGCTCGGGCGGTGAGGTGCGGCGGGGGCCGGCGAACCGGTGCGCGCCGCCTTTCGCGACCGTGCTCGGCCGGTATCCTGCGGCCATGCCCACGAGCCTGCCGGAGGGGTTCACGTTCCGCGAGCGGAAGTCCGGCGAGGTCGAGGTGCAGCACTTCGGCAGGCTCGCCGCCCTGCTCCGTGGCCGCCAGGCCGAGCGGTTCCGTGAGCGGGCGGCGGGGGCGACGGACGGGGCGTTGCAGCAGCTGATGGCGCGGGTGACCGGCGACTACAAGCGAGGCAACGAACGACGGTGAGTCACGCGACGCCCATGGAGGCAATGCGTGCGGTCTCGTTCGTCAAGACGCCCGGAAACACAGCCTCTTCGCCGCCAGCGCGGCATCGAGGATGGCGATCGCCTTGGGCCCCACGCCGTGGAGGGCGAAGAGTTCCTTCTTCGAGTGGGCGGCCGGCCCGTGGGCGTGGTATTCCGACCCATGATGCTGCATCACGTCGAGCTCTACGTCCGTGATCTGGAGCGCTCGATCGCGTTCTGGACGCCGTTCATGCGCCTGCTCGGGTACGCGGAGGAGCGCTGGTCTCAGGGCGTGACCTACGTCGCCGGCGAGCAGGATCCCTACGTCACGCTGGTGCAGGCGCCGGCCGAGCACGTCGCCGCCGGGTACCACCGCCGGCGGGTGGGCCTGAACCACCTGGCGTTCCGGGCGCGGTCGCGGGCGCACGTCGACGAGGTGCGCGCGTGGGTCGCGGAGGCGGGGTTCGCGCTGCTGTACGACGAGCGCTACCCGTTCGCGACGGCGCCCGGGTACTACGCGGTGTTCTGCGAGGATCCGGACCGGATCAAGTTGGAGGTGGTCGCGCCGCGTGAGCCGTGACCGTGGTCGGGGCGTAGGAACTCACGCAGAACGCTACGCAATGCGTTACGTTGTGCGTGAGGTTCTGTGATGGCCCAGTCAGGTAGCCTGCGCAGTTGGATCGAAGCGCTCCCCGAGCACGGAAGGTACGTCTTCACGCGCGCCGAAGCCGGTGCGGTGGCGGACGGCACCGACTCGGCCATCAAGATGGCGCTCTACCGACTGAAGCGCGCCGGCGCCATCGTCAGCCCGCGGCGCGACTTCTACGTCGTGGTGCCACGCGAGTACCGGTCTGCTGGCGCGCCACCGGCGACATGGTTCATCGACGATCTCATGCGGCACTTGGGCCGGCGATATTACGTGGCGCTCCTGAGCGCTGCGGCGCTCCATGGTGCAGGCCACCAGCGTCCCATGGCGTTCCAGATCATCACGGACGCGGCCGAGCGTGACATCGAGGTCGGGCGCGTCCGGATCGACTTCCACGTCAGTCGCCGGCTTGCCGGCGCGGCCACACAGGCGATGCAGACCGAGACGGGTGCGATGGTGGTAGCGACGCCCGAGACGACGGTCTTCGACCTCGTGCGGTTTCCCCAGGCCTCCGGCTCCTGGAGAAACGTCGCGACCGTCATCGCCGAACTCGCGGACGCGCTCCGACCGGAGGCGCTCGTGGCAGGTGCTGCTCGCGTAGCGCGGACCGACGTGCAACGCCTGGGTTGGCTCCTGGACTTCGTCGGGCGACCTCGACTCGGTGACGCCTTGGTCGCCGCGCTCGGCGCGCAGCGCTTGGCGACGACGCCCCTGACGCCCAATCGCGATGCCACGGGTGCCGCCGTCGACCGGCGCTGGCGAGTCCTCGTCAACGACGACGTCGAGCCGGACCTGTGATCCCGGCCTTGTTGCGTTGCGCGGGGATCGGCGGCACGCCGGTCACGAGGGCGCAGGTCGAGGCGAACATGGCGGCGAAGGTCACCGATCCGTCGTTCCTGAGCGACGTTGCCCCGCTGCTGCGGACCGGAATCGCGTATGAGCCGTCCGATGCCTGGAATCGCGTCCACGCAGCGATCGTCGCGCACCTGCCCGGCGCCGCGTGGAAGGGTGTTCCCGATGCCAACTGACAGCGCGGCGACCCAACACCACGGGATCGAGGCCGTCGCAGGACTCGGGTCAGGGTGGACGGGAGCGAGCCAGACGTGAACCGGTCTGGTCGGCAAGCGGGTGTCGACGGGTTCACCCAACCGGCCCGTCTCGTTTCTCGCGCCGCCGCCTTCGCGTTCGACTACCTGCCGATCGCGGGCTACCTGGTGGTCCTGCTGGTGCTCGGCGCGGCCGTAGGGTGGGCGTTCCCCGACGCGATGGCGCGCGCCTTCGGGCAGTCGGCGCGGGCGCAGGCGATCGGTTTCGCGCTGGTCACCCTGCCGGTGGGGCTGTACTTCGCGCTGTCGGAGGCGTCCGCTTGGCGGGCGACATGGGGGAAGCGGCGACTGGGTCTGGTGGCGGTGGGCCCGGGTGGCGCGCGGCTGGGGGTGGGTCGTTCGCTGGCGCGGACGGGCGCGAAGTTCGTGCCGTGGGAGCTGGCGCACGCGGCGGTGTGGGGCATCGCGTTGGCGGGGGGCGAGCCGACGCTGGCGCACCAGGTGTTGCTGGCGTTGACGTGGTTGCTGGTCGGGGCGAACGCGGTGGGAATCGGGGTGGGTCGGCGGGCCGTGTACGACGTGGTGGTGGGGACGAGGGTGGTGCGTGCCGAAGTCGGCGCAGCATCCGCAGGACGCGTGTTCGCCCGGCCGTGAGCGCGTACGATGCACACGGATGAACGTAGCGGTGTTCGGCGCGACGGGTGGAACCGGCCTCGAGCTCGTCCAGCAGGCGCTCGCGCGAGGGCACGCGGTCACCGCGTTCGTGCGGGATCCGACACGGTTGCCAGCTGGTGGCGATGGCCTCACGATCGTGACCGGAGACATCCATGACGCGGACGATGTCGCTCGTTGCGTCAAGGGTCAGGAAGCGGTGCTGTGTGCGTTGGGTTCGAGGGATCTGAAGAGGACGATGGTCCGCGCGACCGGCACCGCCAGCATCATCGACGGCATGAAGCGGCAGGGCGTCACGCGGCTCATCGTCGTGTCTGCGATGGGTGTTGGCGCGAGCTGGAACTCCCTCTCGCTCGTCAACCGGCTGTTGTTCACCGCCTTCTTGGGTGGCGCGCGAGCGGATCATGAGGCCCAGGAGGCGGCCGTGACGAGCAGCGGCCTGGACTGGACGATCGTGCGGCCCAGCGGGCTGGTGGACTCGCCGGGCACGGGTGTCTACGACGTTGGCGAGGGCGTCCGCGCCAAGACGTCGAGGATCCCTCGAGCCGATGTGGCCACCTTGATCTTGGACGAGTTGGCGGAGGGGATGCTGGTTGGCAAGGCGGTCACGATCACGAACTGAGCATCGAGGCAGGTTGCTGCACGGGCATGCCGCCAGCGTGGGCGTGGAACATCGGCGGCGACCCCCGCCGCGCGCGGCCGATCGGCATCGGCCGTCCTCCGGGGTGGACGCCCGCGGTCTCCGTGCGCAAGGCTCGTCGGCGACGTACGCGTGCTGACCCCCGAGGCCTACCGGGCGTCCGTCGAGCGCATGGCCGCGGCCGACCCCGTGCTGGCCGGCATCGCCCGACGCCGGGGCACGCCCCCCTTCTGGCGCCACCCCGCGACTCGTTCGGGACGTGGCCAAGAGCCCGTGGCCCACTCGGTCACCCGTTCGCGTACCCTGAGCCCTCATGGTCACGCCGAGGCCGAACGAGGAGACCCGCGTCGAGGTGATGCACGAGCTCATCCGCGCCCACCCGTCGTGGTACCCGAGCCAGGCTGAGCACGGCAGGTCGGCGCCGTGGGCGGAGCTGGTGGGGCGCGCGCAGTCGTGAACGTCGAGATCCGACTGGGCGCCGAGGACGAGGCGCGGATCATCAGGAACCTGTGGCCGCTCTACCAACACGACGTGTCGGCGTTCGACGGGGCCGTTCCGAACCGGCACGGCATCTTCGGCAGCGACGACACGACGACGCTGGCCGAACACGCGGCGTCGCTGGACCCCTGGTGGGGCGATCCCGAAGCCCTCTTCCCCTACCTGATCGTGGTGGATGGTGCGCCCGCGGGCTTCGACCTGATCGCCGCCCGACCCAGGCTCCCGCGGGGGATCGAGGCCGACTTCGTCGTGCACGAGTTCTTCGTCCTGCATGCGTATCGGGGAAGCGGTGCCGCGGAGCGGGCCGCCATCCAGGGGTTCGACCGGCACCGGGGAAGGTGGGAGGTCGTGACCTACCCATCGCACGCGAGTGGCATCGCGTTCTGGCGGAGGGTCATCGGCGATTACGCGTCGAGGCGGTTCTCGGAGCGCGAGGTCGACCATCCGTGGGGGCGGAGGGTGGCCTTCCGCTTCGACAACGCCGGCTAGGTACGGGCGCCGGCGGAGGCCCCAAGCGTCACCACGTCGGCCGCAAGGATGGGGGAGACTCGAGCATGTTCAGAAGACGAAGGACGCTGACCTGTCCGGCCGGCGTGTGGACCACGGTGATCCACACGCCGTTCGCCCAGCTGCCGGCCACCTGGACGCTCCGGCTGGTCGCGGATCGTGGCGCCGTCGCGGGCGAGTTCGAGGAGAGCAAGTCGTCGTGGGTGTTCCCCGGGACGCCCCGGACCGGGCCGCTGCAGCCGGAGATGGTCTTCGAGCGGGGGTACTGGAACACCTTCTACACGCTCCGGTTCCGGCCGGTGGAAACCGTGACCGTGACGATCGAGTGAGGCTCGACCCCGCCCGTGGGCCGACGGTTCCGATGGTGAACGAGGGAGGGTGCTGACGTCGTACTTCATCCTCCCGACGGTGGCGGCCAACGCCGTCCTGTACTCCTTGGCGGGGCATCTGATCGAAGCGTCGGTCCGTCGGTGGCGTCGGTGGCGCGCCGAACTGCGCTGAACGCCGAGCTGCGGCGGATCTTCGAGGTGGTCGAGGCGTCGCACGTCGACGGCGACCGGTACGTCCACGAAGGCGCGACGGTGGGCCCGCTCGAGGACGTGCGGCACACGAGCGTCGTGGGCGCGCGGACGCCCGCCCGTTGCCTCGCGCACCAAGGCTCGACGTCGCTGCATGGGTGGCGCGAGCTCGAGCGCTTCTGGAACCCGGGGGCGGTTCGTCGCGACGCGTGGGCAACCGGGATGCAACCGAGACGCAACCGTTTGCAGGGCACGGTGCTGGGCGAGGGTTGGGTCACGGCCGTGGCAGCGGGTACGAGTCCGTCGATGTGATCCTCTCGGGCGTGGTTCGCGTCCCACGTGGCCCGGCGTGTGGTTCGCGGCGGGCAAGGTGGCTACTCGAAGAAGGGGGTTCGCAACGGACTTCGGAGGGTTGATCCGGGCAGAACCATAGCCTCGAACGTCGGGTTCGCGACAACTGATACTTCACCTTGAGCAAGATAAAGATGAGGAGCGGGAACATGAACGGTAGGCTACTCTTGTCGATCGTCTTGGCGTTCTCCCTCGTTCTAGCCGGTTGTGGTGTCGTACCGGGTTCGTCTGGAAACGCCGATCATGCCTTCATCGTGAGCGGCGATGCCTTCCGCCTAGCAGAACGGTCGCTGCTTGGTGAGGGCGTTGTGGTGAACGTGGCCGAGCCGTTGAGCTTCGATGCGGCCGTTGGTCTTGCGGCGTTCACCACGAGCGAGGCGGGCGTGTTCGTGCATGCGATGGTCCGTGATGGCGTCGAGGTGGCCGTGGTGGTCATGGCGTTCGACGACGAGGGCGGCTGGGTCTTCACGGACTTCGTGAGCGGTGCGCGCGCCGTCGGCGACGTGGACGCTCTGGAGCGGCTGGCGGCGTCGGAGGAGCTGGACGCCCGTGCGGCGCCGAGTGACGCGGAAGTCGCGTACTCACTGCTCGGCGTCTTCGGTGGCGGTGACGTTCTGGACGATGGTGTGCAGGTGCTGTGCGCCGCGTGTCGCGCCGAGCAGACGACCGTCAATTCGAAGAGGTTCTGGGCTGGCGTTGCAGCCGCAGCGTACGCTGGCTCGATCGCGTTCCTGAGTTCATGTGGCACCGTCATCGTGCCGGCATGCGTGGGTGCCATTGCCGCGTACGCTAGCGCCAAGGCGAATCTGGCGAGGGAGCTGATAGGCGTGGGAGAGGCGCAGAGAGTCCTGGACGACTGCCGTAGACGGAATCGGTGTTGAGTTGATCGAGTTGCGCCCATTCGACTACGGCTCGCTGTTCATCAGCCTGGGTGTGATGCACTACTTCGTGCTGTACTTCGCCTACTTCCGACAGTTCACCGCGGCAGAGTTGACGGGTCGCGCGCCGCGAGGTCTACCCGGGTTCGTGTGGGGGGTCCTGACCGTGGGCTTCTTCGTCGTCTACGCGGCGCTCGTGTTCGCCGCACGTATGGGTGCCGTGCATGAGGATGGGTTGGGAAGGGTCAGCACCGTCCTCTTGTTGGTTTCCGTCGTTGACTCACTCGTGCTGCAGGCGCGGGTACGGCGTGCGCGAGACCGCCAGGACGGTGTGGCACGGTAGGTCGTTGCGGAGATCAGGTTGAGCCCCGTAGGTTACGTCCTCCTCTTCTGGTCGCTCGTGGTGTTCCATGGCGTCGTCATGTGGTTCGGCTTCTTGCGGGCACGCTTCGTCGCCAGGGTGACCGGTCGTGCGCAGCCTCCTCTGCCTTGGTTCGTGTGGGTGGCTCCGGTCGGCGGCCTCCTCGGCATCTACGCGGCCATCGCGTTCACGACGCTAGGGGAGGCCGTGGACACCAGCTGGTTCATGCTGGTCTCCACCGCGGTCCTGGGTATCGGGAGCCTGGACTTCACCTTGCTGTCCCGAAGCTTGGCGGCTCGATCGGGGGGAGGGCGGGAGGGGCCTTGAGGCGAGGGCATGGCGACGGCCCATAGGTACACGAACGTCGTGGGCGAGCACGCACCCGCCCGCTGCCTCGCGTACCCGTGGGCCATGATCGAAGCCTCCCAGCGGCTGACGCCTGACCGCCTTCGACGACACGGGCGACGCCGCGTCCGAGTCCGTCGACGCCAACGGCACGA
Source organism: uncultured bacterium (assembly GCA_964549045.1). Classification (GTDB taxonomy): domain Bacteria; phylum Deinococcota; class Deinococci; order Deinococcales; family Trueperaceae; genus JAABTL01. The sequence goes on along the minus strand of CAZJUA010000104.1, from coordinate 1,481 downwards.
AGGGTAACGTTCGCCGTATGCCGACCGCCGTGACCCTCGACCGTCTGCGCCGGTACGCCATCGCGCGCAGCCTGTTCGAGCCGACGACCCTGCCGCGCGCGATCGCCAAGCTCGGCTTCGTGCAGCTGGACCCGATCCGAGCACCGGCCCGGGCGCAGGACCTGACGCTGCGCCACCGCGTCGACGGCTACGGTGCGGGCGAGCTGGAGGCGCGCTACCCGCGGCTGGCCGTCGAGGAGGACTTCTTCGTCAACTACGGCGTCCTGCCGCGGGCCACGCAGCAACGGATGCACCCGCGGACGGCGCGCACCGAGTGGCCGCGCGCCCGCTGGGCCCAGGCGGAGGCGGTCCTGGAGTTCGTGCGGAGCCGCGGCGTCGTCCACCCGCGCGAGGTGGACGCTGCGTTCCAGCACGGCACGGCCAAGAACTGGTTCGGGGGCAACAGCCGGGCCAGCACGCAGCTCCTGGACGGCATGCACTACCGCGGGCTGCTGCGCGTGGCGCGCCGCGAGGGCGGCGTGCGGATGTACGCGCCGCAGTTCGCCCACGAGCGTGAGGCCCCGGTGGATCCGGACGCCCACCTGGACGCGCTGATCGACGTGGCGGTGGCCACGTACGCACCGCTGCCGGCGGCCACGCTGAGCCGCCTCGTCATGTGGTTGGGCTCGGCGGCGGCGCCGCAGTGGCGCGAGCGCCGTCGTGCCGCGCTCGCGCGCGCGAAGGCGCGATTGCCCCAGGCCACGGTGGACGGTGGCCCCTGGTTCTGGCCCGCCGGCGAGAGCCCCGGCGGCCGCCGCTTCGCCGAAGACGGGGTCCTGGGCGAGCGGCTGCGCCTGCTGGCGCCGTTCGACCCGGTGGTCTGGGATCGCGAGCGCTTCGAGCGGTTCTGGGGCTGGGCGTACCGCTTCGAGGCGTACACACCGGCACCGAAGCGGGTGCGTGGCTACTACGCGCTGCCCATGCTGTGGCGCGGTCATGTGATCGGTTGGGCGAATGCCGCCGTGCGGGGCGGGTGGCTGGAGGTGCAGCCGGGCTACGTGAGCGGGCGAGCCCCGAGCGATGCCGCCTTCGGGCCCGCGCTGGAGGCGGAACAGGCGAGCCTGGAGCGGTTCCTCGGGCTGTAGCGGCTCGGCGTCATCGTTCCGTGGCTGCCGCTCGACGAGGCGTCGACGGGCAACCGTCGCCATGGCTACGCCTGCGCGAGCGCTCCTGGGCATCCATCCCAAGGCGAGCCTTGCCGCCTCGCAGGATGACGACCTCGGACCCGGCCTCCACCTCCCGGCGCGAGATCGTCGTGATCAATCGCGGTTCTTCCCCATCCCGACGCCAGCGCGCTCCAGGGCGCTCGCCAAGAAGGTGCGGAAGTTCTGGTGGATGGCCGTTGCCTCATAGGCCCCTGCCTGAAGCGCCTGCCACTCTGGAATCATGCCAGCGGGGTCGGGCATGAAGCGCGCGGCGGCGGCGAGTTCCCAGAAGGCCAG
>CAZJUA010000103.1:0-5635 GCA_964549045.1 uncultured bacterium | reverse complement strand
GGAGGCGTTGAACGCGGCCGTCATGATGATCGAGATCGCCACGCCACCGATGAAGAACGGAGCGAACGCCCACGCGCTCTGGGGCGTGCCGCTCAGGAGGAAGGCCGGCACGTGCCACAGGATCCAGATCACCCCGAGGATCGAGCCTGCCCACAGCGGCGCGTAGCGGCGCTGCAGGAGGGGCAGGGCGACGCCACGCCAGCCGAACTCCTCCATGGGACCGATGGCCAGCGCGATCGCCAACGCCGGCAGCACGCCGGTCCAGGGTGAGAACGGGAAGGGGTCGGTGATCGTGCCGGTCATGGCCGCGCCCAGGTAGTTGAGGGCAGGGATGCCGAGGAGCAGGAAGCCCCACCAGGCGGGGGATAGGCGCCACAGCGTGAGGCGTCGGAGGGAGGCCCGCGAGGCCGAAGTGCCGCCATACCAGGAAGATGCCGACGAGCCCCGGTGAGTACACGGCCAGGATGAACAGCGGGTTCGTGTACCCGAGGGGGCCGAACGCGGCCTCCACGGGTTCGGGGAACAGGATGAGGAGCGCGGCGATGCCCCAGGTGAGGGCGAACGCCAGGGCGAAGAACGTGCCGAGTGCGCGGAAGGGCATGCCGTCGGGACTCGGCCCGTCCGTGGCTTCCCCGGCCTGCTTGCGGCCAGAAGCCCGTCTCCGTCGAGCGATCGTCGAATCCATCATCAGCCTCCCAGTGCCGAGACCGAACGCCGACGTACCGCCTGGCGTCCTGGTTGCGTGCGGACCCTGAGGGGCATCCCTTGACGTCCTTCGATTGTCGCCCGCGGGCTGCCGGTGCCACCAGGGCAGGACGGCCCGGCGGCGGGGGCGTCCGCCGCCGGGCACGGGCAGCCGCGCTGCTGAGGTCGCAGCCGAACGCGTGGCGAACGGGCCGCCGGGCGCGACCCCTTCGTCGCGCCCGGCGGCCCGCGGCGACCCCGCTCGGTCAGCAGAAGGGCGGGGTGAGGAACACCTCGATGGTGTCGGTGTCGAAGAGGTCCTGGGAGTCCGTGGCGGTCAGCCGAATCTCGAAGGTCTGCGTGGTGCAGCTCGCGTACGGCAGCAGGACGTCGACCTCGCCGCCGCTGCCCTGGCCGGTCCAGGCGCTCACGCTCGGCACCGTCTGGCGCAGCTCCCAGGTCAGCGAGGCGCCCGTGAGCGGTCCCTCCTCCGGGCTCGAGCCCTCGCCGCTGAAGCTCACGGTGACGCCGGTCGCCCCGGCGCCCGGGCCCTGGAACGAGTAGCTGCTCCCGTCCGGCGGGTCGGTGATCGTCGCCTCGGGCGGCGTGTTCGCGGAGTCGATGACCGTGATCGTCGCCTGATCGCTCGCGGCGCCGTACGAGACGTGCAGCACGACCGAGCCGGCGCCGAAGCCGGCGGCCAGCACGGCGTCGAGGCCGGTCGCGACCAGCGGGCCGGCGGGTCCGCCCGTGCGCCACTCCACCACGTAGCGCGGGGTCGCGGGGGGGCTGTCGTTCGTGATGGAGGCGGCGAGGGCGATCGGCTCCCCGCTCGCGTAGGTGCCGCCGTCGACGGGCGCCTCGATCGAGACCTCCGGCGCGCAGGCGGCCGGGGGGTTCGTCGCCCCGAGGTCGTCGATCGTCAGGTCGATGCTCGTCGAGACCGCGGTCCCGGTGGGGCCCTCGCGGGCCTCCGCCTCGAGCACGTAGTCGCCGTCGCACAGGGTGGGCAGCTGGATGGGTTCGCCGCTACCGGTGGTGCCGAACGTGAAGAACGCGCCGTCCAGCGGGCGGCGCCAGGTCCAGCTGATCCGGGGGTCGGTGAAGCCGTTCGCGACGGCCTCCGCGAACACCGCCACCCCTTCGTCGAAGGAGGCGCCGTCGCTCGGGCTCGTGATCGCGACCGTGCGGGCGTCCGGGAACGCGAGCGTGTGGTCGTGCGCGACCGAGCGGCTGGTGTTGCTCACGAGCACGTAGTGGCTCAGCGCTCCGCCCTCGACGACGACGTCGCGGGCGCTGGCGTCCGCCTGACCGAAGCAGGCGCTGGCGCTCGCGGGCGCGGCCGGGAAGAAGGTCGAGCGGACCGCGCTCGAGCTCGACTGGACCGTGAAGCGCGCGACGTACGCGTCGCCGCCCGCGCCGGCGAGATCGATACGGTAGACGTGCGAGGTCAGTGGCGGAAGGCTGCGCGACGTGGCGCTCGGCGGCGAGCCCGGGTCGTAGGCGATCACGGTGGGCGTCGCGCTGCCGGGCGTGAACGTGCACGGCGCGCCGAACGCGGCGGAGCCGGGCGGCACCTCCTTCTGGAACACCTGGTTCTTGACCCACGCCCAGTATGCCAGCGAGAGCCCGCCGGCGAGCCCGGCCGCGCCGAAGTCCGCCGGGTACTCGCGGCGCAGCACGCGATCGACCTCGATCGCGCGAACGCCCTCGGCCATGAACGGCTCCAGGAACGGCGCGTCGGTATGGCCGAAGCGGTTCGCGAGGTAGACCCAGAAGTCCTGGGCCTGGTACTCGGAGGCGGGCAGCGGCCCCCAGGCGCTGCCGGTCCAGCGGGAGCGTTCGAGCGACTCGTCCACGGCACGAACGTCGCGCCCGTTGCGCACGAGTGCGCCGTACCCGCCTTGGAGCAGCACCGCCTGTCCTTCGATCACCCAGCGCGACCGCAGCCACTCGGCCGTGGACGTCGTCGTGGGGTCGTAGCCGTATTGCGTGGCGTGTACGTACTCGTGGCGGACGGTGGGGCGCCTCCCCTCCGTGAGCCCGTTCGTGCCGATGGCGAGCCAGATCCGCCCCGTGCCGGTCGAGTACATCCCGGCGGCGATCTCGGCGCTCGCGGGGCGCAGCTCGATGCGGTAGGGGCCGAGCACGACGTCGACGGACCAGCTCGGTGCGTCGAAGGAAACGGCGACCAACGCCCGCTCGAGCCGCGGCGTCGTCGTGAAGCCGAAGCCGGTGAGCTCGTCGTAGGCGTCCTCGAGAAGGCTCGCCGCCAGCGTCCGATCGTCGATGTCGCAGGTCTCGGGGGCGCCGCCGAAGCCGGGTCCGCACGCGCCGACGAAGTCGGAGGCGGTCTGCAGGCTCGCGATGGCGGCGTCCGCGGCGGTCGTCGTCAGCGTCTCGTGGGCCTCCGAGCGCACGACGATCGCGTCCCAACCGTAGGGGGTGAACGCGAGCACCGGCGCGAGCAGGAGCCGGCTCTCGGCGTCGTAGGCGGCGTCGAGCACGATCCACGACGGCGGGAGGTCGCTGGCTTCCTCGTCCGGTGGCGCCGGCGACGCGTACGCGTTGTCGCGCTCCAGCACGGCGATCGCGAGGTCGTCGGTGTCCTCTCCCGGTGGGACGGCGAGGGCGATGACGAACGCGGACCCGGGGTTCGCCGCGATCCCCGCGGACGCCGTGAAGCCGAAGGCGTCGCCGACCGCTTCGACGCCCGCGGGCAGCGGCACCGTGGCCGTCGGATCGTCCACGGGTTCGATGGTGAGGTCGATCGAGCCGGTGAAGGAGCCGTCGGGCGCGAGCGCGGCCGTCCCGGACTCGTGCACGACGGCGCCCCCGGGCTCGAGGGTGCTGGCGGATCCACCCGTGGGCGGCGCCGTGCCACAGGCGGCCAGGGCGGCGACGAGCCCGAGCGCGACGGCGAGGCGTGCGAACCTGACGTTAGGGAACATGCGGACCTCCAGGCAACGGCCGGGCGCGCGCTCCCGGCCCGTTCGGGGGCGCGCGGCGGACCTGAAGGGGTCATAGCGGTCGGGGTGTCAAACACGCGTCAACGCCCGCAGCGCACTCTCAGGCGAAGTCGTCGAGCGTCGGGACGGCTTCCGGGTACGGCGCGTCGCCGAGCGCGCGCCGTGCCGCCTCCACGTCGCGCGCCTCGCTGGCGGCGTGCTCGATCACGGCCGCGAGCAGGCCCCGGGCGCGGTGGTCGTCGCCCTCGTGCCGCGCCAGCTCGGCCGCGACGACCAGGGCGTGGAGCGCGGCCGCGTCCTCCTCCGCGTCCCTGGCCGTGCGCACGGCCGCGTCGACCAGCCGCCGCGCGGCCGCGAGATCGCCCCGCGCCAGCGCCACGGACGCCCGCCGCGTCGCGGCGCGGCTCCGCAGCGCGGACTGGCCGAAACGGGTCGCGAACTCGTCGCAGCGCACGGCATGCCGCTCGGCGGCGTCGAGGTCGCCGCGCATCTCGTGGAGGTCCGCCAGGTTCAACTCGAGGTACGGGACCAGGTGCAGGTCGACGCCGTGCGCGATGGCGAGGCTCTCGTCGATCATCGCCGCGGCCTCCTCGAGCCGCCCCTGGGCGATGAGGAGCTCGGAGAGGTTGTTGAGGTCGATCGCCAGCCCGACGAGGTACCCCGTCTCGCGGTTGCGCGCGATCGCCGCCCGGTAGTCGCGCTCCGCCTGGGCTTCCATCCCCAGGATCGCCTCGACGTTCGCGATCGCGCGCAGGTCGCGTGAGACGCGATCGGGCAGCTGGTCGGCCGAGAGCGCGTGGGCCTCGCGGTAGGCCGCGAGCGCCTCCGGGTAGTGGCCGGTGGCGACGAGCAGGTTGCCCCGGAGCTTGCGCAGTTGATGCCGCGAGGAGGGGGGCGCCGCCAGGGCCGCGAGCCGCGCCTCGGCGTCGGCGACCACGCCGAGCGCGTCCGCGAAGCGGCTCATGCGGTAGAGGTGGGTGCCGCGGGCGCACAGGAGTTCGACGAGCGTGGCGGCGTCGGCCCGCTCGTGGCCGGCGAGCGCGCATGCGGCCTCGTCGAAGGCGTGCTCGGCCTCCAGGAAGCGGGCGCGCATGTCGGCGTAGAGGGCGAGCGCGTCGGTCGCCGCGGCGAGGGCGCGGTCCCAGCCGGCGGCCGCGGCGTGCCGCCACGCCGCGAGGGCGTCCGGCCAGTCGCGGTCGGTCGCCGCGAGCGCCTCGTGCGGCGCGTCGCCGAGGATGGCGCCGGTGCGCTCGGCCAGGCGGCGCAGGTAGGTGCGTGCGTGCCTGGCCTCGACGCGGAGGCGGTCGGGGTCGTCCTGCAGCCGCTCGCGGCCGAACTCGCGCACGAGCGGGTGAAGGTCGTACTGCCCCGGTCCGGTGCGCTGCACGACGCCGGCGCCGACGAGGCGGGCGAGCATCGCCGCGCGCGCCCTCGCGACGTCGAAGGCGGCGGCGGCGTCGAAGCCGCCGTGGATCGCGGCGAGGCGGGCGAGGTGGGTGGCCTCGTCGGGCGGCAGCAACGCCCAGGTGGACGCCATCACGCGCCGCAGCCCGGCGTGCCGCGGCTCGACCGCCAGGCCGGGGTTGTCGAGGTCGAGCACGCCTCGCTCCACGGCCTCGGCGAGGGCAGCCGGACTGCGAAGCCGCAGCCAGCCGGCCGCGAGCCGCAGGCCGAGCGGGTGACCGCGGAGGGCGGCGCACACCCGCATCACGTCCGCATGGACGCCGTCGTCGAGCCGGAACGACGGGCGCGCCCGCTGCGCGGCGGTGACGAACAGGCGCACGGCGTCGCGGTCGCGTCCGTTCGGGTCGTCGGCGTCGAGCGGGTGGTCGAGCCCATGGATCGGCACCGCGACCTCGTGGTGTCGATCCGAGGGGACGCGGGTGGTCGTCAGCACCCGCACGCCCGGCACGAGGTCGAGCATGCGTTCGATCACGTCGCCGAGTTCGGGCTGCAGGTGTTCGGCGTTGTCGAGCACGAGG
>CAZJUA010000102.1:0-45029 GCA_964549045.1 uncultured bacterium | reverse complement strand
CGCCGACGCCGTCGACCAGCGTGCGCGCAAGCGTCCCGACTCCAGCACGGCCGGAACGCCTACCACATCGGCCCTACCGTAGTGCTAACAGGCCCTAGTTCACGGCGGCGGGCGCACGGACGTCGAAGGCGAAACCCACCTCGCCGGGCTCGACGACGACCGTGCTGCCGTCGGGCACCTCACCAGCCAGGATGCGGCGGGCGAGCGGCGTCTCGAGGTGCTGCTGCAGGGCCCGCTTGAGCGGCCGCGCGCCGAACACCGGGTCGAAGCCGATGCGCGCGAGTTGCGCCAGTGCGGCGGGCGTGAGCTCGAGGTTCACGCGACGCTGGGCCAGCCGCTCGCGCAGGCGCTCGAGCTGCAGTTCGGCGATGTGCGCCACCTGTGCCTCGTCGAGCGCGTGGAACACGATGACGTCGTCGACGCGGTTGAGGAACTCGGGACGGAACTGCTGTTGCAGGAGCCGCAGCACCTCGTCGCGGACGACCTCCGCCGGCCGACCGGCGCGGGCCGACTCGAGGATGTGGGGGCTGCCGACGTTGCTCGTCATGATGACGACGACGTTGCGGAAGTCGACCGTGCGCCCGTGGGCGTCGGTCAGGCGGCCGTCGTCGAGCAGCTGCAGCAGGACGTTGAACACGTCGGGGTGGGCCTTCTCGATCTCGTCGAAGAGGAGCACGGCGTACGGCTGGCGGCGCACGGTCTCGGTCAGTTGACCGCCCTCCTCGAAGCCGACGTAGCCGGGGGGCGCGCCGATGAGCCGGGCGACCGCGTGCTTCTCCATGTACTCGGACATGTCGATCCGCACCATGCGTTCCTCGTCGTCGAAGAGGAGCGCCGCGAGCGCCTTGGCGGTCTCGGTCTTCCCCACCCCGGTGGGCCCGAGGAAGATGAACGAACCGACCGGGCGGTTGGGGTCGGACAGGCCGGCGCGCGCGCGGCGGATGGCGTCCGCGACCGCGGTGACCGCGGCGTCTTGCCCGATCACCCGCCGGTGGAGCTCGTCCTCGAGCCGCAGCAGCTTCTCGCGCTCGCCCTCCATCAGGCGCGCGACCGGGATCCCCGTCGCGCGGCTGACGACGGCGGCCACCTCGTCCTCGCCAACCTCCAGCCGCACGTAGTGGGCGTCGTCCAGGGCCGCGGTCAGGCGCCGGACGTCGTGCTCCAGGCGGGGCAGTTCCCCGTAGCGCAGCTTGGCGGCCTCCTCGAGGTCGTACTCGCGCTCCGCCGCCTCGATCCGGGTGCGCACGCGGTCGAGCTCCTCCTGTGCCGCCCGCAACTCGTCCAGTTCGCGGCGTTCCGCCTCCCAGGCGCTGGTGGCCTGGTCCATGCGGTCCTGCAGGGCGCGCAGCTCCTCCTCGAGCCGCAGGCGCCGCTGGCCCGATTCTGCGTCGCTCTCGTCCTTCAGGGCCTGCAGTTCGACCTCGACCTGCAGCTTGCGGCGCCGCAACCCGTCGATCTCCTCGGGCATGCTCTCGAGCTGCACGCGGATGCGGCTCGCCGACTCGTCGATCAGGTCGATGGCCGCGTCCGGCAGCCGCCGGTCGCTGACGTAGCGGTGGGCCATCGTCGCTGCGGCGATGATCGCCGGGTCGGTGATCGCGACGCCGTGGTGGACCTCGTACTTCTCCTTGAGACCACGCAGGATGCTGATCGTCTCCTCCACCGACGGCTCGTCGACGACGATCGGCTGGAAACGGCGCTCGAGCGCGGCGTCCTTCTCGATCTGCCGGTACTCGTCGAGGGTGGTGGCGCCGATCATCCGCAGCTCGCCGCGGGCCAGCGCCGGCTTGAGCATGTTGCCGGCGTCGACGGCGCCCTCGGCCTTGCCGGCGCCGACGATCGTGTGCAGCTCGTCGATGAACAGCACGACCTCGCCCTTCGAGCGGGTCGTCTCCTCGACGACGCCCTTCAGGCGCTCCTCGAACTCGCCGCGGTACTTGGCACCGGCGAGCAGGCTGCCCATGTCGAGCTGCACCACGCGCTTGCCCTGGAGCCCGTCGGGCACGTCGCGGGCGACGATCCGTTGGGCAAGCCCCTCGGCGATGGCGGTCTTGCCGACCCCGGGCTCGCCGATGAGCACCGGGTTGTTCTTGGTGCGCCGCAGGAGGATCTGAACGGTCCGCCGGATCTCCTCGTCGCGGCCGATGACGGGGTCGAGCTTGCCCTCGGCGGCACGCCGGGTCAGGTCGATGCCGTACTTCTCCAGCGCCTCGAACTTCGACTCGGCGGTGCGCGAGTCGACCTTCTGGCCGGCGCGCACCTCTTGGGCGGCGCGCTCCAGGTCGGCGGCGGGGGGCAGCATGGCGAGGGCGTCGCCGGCGGTGCGGCGCAGTGCGACGAGCAGGGCGTCGGCGGCCACGAAGGCGTCGCCCCAGGCCTTGGCGATGCCCTCGGCGGCCTCCAGCGCGCTCCCGGTCTGCGGGGCGAGGTACGCCTCGCCCGCTCCGCCGCTGACGGTGGGCTCGCGTCCCAGGGCGGCGTCGAGCGCCGCCTGCGCCTGCGCGAGGTCGCCACCGGCGCGCTCCAGGACGCGGGCGGGCGGTTGCTGCGCGTCGGCCAGCAGGGCACGGGCCAGGTGGAGCGGCGTCACCGAGGCGTGACGCCGCGTCTGGGCGATCTGCTGCGCGCTCGCCAGGAGCTGCAGCGCGGTCTCGGTGAAGCGGTTCGTGTCCATGGCAGCAGCCTAGGACTTGAGTGTTATCGTGTCAAGTTCCTTGATGACGTTGCAGGGTGATCGGGCCGGGCCGCCGTGCAGGTCGGGCGGCCCCCATGGGGGCCGCCCGAATGGCCAAGCAGCCTTCAAGGAGAGCTAGCTCTCCCACCATGCCGCCGTGCAGTTGGGGGCGGCCATTCGGCCGCCCCCAACTGCCAAGCAGCTTTCAAGGAGTCTACGACTCCTTGAAAGCTGCCACCATGGCGGTGATCGTGCTCTTCGCGTCCCCGAAGATCATGCGGGTGTTGTCCTTCAGGAAGAGCGCGTTGTCGACGCCGGAGAAGCCCGGGTTCATCGAACGCTTGAGGACGAAGCAGGTCCGCGCGCGGTCGACCTCGATGATCGGCATGCCCCACAGCGGGCTGGAGGGGTCCTCCTTGGCGGCGGGGTTGACGACGTCGTTCGCCCCGATGACGATCGCGACGTCGACCGTCTCCATCGCGGGGTTGACGTCCTCCGGCTCGACGAGCTGCTCGTAGGGCACGTTGGCCTCGGCGAGCAGGACGTTCATGTGCCCGGGCATGCGGCCGGCGACGGGGTGGATCGCGTGGCGCACCTCTGCGCCGTTCCTGATCAGCTGGTCGGCGAGCTCCTTGACGACGTGCTGCGCCTGGGCGACGGCCATGCCGTACCCAGGGACGAAGACGACGGAGTTGGCGGCCTCGAGGATGAAGTAGGCGTCGTCCGGGGTCAGCGGCTTGACCTCGCCCTGGGCGGCCACGCCGCCGGCGCTGATCGTGGCGCCGAAGCCGCCGAAGAGCACGTTGGCCAGCGAGCGGTTCATCGCCTTGCACATGATGTTCGTCAGGATGAGGCCCGAGGCGCCGACGAGCGAACCGGCGACGACGAGCACGTTGTTGTCGATGACGAAACCCGCCATCGCGGCCGCCACGCCGGAGTAGCTGTTCAGCAGCGAGACGACGATCGGCATGTCGGCGCCGCCGATCGGGATGACGGCGAGCACGCCGAGGACGAGCGCCAGGATCAGTACCACGCCGAAGGCGACGGCGGCGCCGGTGACGCCGCCGGCCAGGGCCACGTCGAGCGCGACCACCAAGCCGGCCAGCAGGGCGAGCGCCAGGATGGCGGCGTTGAGGACCTTCTGGCCCTTGAAGAGGAACGGCTTGCCGTCGATGCGGCCGCTGAGCTTGGCGAAGGCGATGACGGAGCCGGACGCGGCGACGCCGCCGACGAGCACCGTGAGCACGATGGCGACGGCCGAGAAGGTGACCACGCCGTCGGCGCGCACGTACTCGGCCCAGCCGACCAGCATCGAGGCGAGACCGCCGGAGCCGTTGAGCAGCGCCACCATCTCCGGCATCTCGGTCATCTGCACGCGGCGGGCGGCGATGACCCCGATCGCGGTGCCGACGACCAGGCCGACGACGATCCAGGTGTAGTCGAGGCCCCCGGCGAGGAGCGTGGCGACGACGGCGATGAGCATGCCGACAGCGGACACGGCGTTGCCGCGCTTGGCCGTCCCCGCGCGGCCCAGCATCTTCAGGCCGGTGATGAAGAGGATGGAGGCGACGATGTAGGCGAAGGTCTGCCAGGCTTCCACGTCAGGCGTCCTTGCCGCTCTTGAACATGCCGAGCATGCGGTCGGTCACCATGTAGCCGCCGATGACGTTGATCGTGGCGGCCGCGATGGCGACGGTGCCGAGGATCGTGGGCAGCAGCCCCGCCTCGCCCGAGGCGACGATGGCGCCGACGATCGTGATGCCCGAGATCGCGTTGGAGCCGGACATCAGCGGCGTGTGCAGCTGCGACGGCACCTTGGTGATGAGCTCGAGGCCGAGGTAGATGGCCAGGACGAAGACGAACAGCAGGAGCGGGTTCACGCGGAGGCCTCCAAGCGCGCGCGCACGGCGTCGTGCCGCACCGCGCCGTCGTCGGTGAGGAGGACGGCGTCGACGATGCCGTCCTCCGCGGTGGACCGCAGGGCGCCGTCCACCCAGGCGTGCTCGATGAGGTAGGTCAGGTTGGCGGCGTACATCTGGCTCGCGTCGCGCGCGACCGAGGCCGGCAGCGGGTGCAGGCCGAGGATGCGCACGCCGTTGTCGGTGACGACCTCCTCGCCGGCCACGGTGCCCTCGACGTTGCCGCCCGTGGAGGCCGCCAGGTCGACGACGACCGAGCCCGGCTTCATGCCGGCGATCGCGGCGGCGCCGAGCAGGCGCGGCGCGGGCCGTCCGAAGACCTGGGCCGTGGTGATGACGATGTCGCTCTGGGCGACGACCTTCGCCATCTGTACGCGCTGGCGCTCGAGTTGCTCGTCGGTCAGCGCCTGCGCGTAGCCCTGGTCGGTCTGGCCCTGCTCGCCGCCGAGATCGAACTCGACGAAGCGGGCGCCGAGCGACTTGACCTGCTCGGCCACGACGGGCCGGGTGTCGTAGGCGTCGACCCTGGCGCCGAGGCGCTTGGCCGTGGCGATCGCCTGCAGGCCCGCGACGCCGACGCCGAGGACGAAGGTCCTCGCCGGCGCGATCGTGCCGGCCGGCGTGGACATCATCGGCAGGACCTTGTCGATACGCTGCGCGGCCAGCACCACCGCGACGTAACCGGCGAGGCTCGCCTGCGACGAGAGGGCGTCCATCTTCTGCGCGTAGGTCGTGCGCGGCATGAGCTCGACGCACATCCCGCGCAGGCCGCCGTCGGCGAGCGCCTTCACGGTCGGCAACGAGAAGAACGGGTCCAGGAAGCCGACCACGACGGTGCCGGGCGCCAAGCCCTCGAGGGCCTTCGGCGAGGGGGGCGTCACGACGAGCACCACGTCCGCGCCCGCGCGAGCCTTCGCCTCCGCGACGACCGTGGCACCAGCGGCTTCCCAGGCCTCGTCGGCGATGTGCAGCGGGGCGCCGTAGCCCTTGGGTAGCCGCACTTCGTGCCCCAACTTGACGAGGCGCTCGACCGATGCCGGTACGAGCGCGAGACGGCGTTCCTCTGCAGGAGACGGTATCGCGGTAAGGACCATGCGGCATCTTCGCATGCTCCGGGAGGGACGCTGGCCCCTGCGAAGCGGCCGTTCGCGCGGGACGGGGCGGCAAGGGCGCCCTGGTATCGTGGCGGCCGCTGTGCCGGCGCGGCGCCGCGACCTGCGTCCCGGTCGCCCGCATCCAACACCCTTGGCTGGGCATCGCGGCGTGCGACCGCCGCCCACGCTGTCGCATCCTCACCGGAGGCACGATGAAGCACCCCCGCAACCTCTTCTATGCCCAATCCGGCGGCGTGACCGCCGTCATCAACGCGAGCGCCTGCGGCGTGATCGAGGCCGCCCGCGCCCGCCCGGATCTGGTGGCTGCCGTGTACGCCGGCAAGAACGGCATCGTCGGCGCCCTGCGCGAGGAGCTGATCGACACCTCGGTCGAGTCGGACGCGACGATCGCCGGCCTGCGCCACACGCCGGGCGGGGCGTTCGGTTCGGTGCGCTACAAGCTCAAGAGTGTCGCCGAGAACGAGGAGGAGTACCGCCGCCTCATCGAGGTCTTCCGCGCGCACGACATCGGCTACTTCGTCTACAACGGCGGTGGCGACTCGATGGACACCGCCAACAAGCTGGCGCAGGTGGCGGCCTCGATGGACTACGACATCGCCTGCGTGGGCGTGCCCAAGACGGTGGACAACGACCTCCCGATCACCGACGTCTGTCCCGGCTTCGGGTCGGTGGCCAAGTACGTCGCGATCTCGACGCTCGAGGCGGCGTTCGACGTCGAGTCCATGCCCCAGACCAAGGTCTTCATCATCGAGGTCATGGGCCGCCACGCCGGCTGGATCGCGGCAGCCGGCGGCCTCGCGGGCAAGGGCCCGGGCGAGCCGCCGCACCTCATCCTCTTCCCCGAGGTGGCGTACGAAGAAGACCGCTTCGTCGAGGCCGTGCGCGACCGCGTCGAGCGCTACGGCAACTGCGTGGTCGTCGCCAGCGAGGGCATCCGCCGGGCGGACGGCACCTTCGTCGCCGAGTCCGGTCAGAAGGACGACTTCGGCCACGCCCAACTGGGGGGCGTCGCACCGCACCTGGCCGAGGTCGTGCGCGGTCGCCTCGGGTACAAGTTCCACTACGCGGTCGCGGACTACCTGCAGCGCGCCGCCCGCCACATCGCGTCGGCGGTCGACGTGGAGCAGGCCTACGCGCTCGGGCGTGCCGCCGCCGAGATGGCGATGGCGGGCGTCCACGGCAGGCTGCCGGTGGTCGTGCGCACGTCCGACGAGCCCTACCGCTGGGAGGTCGGCCAGGCGGACCTGTCGGCGGTGGCCAACGTCGAACGGCACCTGCCGCCGGAGTACATCACCGAGGACGGCTTCCACATCACGGCGGCCTGCCGGCGCTACCTGACGCCGCTGATCCAGGGCGAGGACTATCCCCCCTACGCGGACGGTCTTCCGAGGTACGTCCGCCTGCAGCGCAACATGGTGCCGCGCAAGCTGGCGGCCTGGGCGGCCTGACCTGCTTCGGCGGCGGGGGCCCGGCCCCCGCCGCCGGCCCGCTCGGGGAGGCGCTCAGTCTCCCCAGCGCACCCGGACGTACGTGTTCTTGCCGGCCTGCAACACCCTCGGGCCCGCGCCGAGGTCGACGACGGCGGTGCGGTCGGTGAGCGGCTCGCCGTCGACGCGCAGGCCGCGGTTGTCGATCAGCCGGCGTGCCTCGCCCTTGCTCTTCGTGAAGCCAAGGAGGACGGCCAACGCCGCGGCCTCGATGCGGCCGCCGGGGGCGTCGTCGGGCGCGAGGTGGCGCTCGGGCATCTCGCTCGGCAGACCGCCACGCGCCACCTCGTCGTATCGACGTTCTGCCGGTGTCACGGCGTCTGCGCCATGGTACAGGCGCACGAGCTCACGCGCCAGGGCGCGGTGCGCCGCCACGGGGTCCGTCGCTGCCAACGCCTCGAGCGGCGCGACCTCGAGCTCCGTGCACAGCGTCAGGTACTTCACCAGCGACGGGTCGGGGACCTGCATCGCCTTGGCGAAGATGATCTCCGGCGCCTCGGTCAGGCCGATGTAGTTCCCGAGCGACTTCGACATCTTCTCCACCCCGTCGGTGCCCTCGAGCAGCGGCACCGTCAGCGCCACCTGCGGCTCCTGGCCGTACGCGCGCTGCACGTCGCGGCCGACCAGCAGGTTGAAGAGCTGGTCGGTGCCGCCGAGCTCGACGTCGGCCCGGATCGCCACCGAGTCGTAGGCCTGGGCCAGCGGGTAGAGGAACTCGTGGACGCTGATCGGGACGCCGTCGCGGTAGCGCTTGGTGAAGTCGTCGCGCTCCAGCATGCGCGCGACCGTGTAGCTCGCGGCCAGGCGCACCAGCTCGCCGAAGCCGAGCGGCGCCAGCCACTCCGAGTTGTGGCGGATCTCCAGCCGCTCGGGGTCGGCATCGAGCACGGCGACGGCCTGGGCGACGTAGGTCTCGCCGTAGCGTCGGGTCTCCTCGAGCGTGAGCTGGGGGCGCGTCTTCGACTTGCCCGACGGGTCGCCGATCGTCGCCGTGAAGTCCCCGATGATGAGCACCACCCGGTGGCCGAGGTCCTGGAACTGCCGCAGCTTGCGCAGCACGACGGCGTGACCGACGTGCAGGTCGGACGACGACGGGTCGACGCCGAGCTTCACCCGCAGCGGCCGCCCCTCGCGCGCCGCCAGCGCGAGCTTGGCGGCGAGACCGCCGTCGGGCACCACGTGCTCCGCGCCGCGCGACAGGCGGGCGACCGCGTCGCCGAACGCGTCGCTCGCGGAGCGTGCGTCGCTCGCGGAGTGAGCGTCGTCCGACGCGCGAGCGTCGCCCGACGCGCGAGCGTCGTCCGCTTCCCGAGCGGCCCTGCTGGGGGTTGTCGAATCGGACACCTGGACCTCCGAGGCGCGTCTGCGCCGCGCGAGAGCGTACCACGCGCCCGTCGAGCGTCCGACCGCCGAACGCGCCGCAGGGTGCTAGCGTCAGGGCGTGAGCGACACCGGCGAATCCCAACCCAGCAGCTTCGTGATCTTCGGCGTGACGGGCGACCTGGCCGCCCGCAAGCTCGTCCCCGCGCTGCACGCCCTTCAGCGCGACGGCTGGCTGCACCCGGAGACGGCGGTGATCGGCTTCGGGCGCAGCGACCTGAGCGACGACGCCCTGCGCGAGCGCCTCGGGGAGGCCCTCGCCGAGCAGCAGGACGGGCCGCTCGACGACGCCTGGCGCCACCTCGCGGCGCGGATCCACTACGTCCGCGGCGGGTACGACGAGGCCGCCGCCTACGCGCGCCTCGCCGAACGCCTCCGCGACGCGGGCCACGCTGACCACGTCTACTACACGGCCACGCCGCCGCAGACCTACGGCGACATCGTGTCGGGCCTCGCCGACGCCGGCCTGGCCGACGAGGCCACGGGTTACCGCCGGCTGGTGATCGAGAAGCCCTTCGGCGAGGACCTCGACAGCGCCCGCGACCTCAATGCGCTCGTGCTGGAGCGCTTCAGGGAGAGCCAGGTCTACCGCATCGACCACTACCTCGCGAAGGAGACCGCCCAGAACCTCGCCGTCCTGCGCTTCGCGAACACGCTGTTCGAGCCGATCTGGTCGAACCGCGCGATCGACCACGTGCAGATCACGATGGCCGAGCCGATGGGCATGGAGGGCCGCGGCTCGTTCTACGACGAGGCCGGCGTGGTGCGCGACGTCTTCCAGAACCACATGCTGCAGCTGCTCGCGCTCGTCACCATGGAGCCGCCCGCCCGCTACGATGCCGACGCGGTGCGCGACGAGAAGGTCAAGGTCCTGCGCGCGTTGGCGTGCGCCGACCCGGAGACGGCCGTGCTCGGGCAGTACACGAGCAGTCCCGGTGCGTCCTCCGGACGCGGCACGCCCGCCTACGTCGACGAGCCGGGCGTCGCCCCGGGGTCCCGCACCCCGACCTACGCCGCCGCGCGCTTCGAGCTGCACAACTGGCGCTGGGCAGGCGTGCCGTTCTACCTGCGGGCCGGCAAGCGCCTGGAGGCCAAGGCCTCCGAGATCGTGCTGACGTTCCGGCGCCCGCCCCACGTGCCCTTCGACCTGCCGGTGCCGCCGCGGGCGGACCGCCTGATCCTTCGGCTGGTGCCCGACGAGGGCATCTCGCTGCGCTTCAACGCCAAGCACCCCGGCCAGGGCATCGAGCTCGACCGCGTCGGCCTCGACTTCGCGTACCAGGGTGAGTACCAGCGCCCGAACCCGGACGCCTACGAGACCCTCATCCAGGACGTCATCGAGGGCGACGCGACCCTGTTCATGCGCGCCGACGAGGTCGAGGTCCAGTGGAAGGTGATCGCCCCCCTGCTCGCGGCCACCGACGATCGGCCGCCGCTGCCGTACGCCGCGGGCTCGATGGGCCCGGTCGAGGCCGCCGAGCTGCTCGAGCGCGACGGGCGGCACTGGTACCGCCCGCGGAAGGGGTGACCATGCGCGACCTCCACCTGCTCGGCGTGCCGATGGACCTCGGCGCCGGCCGCCGCGGTGGCCGAGCTGGGTGAGGGTGTCGCCGAGAGCGTGTCCCACGGCGCCGGCAGCACCCGCTACGGCGAGGCGATCGCCGACGTGTGCGCCACCGTCGCCACCGCCGTCGCCGGGCTCCCCGCGGCCGTCGTCCCGCTGGTCCTCGGCGGCGACCACGCCGTCGCGCTCGGCTCGGTGGCCGGCGCCGTGCGGCACGCGCCGGGACGTCGGACCGGCGTCCTGTGGATCGACGCCCACGCCGACCTCAACACCCCGGCGACCAGCCCTTCGGGCAACGTGCACGGCATGCCGCTCGCCCTGCTCCTGGGGCACGGTGACGAGCGGCTGCGGGCCGCGACCGGCATCCAGCCGCTGCGCACCGAGGACGTCGTCCTGCTGGGCCTGCGTTCGGTCGATCCGGAGGAGCGCCGCTTCATCCGGGAGCACGGCGTCACCGCCCTGACGATGAGCGACGTCGACCGCAACGGCATCGCCGAGGTCACCCGGGCCGCGCTCGCCGCCCTCGCGCACGTCGACACGCTGCACGTGTCGTTCGACGCCGACGTCCTCGACCCGTCCGTCGCGCCAGGCGTCGGCACGCCGGTCCCGGGCGGGCTGGGCTACCGCGAGGCCCACCTCCTGATGGAGTTGCTGCACGAGAGTCGGCGGGTGTCCTCGGTCGACCTCGTCGAGGTCAACCCGATCCTCGATCAGAGCAACCGCACCGCACGCGTCGTCGTGGAGCTGGCGGCCAGCCTGTTCGGGCGGACGATCCTCTAGGCGCCGAAGGCGGCCAGCCGCCGCCCCACGCCCGGCCACGCGGCGTCCATGGCCGCGTCACCGGCGGCGATCGCGGCGGCCGCCAGATCGAAGCGGAGCCAGTGGATCGGCGGCCTCGTCTGCACGTGCACCGAACCGCCCTCGCCGGCCGGCAAGGCGTCGCACGCCTTGCCCCAGGCGTCCATCGTCAGCGCCAGGGCGCGGCCGAGGGTACCGAACGCCCCCGCCCGCCGCCGATCGGGCGCGCCCGCGCATGCCCGCCGAACCCGTCGGCCCAGCCCGCTGTGCACGGCGCCCCGCGCCAGCCGCAGCCCCCGCGAGTCGCGCGCCTCGACCCCCGCGCCGACGCCGAGCGCCACGTCGACGTCGAAGCCCTCCAACGTGCTGAGCGGCACGGGCGCGCCGATGCCGCCGTCGATGAGCCGTCGGCCCTCCCAGGCCACCGGCGCGAACAGGCCGGGCAGCGAGGCCGACGCCCGCAGCGCCCTCGCCAGCGGGCCCGAGCGCAACACGACCCGCTCGCCGGTGTCGACGTCGGTCGTGACGATGGCGAGCGTGCGCGGCAGGTCCTCGATGCGAGCGTCCCCGACCAGGCCATGGAAGTAGGCCTCCAGGCGGCGACCGGCGAACAGCGCGCCACGCCCGAGGCCGACGTCGACGATGCGCGGCAACACGTCGCGCCGGCGCATGCGTTCGGCGTCCTCGCGGAGCTGGGCGGGGGTGTGCCCGAGGGCGTAGAGCGCGGCGATCACGGCGCCGAACGACGTCCCGACCAGCACGTCGGGCCGCAGGCCGCGGCGCTCGAGAGCGGCGAGCACACCGATGTGGGCATAACCGCGTGCGCTGCCGCCGCCGAGGGCGACCCCGATCCGCGGCGCGATGGATGGGTTGGAGCCGTGCAGGTGTTCGAGGGGCACGGCGAACGCTACGCCGAGAACGTGCGAGGCGGATAGGCACGCGATGAGAACCCTGCGATGCCGACCGTGCGATGCTCGCCCTGTGGAACCCGGCGTCGAGATCGTGATCGTGCACCACCGGACGCCCGCAGCGCTGCGAGCCACGCTCGAGAGCCTGGCGGCCCATGCACCCGCGGTCCCCGTCACGGTGGTCGACACGGCCCTCGACGCGGCCGTCGCCGCCGAGCTGGCCTCCGCCCATCCGCGTACCGCGTGGCACGGCGCGCCGAACCACAGTTACGCCCACGCGGTCAACACGGGGCTGAAGTCGACGATGGCACCGCTGGTCGTCGTCATGAACGCCGACGTCGTGGTCGGGCCGCGCACGATCGCCGACCTGTGCGCCGCCTTCGACGACCCGCGCGTGGCGCTCGCGGGCCCCATCGCCCGGACGCCCGCCGGCCACGTCCAGGACCAGGGCCTCCCGTACCGGCTCCACCACGCGCGGCTGCGCTGGCGATCGCGGCGCGCACGCCGCGGTCGCGCGCCCGCCAGCGTCCACGTCCCGTGGCTGTCCGGCTGCATGCTGGTGGCGCGCCGCGCCGCGATCGGCCACATCGGCGGCATGGATGGCCGGCTGCGCTTCTACAACGAGGACCTCGAATGGGGTCTGCGGGCGCGAGCCGCGGGTTGGCACTGTGCGCTGGTGGCGACCGACGTGTTGCACCTCGGCGGCGCGGCCACGCCCGCCGACGGACGCTTCCTCATCGAGGGCCTGCGGGGCGGTTACGCCATCACCCGCCGGACCGCCGTCCCCATCGTCCGCTGGGCCCATCGCTGGCTGGTCGCCGCCGCCGCGCGGGTCGCGGCCGGCGGCGCCCGCGACCCCGAGCGCGGCACGGCATGGCGCGAGGTCGCTCGCCGCTTCGCCCACGGTGACCTCGACGACGGGCCCTTCGGCGACACGCTGGCGGACGACCTCAGCCAGCCGCGCCGCGATCCCGCGGGACGCTGAAGCCGAACGCGTTGCCGCGCTCCCACCGCCGGCCCCACGCCTCGCCGCCCCAGCGGGTGGCGATCGACCGCACGATGTAGAGCCCGAGCCCCGTGCCACGAGAGGTGGCCGCCGCCCCGCGCGCATGCGGCGCGAACCAGCTCTCCATCAACTCGGGTTCCACCTCCGCGCCGAGGTCGAGGACCTCCACGCGGCACCAGCCCTCGCGCTCCGCGTCCGCCCGCGCGAGGAGGCGCACCTCGGCATGCTCCGGGCCGTGGATGACGGCGTTCTCCACGAGGTTGAGGAGCGCCTGCAGGAACTTGTCCGGGTCCGCCCACACGGTGCTCACCGACAACTCGCTGCTCAGCCCGACGCCGCGCTGCGCCAGTCGCGGCGTCAGCAGCGCCTCGACCCGCGCGGCCAGCTCGCGCACGTCGAGGCTGCGCGATTTGGGCGGCGCCACGTCGACCGTCAGATCCTCCAGCAGGCGCGTGAGGCGATCCGCCTCGTCCTCCGCACGGGCGAGCAGCCGCGTCCGCTGGGCATCGGACAGGTCGAAGCGCAGGGCCTCGAGCGAAGCCCGGATGGTCGTCACCGGGGTACGCAGCTCGTGTGACAGCACCGCGAGCAGCTCTCGGGCGTTTTCCGCCGCCCGCCGCGCCTCGGTGACGTCGCGCAGCAACAGCCCCCCCGGGAAGGCAACCACCCTGAGCCGTCGCCCGCGCGTCGCGATCTCGACCGGCGTGCCGCCGTGCGCCAGGGCCTCGATCCGGTGATCGCGCACGACGGCGATGAGCGGCGCCCCGACGACCCGCGACCGTTCCACCTGCAGCAACTCCGCGGCCGCCCGGTTGAGGCCCGCCACGCGGTCCCCATCCACCCACACCACGCCCTCGGCGAGGGCGTCGGTCCAGTCGCTCGCTTCGATGTCAGGCCTCGACGAGCCGGTAGCCGCGGCCGCGCACGGTCTCGACCCGACCCTGGCCGATCCTCGCCCGGAGCTGGGCGACGTGCTGGTCGACGGTGCGCTCCGTACCGATGAAGTCCTCGCCCCAGACGCGGTCGAGCAACTCGGAGCGGGTGAACACGCGCCCCGGGTGCCCCACGAGGAAGGCGAGCAGCTCGAACTCACGCCGCGTCAGGCCGACCGGCTCCCCGGCGACGCTGACGCGCGCGGCATCGAGGTCGACCACCAGGCTGCCGACCGTGAAGCGCCGCTGTGGCCGGACGCGCCGCAGCAGCGCGCGGACCCGGGCGACCAGCTCGGCCGCGCTGAAGGGCTTCACCAGGTAGTCGTCGGCCCCGGCCTCGAGTCCCTCGACGCGGTCGAACTCGGAGGCGCGGGCCGTGAGCATCAGCACGGGCGTGGCGCCCCGCTCGCCGCTGCGCATCCGCCGCAGCCACGCGATGCCAGAGGCGTCGGGCAGCATCCAGTCGAGGACCACGGCGTCCACGCGCTCCAGTGCGGACCACGCGCCCGCGGCGTCGGCCGCCTCCACGACGTCGAGACCGGCCCGCGTGAGGTGGAAGGCGACGAGCTCGCGGATCGCGTCGTCGTCCTCGACCACCAGGACGGTCGCCTTAGCCATGGCTGCTCGTCTCCGCGACGTTCACGCCCGCATGGTAGCCGCGCAGATGTCATGGTGGCGTCAGCCTGCCGCAGGCGTCGGCGGTGACGTGGCATCGACCGGCCGCCGGCGCCGCACGTGCGGCGACCGCGAACGTGGAGCGCCGGCGGCTGACATGGTCCTGACGTGGCGACGACATGCTGCGGCCCATGGTACACAGCGGCATGAACGCGTTGGAGCACGAGCTGGTGGAGGTCAACGCCGCGGTGGTGCGCATGCTCAGCCAGGTGCGCGAGGGCGTTCAGTTGGCCCGGCGGGCGCTCATCGACGAGGACGGCGAGGCGCTGGCCAAATGCGTGGAGGGCGACGCCAAGGTCGATGCCGCACAGCACGAGCTCGAGAGCCGCTGCCTGACGATCGTCGCGCGCCGGCAGCCCGCCGCCGGCGACCTCCGCTTCCTCGGCGCCGTGCTCCAGGCGCTGGCCGACATCGAGCGCGCCGGCGACTACGCCGTCCACGTCGCGCGCGCGGGGGCCGAGCTCGCCAAGCAGCCGCGGGTCAAGAAGTACATCGACATGAACCGCATCATGGGGATCCTCGACGAGATGCTGGAACTCACCATGCGCGCGATGGCCGACGCCGACGCGGAGACGGCGCGTCAGGCGCGCGCGATGGACGAGGAGATCGACGAGCTGTACGACCAGATCCAGCGCGAACTGCTCACCTACATGATGGCCGACCCCCACACGATCGACCGCGCGACGACGCTCCTGGCCACCGCCCGCTACCTCGAGCGCTGCGGTGACCACCTCGAGAACGTCAACGAGCACATCCTGTTCTGGCTCACGGGCGAACGGATCTGACGCGGTCCGCCGACGGCGGCGAACGTCACGGGCGCCGGCCGGCGCCGGCGCCCCCGACGCAGGCGGACCCGAACCGGGACGGCCGCCCACCGGCTCCCTGGTAGCATCCCCCGATGGTCGAACTCCCCGTCGCCGACGTGAGCCGGGACCCGCCGAGGGGACCCGACCTGCTGACCCGGCTCGGCCTGCGGCGCTTCGTGCGCTGGCGTTACGCCCGCCTCGCGGTGCAGCTGCCGATCCTGGCGCTGGCGGCGTTCGTCATCGTCGATGGCCTGACCGGCCGTCCACTCGCGCCGCGCAACGTGGCGACCACCGCGGTGTGGCTGCACTACCGCGGGCTCGTCGTGCTCGCCCTGCTGATCGCCGGCAACCTCTTTTGCGCCGCCTGCCCGCTCATGCTGACGCGCGGCCCCGCGCGGTTGGCCAAGCGCGTCTGGGGGCGCGAGCTGCGCTGGCCCCGGGCGCTGCGATCCAAGGCCCTCGTGCTCGCGCTCATGGTCGCCTTCTTCTACGCCTACGAGGCGTTCTCGCTGTGGAGCAGCCCGTGGCTCACGGCCTGGCTCGCGATCGGCTACTTCGGCGCCGCCTGGGCGATCGACACGCTCTTCCCCGCCGGCACCTTCTGCCGCTACGTGTGCCCGCTCGGCAACTTCAACTTCGCCCTGGCCTCGGTCGCCCCCACCCAGATCGCCACCGTCGATCCGGCGGTCTGTGACACCTGCGCGCACAAGCCCTGCCTGCATGGCCGCATCAGCGACACGGCGGACCGCGAGGCGCGCTGGCGCGACGGCGCGGGTGAGTTGCGCGACGCGGTCGACGGCCCGCGCCGCGCGGCGTTCGTGCCGCTGTCGGAGGTCGTCTCGGCCAACGGGGCCGGCCGCTTCCCCGGCTGCGAGACGGGCCTGTTCGTCCCGCAGCTGACCTCGAACATGGACTGCACCCTGTGCCTGAACTGCGTGCGCGCCTGCCCGTACGACAACGTCGCGCTGCGGCTGCGCGCGCCGTGGCGCGAGGTGGTGCGCGACGGCTGGCGCCACCGAGGGCGTCGCTGGACGCTGGCGATGGGCGTCATGCTCGCGTGGTGGGGCCTCATGAATGCGTTCGCCATGGTGCCCGCGTTCTTCACGACGGCGGAGGCCATCGCCGGCTTCCTGGGCACCCGCGCCGAGTGGCTGATCCTGGCGCTGCTCTACGCCGGCGTCAGCGCGGCCGGCCTGGGAGCGACCCTCGGGGCGGCGTGGCTGGCCGACCGCGCGGCACTGGGGCGCCCGACGGGCGTGTGGCCGGCCTTCGACCGCTGGGGCTACGTGGTGGTCGTCCTCGGCGTCGGCTTCTGGATCGCCCACTACCTGTTCCACTTCCTCACCGGCGCGCTCGCGATCGTGCCGGTCTTCCAGCACTTCTTCGAGTACCGCGGCGTCGCCATCGACCCGAACTGGCGCCTCGCGCAACTGGTCCCCTCGCGCTGGCTCTTCCCCATCGGCGCCGGCGCGGTGACGCTGGCCGCCGCCCTCGCGCTGGGGGTCACGGCACGTGTGGCCCTGCGCGATTTCGGCGTCCGGGGCATCGCGGCGATGTGGATCATGGGTGGCTTCATCCTGCTGGTGAGCGTCATCGAGGTCCTGCTGCTCGGGCTCCCCATGGAGATGCGCGGCACGCTGCTCGGCCCGCTGCCGGTGGCGCCGTGACGCCGTGGCGCGCTGCCGCAGCGGCGCTGGTCGTCGCCCTGACCGCGTGGGCCGCCGCCGCGCCGCCGTGCACGATCGACGAGCGCGTGACGGCCGTCGACCCGGACGCGCACCCCGAGCGGATCGTCCTCGATCCTGCCTGGCGACTCCCGGCCGGCTACGCACCCAGCGACCTCGTGCCCGTCTCGCGGGCCGGCTTCGCGAGCGAGTTGCCGCTGCGTTCGATCGTCATCGACGACCTGCGCGCGCTGCGGACCGCGGCCGAGACCGCGGGCGTGCGGCTGGCGGTGCAGTCCGCCTACCGCAGCGAGGCGTACCAAGACACGGTGCACCAGGGGTGGGTGCGGCAGCTCGGGGCCGAGCGGGCCGCCGAGGTCAGCGCCCGGCCCGGTCACTCGGAGCACCAACTCGGCACGGCGGTCGACCTGCGTTCGGCGGACGGGCCGCCCGCCTGGGAACTCGACGACTGGGCGACCACGCCCGAGGGCGCCTGGGTCGCCGAGCACGCGGCGCGCCACGGCTTCGTGATCAGTTACCCACGGGACGGACGCGACACGACCTGCTACGACTACGAGCCATGGCACCTGCGTTGGGTCGGGCACGAAGCGGCCGCCGCGGCCACCGCCTCCGGGTTAGCCTACCGGGCGTGGCTGTACCTTCACCATCCACCCGAGGAAGTCGCGGCGCCGTGAGACCGGCCGTCGCGCCGCGACACGATCGCGCGCGTTGCCTGCGCCACCGTCGCGGGTGGGCGACGGCGGCCGGCCTGGTCCTCGCGCTGCTCGCCGGCGGCGCGCAGGCCCACGCGACGCTGGTGTTCGGCACCGTGCGCGTCGAGCCGGATCCGCCGCCGCCGGGGACGGCCTTCACGCTCACGCTGACGCTGGAGGATCCGGCCCTCGCACCCGTCGAGGACGCCATCGTGTTCGTCGAGGCGCGGCCGATGCCCGCCGCCGGAGAGGCGCTCCCCGCGCCGTCGACGGAGGCGCCGGCGCTGCCGCCGCCGCTGCGCACGGAGCGCCTGATCGAGGTCGCGCCGGCCGTGTACCGTGCCGAGTTCGCCCTCCCCGACGGCGGCGCCTACCACCTCCTCGTCCGCGACCAGACCTTCCAGTGGGAGGAGGCGAACGCCTCCGTCGTCCTACCCCTGCTCGGCAGCCCGGTCGGCGAGTTGCCCTTCATCCTGCCGCCGACACAGGTCGCGCCGCGCAACCTGTGGACGTGGATCGTGTGGCTCGTCGGCCTGCCCCTCCTCGCGGGGATCGTGGTCACGCTGCTGGTGCTGCGCAGCCGGCCGGCGGCCGGCGGGAGCGAGAGCGGCGCTTGAGCCCGTTCGACGCGCTCTCGGGAACGCTCGTCAACACGTTGACGGTCCTGCTGGGCTCCGGCCTCGGCCTGGTCCTGCGCGGTCGGCTGCCGAGCCGCATCGGCGCGGTGCTGCTGCAGGCGATCGGGCTGGTGACGCTGGTGATCGGCATCACGGCAGCCGCCGACCTCGGGCGCGTCACCACGCCACCCGGCGTGGTGCTCGGCCTGGTCGCGCTGGCCGCCGGCGCCGCGCTCGGCGAAGCGTGGCGCCTCGGCGACCGGCTGGAGGGCCTGGGCGACGCCCTGAAGCGCCGCGTGCGCGGGCAGGGACGCTTCACCGAGGGCTTCGTGGCGGCGTCCCTGCTCTTCTGCGTCGGGCCGATGACGATCGTCGGCAGCCTGCAGAACGGCCTGGTGGGCGACGCCTCGCTGCTCCTCCTCAAGGCCACCCTCGACGGGATCTCGTCGATCGCGCTGGCCGCAACCTTCGGCTTCGGCGTGCTGGCCTCGGCCGTGGTGGTGCTGCTCTTCCAGGGCGGCATCGCCCTGGGCGCGAGCGCGATCGCCGCCTGGTTGCCCGACCCCGCGGTCGATCCGCGGGTCCTGCTGGTCAACGGCGTCGGCGGTCTCATGATCGTCGGCCTCGGCCTCACGCTGCTGGAGCTGCGGCGCATCTCGGTCGCCAGCATGCTGCCGGCGCTGCCGCTGGTCGTGGTGCTCTACGAGGTCGTGCGGCGGCTGGGTTGACCGCGGGCCGCGGAGGATGCCCCCGGACTCGCTCCGCCACACCTGCGGTACCCTGACCCCCGTGCCCCACCTCGACGACGAACGACTGCAGGCGTTGGCGCGGCTGGCGCGGCTCGACCTCACGACCGCCGACCGCGAGGCGCTGGGCGCGGATCTCGAACGGATCCTGGACTACGTGGAGCGGCTGGCCACCTTCGACGACCCCACGACAGAGCCGCTGCGCCACCCGAACCAGGGCGGCAGCGGCGAACCGGCCGGCGTGCAGCCGGGCGACCTGCGGCCGGACGCACCGGTCGACGGCCTGCCGCGATCGGCGCTCGAGGCCCTGGCGCCCGCCTGGCGTGACGACCGCGTCGAGGTGCCGCGAACGGTCGAGCAGGACGGCTGAGCGGCGGGCGCCGCGCGGTGCGCGGCGCGCGCTCAGCGCAGGCGGTCGCGCCCCAGGTAGGGGCGCAACACGGCGGGCACGACGACCTCGCCGTCCTCCGTCTGGTGCGTCTCCAGCAGGGCCGCCATCGTGCGTGGGAAGGCCAGGGCCGAGCCGTTGAGCGTGTGCACCAGGCGCGTCTTGCCCTGCCCCTGGGCCCCGCCCGGCCGGCAGCGGGTCTCGAGGCGGGCTGCCTGGAAGGCCTCCATGTTCGACACCGACGAGACCTCCAGCCAGCGCGCCTGCCCCGGGCTCCAGACCTCGAGGTCGTACTTCTTCGCCTGCGTGAAGCCCATGTCCCCGCTGCACATCAGCAGCCGCCGGTACGCCAGCCCCAGGTCGACGAGCATCCGCTCGGCGACGGCCGTCATCGCCTCGAGCGCGTCGTAGCTCTCCTCCGGCAGCGCGAGCACGACCATCTCGACCTTGTCGAACTGGTGCAGGCGGTTCAGGCCGCGCACGTCCTTCCCGTAGCTGCCGGCCTCGCGCCGGAAGCACGGGGTGAACGCGCAGTAGCGCAGCGGCAGCGCGGCCTCGTCCAGGATCTGACCACGATGCAGGTTGGTGACCGGCACCTCCGAGGTGGGGATGAGGTAGAACCCGTCCGCCACCTGGTACATCTGCCCCTCCTTGTCGGGCAGCTGGCCGGTCGCCGTGGCCGAGTCGGCGTTGACCAGCAGGGGCGGCGCCACCTCGGTGAAGCCCTCCTCCCCCAGCCGATCGAGGAAGAACGACGCCAGCGCGCGCACCAGTCGCGCGCCGTCGCCACGGAAGACCGGGAACCCGGCGCCGGTGATGGCCGTGCCGGCAGCGAAGTCGATCCAGCCGCGGGCCTCCGCCAGCTCCCAGTGCGGACGCAACCCCTCGCCTCCGCGCCGCTCGCCGTACTCGCCGACGACCACGTTCTGCTCCGGCCCCTCGCCGTACGGCACCGTCGGGTGCGGTAGGTTCGGGATCTCGAGCAGGAGCGCGTCGACGCGGGCGGCGAGCTCGCGGTCGCGCTCCTCCCCGCGCTTGACCTCGGCGGCGAGACCGGCGACCCCGGACAGGAGGTCGGTGGCGTCCTCGCCGCGCCGCTTGCGCTCGCCGATCTCGCGGCTGCGGGCGTTGCGCTCCGCCTGGAGCGCCTCGAGCTCACGCCGCAGCGATCGCCGCTCCGCGTCGGCCGCGAGGAGCTCGTCGAGCCGCGGCTCGGCATCGAACAGTTGCTTGGCGCGGATGGCCGCGCGCACGTCGTCGGGTCGTTCACGGAGGGTGCGGAGTTCGAGCATCGCCGCCAGTCTACCCGCGCCGGGGACGTCGCTCGCCGCGTGATAGCCTCTGGGGGTGCCGATCGAGGGGTTCACCTACCGACTCAACGCCCGCGGTCGCCCAGCCGGGCGGCTGATCCTGCGCACCGGCGAGCGAGGCCGCACGGCGCTGGTCGAGGCACGCATGCAGCTCCAGGGGGTCCTCGGGCAGTCGACCTGGACCCAGACGAGCCGCTGCCACCCGGATCGTCACCACTCGCAGCGCTGGCAAGAAGCGAGCGAGGGCAGCGGCGATGCCCGCAGCTACGAGGTCCGGTTCGACGCCGAGTCCGGGCTGGTCACCGCCACACGCGGCCGCCAGGACCAGGCGAGCGTCCCCTACCTGCGCCCCTACCGCGACCCGCTGTCGTTGCTGCGCGAACTGCGCGCCGTGACGGCCGCCGGGTTCGCGGGGGGTCCGGTACCGGCCGTCCCGTGGCGCGTGCCGCTGCTGGGCAAGGACGTGACGGTCGCCCGCGCCGACGACGTGGAGCTCGAGATCCTGGGAGAGCGCCGGCGCGCGCGCGCGTACACCCTGCACCCCGGCGGCAGCGTCGTCGTCGTCGACCTGGCGCCACCGCACGCCATCGTCAGGCTGGTGCAGCGACTGCCCGACGCGATCCTCGAGGCGACGCTCGTCGACGTCGCCGAGGAGGCGACGATGAGCGGCTGGGACGAGCCGCAGGAACCGGCGACGAAGCGCACGGGCGGTCGCCGCCGCAGCCGCCGACGGCGACGCGGACGCGGGCGTGGTTGACGACCCGAGCCAAGCGTCCGACGGCGCGGCCGACGCCGCCTACCACGCAGCGACCGGCTGGCTGACCCAACAGCGACGCGCGGGCCGTCCGCGCGACCCGAGGGTCGCGCGGTCGCTGCTGGACGCCATGGGTGCGCCGGACCCGCCGCGGGTGTTGCACGTGGTGGGCAGCAACGGCAAGGGCACGGTCGCCCACCTGCTCGACGCGATGGCGCGGGCCCAGGGCCTGCGCACCGGCCGCTTCACGTCGCCGCACGTGGAGGACCTGCGCGAGCGGGTCGCCATCGACGGCCGGCCGATCGGGGCCGCCGAGGTGACCGGTTTCGTCGCCCGCGCCCGCGGCCTGGGGCGCGAGGGCATCGGCTTCTTCGAGTGGACGCTGGCGCTCGCCGTCGACGCCTTCCACCGGCACGGGGTCGAGCTGGCGGTGGTGGAGGCGGGGGTCGGCGCCCGCGCCGACGCGACCCTGGCGCTGTCCGGGGTGATCGGCACGGTCCTGACCAACGTCGACCTCGATCACGTGGAGACGATCGGGCCCACCCTGCTCGACGTGGCGCGCGACAAGGCCGCCGTCGCGCGGCGGGGCGTGCCGCTGGTGACCGGTGCCCGGGGCGAGGCCCTGGCGCTGGTGCGCGGCATCGCCGCGGGCGTCGGGGCCCACGTGTGGGTCGTCGACGCGGCGCAGCGGCTCGCCCGCTGGCCCGACGGCGCCCCGGCGGTCGACGCCGCGTGGCCAGCGACGCGCGTCGAGAACGCGCGCACGGCCCTGACGCTCGGGCGGCTGCTCGGCTGGAACGAGGCGGCCCTCGCGCGCGGTCTGGCCTCGCCGCCGCCGCCGGCGCGCTTCGAACGCTTCCGGCTGGTCGTCGACGGCCGACCAGTGCCCGCCGTCCTCGACGGCGCCCACGATCCGACGGCGGCCGCGCGCCTCGCCGACGCGCTCCCCCCCGGCTACGTGCTGGTGTTCGCCAACCTCGCCCGCAAGCGCGCGCTCGACAGCCTCGCTCCGCTGAGAAGCCGGGCCGGCTCGGTGTGGCTGACCAGCGCGGAACCCGGCGAGGACCCGCCGGCGGCGCCTCCGGGCCCGGGCCCCGTCACCCACGTCGTGCCCGCGCTCGCCGAGGCCCTAGCCGCGGCGGCGCGCGACGCCGCCGACCGCGACGCGACGCTGGTCGTCGCCGGCTCGCTGCACCTCGCAGGCCACGCACGCCCTTGGCTGCGGCGCTGGGCGTCGGTGGCATCGGCTCTCGCCGATGCCCAGGCACGAGGGCAGGGTGCTATGCTCACCGGCCGATGGGACGCGTCGGGTTCGTCAGCCTAGGTTGCCCCAAGGCGCTCGTGGACAGCGAGCGCATCCTCACCGAGTTGCGCGCCGACGGCTACGACCTCTCTCGCAACTACGCGGAGGCCGACGTCGTGGTCGTCAACACCTGCGGCTTCATCACGCCGGCGGTGGAGGAGTCGCTGGCCGCGATCGGCGAGGCGCTCGACGCCAACGGCCGCGTGATCGTCACCGGCTGCCTGGGCGAGCGCCCCGAGGAGATCCTGGCGCGCCACCCGAGCGTGCTCGCGGTGACCGGCCAGGCCGACGTCGCGGGGGTGATGGCGGCCGTCCGCGCCGCACTGCCGCGCGACGAACCGGCCTTCGCCGGCCTGCTCCCCCTCGCGAGCGACGGCCGCGGCGCGGCGCTCGCGCGCGGCGTCAAGCTGACGCCCAGGCACTACAGCTACCTCAAGGTCGCCGAGGGGTGCGACCACACCTGCAGCTTCTGCATCATCCCGCACATGCGCGGCAAGCAGGTCAGCCGCGACGCCGCCGACGTGCTGTACGAGGCGACGCGGCTGGTCGCGACCGGCACCAAGGAACTCATCGTCATCGCGCAAGACACGAGCGCGTACGGCCGCGACCTGCGCCAACGACCGAGCGACTTCCAGGGCCGACCGGTCGCCGCCGACCTGGTGCCGCTCGTGCGCGAGCTCGCCGGCCTCGGTGCCTGGGTGCGGCTGCACTACGTCTACCCCTACCCGCAGGTGCGTGAGCTGATCCCGCTGATGGCGGAGGGCCACCTGCTGCCGTACCTCGACGTGCCGCTGCAGCACGCGTCGCCGCGCGTGCTGCGCGCGATGCGGCGCCCGGGCGGCGCCGAGAGCCACCTGGCCACGCTGCGCGGTTGGCGCGAGATCTGTCCCGAGCTGGCGATCCGCTCGACCTTCATCCTGGGCTTCCCCGGCGAGACCGAGGAGGACGTCGACCTGCTCGTCGACTTCCTGGACGAGGCGCGGCTCGACCGCGTCGGCGCGTTCACCTACTCGGAGGTTCCGGGCGCCGCGGCCAACGAGCTGCCGGGCGCCGTCCCGGAGGAGGTCAAGCGCCAGCGCTACGACCGCGTCATGCGGGCGCAACAGCGGGTGGCGGCCGAGATCCAGGCCGCCAAGGTAGGCCGCGTCCTGCAGGTGATCGTCGACGACGTCGGCGACCTGCCGGGCGAGATGGTCGGCCGCAGCCAGGCCGACGCGCCCGACGTCGACGGGCGCGTGACGCTCGACACGGACGGTACCGTCGTCATCGGCGACGTGGTGGAGGCGGAGGTCGTCGCGGCCGACGCCTACGACCTCTGGGCGCGCGCGCTGCGCACCGTGCCGTGGCGCCCGAACGTGCCGGTCTGGGGCGGCACCGCCTCGCCGTTCGGCGCCGTCAGCCCCTGACGGGGCCCCGGCGCGCCGCCAGCCGCTCGAACTCCGCCTCGTTGACGTCGCTGCGCCCCCCCGCGCGCTGGGTGATCATCAGCTGCAACTCGTGCGGGCTGGTGGCGGCGTAGACGGCGTCCTCGAGGCGGATCGAGCCGCCGAGGTAGAGGTCGACCAGGTGCTGGTCGAAGGTCTGCATGCCGCGCAGGTTGTCCTGCATGAGCGCGTCCTTGATGAGCCCGGTCTTCGTCTCGTCCTTGATGTAGTCACGGATGAGCGGCGTGTTGACCAACACCTCGGTCGCCAGCGTGCGGCCGGGCCCGTCGGCGCGGGGCAGCAGCCGCTGCGACAGGATCCCGAGCAGCGACTCCGACAGCAGGATGCGGATCTGGTTGCGCTCGTGCGGCGGGAAGAAGTCGATGACGCGGTTGACCGTGCGGATGGCGTCCAGCGTGTGCAGGGTCGAGAGCACCAGGTGACCGGTCTGGGCGGCGGTCAGGGCGGCCTCCACCGTCGCCTTGTCGCGCATCTCACCGACCATGATGACGTCCGGGTCCTGGCGCATGGCGTACTTGAGCGCGTCGACGAAATCGGCGGTATCGAGGCCGATCTCGCGCTGGATGACCAGCGACTGCTGGTTGCGGTGCAGGAACTCGATCGGGTCCTCGATCGTCACCACGTTGCGCGGGAACCGCCGGTTGATGAAGTCGACCATCGCGGCGAGCGTGGTGGACTTGCCCGACCCGGTCGGCCCGGTCACGAGCACCAGGCCGCGCGGCTGGCTGGCGAATTCGCTGACGACGGCCGGCGGCAGGCCGAGCGCCTCGAACGAGGGGATCGCGTCGGCCACCACGCGCATGACCACCCCGATCGAGCCGCGCTGACGCATGAGGTTGCAACGGAAGCGCGCCACGGCCGGGATGGTGAAGGCGAAGTCGAGCTCGTGCCGGTGGGCGAACAGCGCCCGCTGCGTGTCGGTCATCATCGCCATGGCGATCTGCTCGGTCTGCTCGGGGGTGAGCGCCGGCACCCCCTCGTAGGCGATGAGGTCGCCGTCGAGGCGCAGGTGGGGCGGCGCGCCGGCCTGCAGGTGGATGTCGGACGCGCCGCGCGCGACCATGCTCTTCAGCAGGTCGGCCATGCGCAGACCACGGGCGGCGGTGTCGCTCACGGCGCCACCACGATCGGCAACGGCAGGCTGGGACGCAGGGTCATGCCGCAGTCTAGCCGTCCGCGCGCGCGTGGTCTGTGAAACCGTCCGCGGCCGCTCGCCGACGGCACGCCGCGGGCACCGCCGCCCTCAGCGCCGCGGTGGCAGCCCGAGGGCCGCTTGCTCGACCGCGTCGCGGATGGCGTTGCGCAGGGCGCTGGCCACGATCGACTGACGTACGGTGCCGACGCGCAGCAGGCGCAGCGCCTGCTGCAGGCCGTCGACCGAGACGTCGGCGTCCGTCCCGCGGCCGATGCCGCTGCCGATCCCCAGGATGCGCCCCGTGGCCACCTCCACGAAGCGGAACTCGACCCCGACCTGGACGGTGGTCAGCGTCGCGCCGCCAAGGAAGCCGGGGACCACGGCGCTGCTGCGGTCGATCGACAGCTCCGTCACCGCG
The DNA here is from genome assembly GCA_964549045.1 of uncultured bacterium. GTDB lineage: Bacteria > Deinococcota > Deinococci > Deinococcales > Trueperaceae > JAABTL01. The sequence goes on along the minus strand of CAZJUA010000102.1, from coordinate 19,272 downwards.
CCCACCAGGATCAGCTCGGCGCCCACCAAGCGGCCGACGTCGGCGACCGTGGAGGTGTCGAAGCGCCCGCTGTCGCCCAGGTCCTGCTCGGCGAGCACCGCCGCGAGCTCGCGGCGTTCGACCAGTTGGAAGCGACCCAGCTCGAAGAGCTCACGGGTGACGATGTCACCGATGCCGGTGCCCAGGTCCGTGAACAAGCGAGCGTCGCGCTCGCGCGCCGGCAGCAGGCCGACGTCGACGCGTGTGGGTTCGGCCTCGATGTCGTAGACGGCCACCACGTAGCGCTGCTCGGGGTCGATCGGCGGCAGCCGGAAGGGCCGGACGTCCGCGCCCTCTCCGCCGCCGATGGCGGGCGCGCAGGCGACGAGGCCCACGAGCCACGCCAGCACGGTGAGGCGTGCGGCGGGGAGGCGACGATGGATCGCAGGGGTCGGCATGCTGCCCATGCTAACCGGCGCCCCGATGAGGGGGCGCCGGCGCGGGAACCTGGGTGACGTGGACTCAGGCGGCGGTCTGCGCGGCGCGCTCCTTCGCCTGGCGCTCGTCGTCGCGCGACTCGAGCTTCGACTTGATGCGCTTGAGGACGGTGACCTCCTCCAACGCGCGCTGGTCGAGCACGCTGCGGATGTCCTTGATCTGGCGACCGATGTTGGGGATCACCAGCTGCTCGAGCGCGTTGACGCGGCGGCTGGTCTTCTTGATCTCCTCGCCGATGCGCCGCAGCCTGGTCTCGGTGGCGGCGACGCGAACGATCGCCTCGGTCAGCGCGCGGAACTGGGCGGCGGCGTCGAGCGTGCGGGCGCCCACGCCCATCGGCGAGAACGGCAACTCGGCATCGCCGAACTCCGGCGGCTGGACCTGGGGAACCTTGACGCCGAACAGGTTCTCGACCTTGATCTCGACGTCGAGCGTACGGCCCTCGGCCAGACCGAGCGAGCGCAGCGACTCGGGACCGTCCCAGGCGTTCGCCAGGAAGAGCGACAGGTACGCCTCCTGGCTCGCCTGGGTCAGCGCCCGCCGGGCCGCGAGCGAGGTCTTGACCAGCGCGAAGAACTCGCCGATCAGCGCGTCGCGCTTGCGCTTGAGGAGGTCGGCCCCCCGCACGGCCAGCTTGAGCTGATCGCGCCGCTGCAGCAGGTTCGAGCGGGTGGGGGCGATGTTCTCGGCCACGGGTCGCCTCCTCTCAGATCCCGGACTTCGCGGCGCCCCACAGCTCGTCCATCTTGGCGCCGTAGTACTTGTCGATCTGGTCGTTGGAGAGTCGGGTCAACTCGCTCTTCGGCAGCTTGGACAGGATCGACCAGGCGATCGTGAGCGAATCGTCGACGGAGCGGTTCTCGCTGCCCTGGTTGATGAACGCCTTCTCGAACTCGTCGGCGAACTTCAGGTACAGCTTGTCGTTCTCGGACAGCGCGTCCTCGCCGGTGATCGCCACCAGGCGCCGCAGGTCGAGGCCGTTGGCGTAGGCCGCCTGCAGCTGATCCGCGACGTTCTTGTGGTCCTTGCGGGTCTTGCCCTCACCGATGCCGTTGTTCATCAGTCGCGAGAGCGACGGACCCGGGTTGATCGGCGGGGAGATGCCCCTGTTGTGCAGGGCGCGGGCCCGGGAGATCTGCCCCCCGGTGATGTAGCCGGTGAGGTCGGGGATCGGGTGCGTGACGTCGTCGTCGGGCATCGACAGGATCGGCAGCTGCGTGACCGAGCCCTTCTTGCCGTGCACCACGCCGGCGCGCTCGTAGATCGACGCGAGGTCGGTGTACATGTAGCCCGGGTAGCCGCGGCGACCGGGGATCTCCTCGCGCGCGCCGCCGATCTCGCGCAGCGCCTCGCAGTAGTTGGTCATGTCGGTCAGGATGACGAGCACGTGGTAATCGTGCTCGAACGCGAGGTACTCGGCGGCGGTGAGCGCCATCTTGGGCGTCAGCAGGCGTTCGACCGCCGGGTCGTCGGCCTTGTTCAGGAACAGCACCGAGCGCGCCAGCGCGCCCGTGCGCTCGAACTCCTGGGTGAAGAAGGTCAGCTCGCGCTGGGTGACGCCCATCGCCGCGAACACGACGGCGAACTCCGTGGCCTCGCCGATGACGGTCGCCTGGCGGGCGATCTGGGCGGCGAGCTCGTTGGCCGGCAGGCCCGAGCCGGAGAAGATCGGCAGCTTCTGGCCGCGCACCAGGCTGATGAGCGTGTCGATCGTCGAGATGCCCGTCTGGATGAACTCCTCGGGCTTCTCGCGGGCGACCGGGTTGATCGGCGCGCCGCCGATCGGCAGGCGCTGCTCGGCGACCACCGGGGGCAGGCCGTCGATAGGGAGGCCGATGCCGTTGAAGCGGCGCCCGATCATGTCCTTCGACACGCCGAGGCGCGCCACGTCCTCGACGAGGTTGACCGTGGTGCTGGAGAGGTCGATGCCGGAGGTCTCCTCGAAGACCTGGAGGACCGTGTACTCCTTCGACACCTCGATGACCTGCCCGCCGCGCTCGCGGCCGCTGCCGTCGACGATGCGCACGATGGCGTTGTAGGAGAGGTCGGGGGCGTTCTGCAGGAACAGCAGCGGGCCCGAGACGTAGCTGACCTCGGTGTAGGCCTTCTTCAAGAGCTTCTGGGTCATGGGGACTCCCCGGCCTCAGGCCGCGACGGCGAAGGCGCCGTCCAGGGCGGAGAGGACCTCGTCGCGGTAGGCGTCGAACTTCTCCTCCTCGACGTAGCGCGAGCGGTTGATCCTCTCGACCACCGGGTCCGCGAGGATGTCGTCGACGGTGGCGCCCTTGTCGAGCGCGACCTTGGCGACGTCGTAGAACTTGAGCATCATCCGCAGCATGCCGGTGGCCTTGCTCATCGAGCAGCTGGCATCGACGGGGTCGAAGCCGTTCTGCTGCAGGAAGTCCTGCCGCAGGATGCGGCCGGCCTCGATGATCAGGCGCTCCTGGTCCTGCAGCGCGTCGGGGCCGACGAGCTGGACGACCTCCTGCAGGTCGCTCTCGCGCTGCAGCAGGCCGACGGCGCTCTCGACGAGCTCCGGGAAGTCCTCGGCGACGTTCTCCCGGTACCAGGGCTCGAGGATGCCGCCGAACAGCGTGTAGGACCGGTTCCAGTTGATGGCCGGGAAGTGTCGCCGGCGCGCCAGCGAGGCGTCGAGCGCCCAGAAGCAGCCGGTGATGCGCAGCGTCGCCTGCGTGACGGGCTCGGAGAAGTCGCCGCCGGCCGGGCTGACGGCGCCGATGATCGACACCGCGCCCTCGTCGCCCGCCAGGGTGGTGACGCGGCCGCCGCGCTCGTAGAAGGCCGCCAGGCGCGAGCTCAGGTAGGGCGGGTAGCCCTCCTCGGCCGGCATCTCCTCCAGGCGCGAGCTGATCTCGCGCAGCGCCTCCGCCCAGCGGCTGGTGGAGTCCGCCATCAGCGAGACGCCGTAGCCCTGGTCGCGGAAGTACTCGGCGAGCGTGATGCCCGTGTAGATCGACGCCTCGCGGGCGGCCACCGGCATGTTCGAGGTGTTGGCGATCAGCACGGTGCGCTGCATCAGGGGGTTGCCGGTCTTGGGGTCCTCGAGCTCGGGGAACTCGACCAGCACGTCCGTCATCTCGTTGCCGCGCTCGCCGCAGCCGACGTAGACGACGATGTCCGCGTTGCCGAACTTGGCGACCGACTGCTGCGTGACCGTCTTGCCCGACCCGAACGGGCCGGGGATCGCCGCGGTGCCGCCCATCGTCAGCGGGAAGAGGACGTCGAGGATGCGCATGCCGGTGAGGAAGGGCGTCACCGGGTCGAGCTTCTTGGCCACGGGGCGCGGCTGGCGCACCGGCCAGGCGTGCAGCATGCGGATCTCGCTGCCGTCCTCGAGCGTGGCGATGACGTCGTCGACGGTGTACTCGCCCGCCGGGGCGATGGTCGCGATCTTCCCCGCCAGCCTCGGCGGCACGAGGATCTTGTGCGTGAAGGTGAACTCGGGGACCGTGCCGATCGGCTGGCCGCCGTGAACCTCGTCGCCGACGGCCACCGCGGGCGTGAACGCCCAGGTCGCCTCGCGCGACAGCGCGTTGACCGTGATGCCACGATCGATGTAGGTGCCCGACGCCTGCATGATCTTGTCGAGCGGGCGCTGGATCCCGTCGAAGATGCCATTGAGCATGCCGGGCCCGAGCTCGACCGCCAGCGGCAGGCCCGTCGAGACGACCGGCTCACCGACCTTGAGGCCGGCGGTGTCCTCGTAGACCTGCACGAACGCGGTCTCCCCGTCGAGCCGGATGATCTCACCGACGAGGTTCTCGGTCCCCACACGCACGATGTCGTACATGCGGGCACCCATCATCCCCTCGGCGATCACGGCCGGACCCGAGATGCGTTGAATCTTGCCTTCGATGGCCATGAAGCCTCCAGGTTGCGGTCTGTCCCCGCGTGTGTGCGTTGGGCTCGGCGTGCCGCCGAGCCCTACACCCTCAGTCGAGCTTGATGTCGAAACCGATCGCGCTGCGCACCAGGTCCTTCATGTAGCGCGTCGCGTCGGCTTCGTGGTCGAACGCCGCCGAGAGGCCGGGCATCGGGAGCAGCACCGGCAGATCGCGGCCGCGCATGACGCGTTCCATTGCCTTGACCGGATCGCCCAGCAGGCCCTCGTCGACGACCACGAGCCCGTAGCCGTCCGAGGCGATGGCCTGCTCGAGGTCACGGTGCGCGTCCTCGGCGGTGGTCTCGAGCGTCTCGACGCCCGCCAGCCGGAAGCCGATGGCGGTCTCCGCGTCGGTCACGACGAGCATCCTAGGCATCGGCCAGCTCCTTCGCCAGCGCCGCACGCGGCACGCCGTAGTACTTCCCGCGGGCCAGCAGGCGCAGCTGCGCCGTCTCGCGCTCCTTGCGCCGTAGGTAGTCGGCGACCAGGCCGACGTCGAGGGGATCGAGCGACAGGCGCCGCAGGATCGCGTCGAGCGCGCCCATGAGGCGTGCCTCGGCCTCGGCCGCATCGACCGCGCCCGACACGGGGGCCAGGACGCCGGCGAGCTTCGGGAGCGGCTCCCCCTCGGGCAGGGCGGCGAGGCGGGCGTAGGCGGCTGGCGTCAGGTCGCGCCCACCGGCCAGGAAGTAGCCGCCCGCGTCCGCGGGACGGCCACGGAGCTTGAGCGCCGTGCGCAGGTTGGTCGCGTCGATCTCCGCCCGGGCCCAGCGGCGGAAACCCGCGGGGGCTGGCAGCCGCTCGGCGTCGGCGATCCACTGCGCGTAGAAGGCACGGTCGAGCGCCACCTCGAAGCCCAGCAGGTCGCCATCGTCGCGGTAGGCGGCGGACGCCTTGCGGAAGACCTCCGCGAGCGGGTGACGGGCGATCGCCAACACCTGGCCCGCCGCGGCGGCGTCCGCGGCGCCCGCCATCGCCCGCAACACGCTGGCGTTCAGCGAACCGGCGGGCAGCACGGCCACCATCGTCTCGTCGGCGGTCCTGCCCGCGTGCAGACCACGGACGACCGCCTTGAGGTTGGCCAGGTCGTAGCGCCGCAGGAGCAGCGCGATCAGCTCGTGGGCCGCGCCCTTGGAGGCGTCCAGCAGCAGACGCGTGACAGCGACGAAGTTGCGGGCGAGCGCGGCGTCGACCGCGGCCAACGGTCCGTGCTCACCGCGCGCCTCCTCCAGCTCACGGGCGTAGGGCGACTGCGCCAGTGCCGCGGAGAGCGCCGCGAAGTCCTCGGCACCGACCTGCTCTCCGACGAAACCCTCGGGCAGCAGGCGGGACCGGAGGCCGCGAACGCGCGTGTTGACGTAACCGAAGTCCGCCGCCATCGTCAGACGCCCTCGGGCGAATCTTCTGGCTCGGGGCCGTCGGGCGCCGTGGCGCCCGACGGCACGGCGTCGACCGCGAACAAGAGCCGCGAGACCTCCGCCGCCAACTCGCCCTCGAGGGCGCTCAGGCGGACGGTCAGGCTGTTCTCCACGGCGCTGTGGCGCCTGGAGCGGACCCGGACACCGAGCGTCAGGCCAGCGTCGCCCTCGACGGGCGCCTCGACCATGGCCGCCTTGGCGAGCGCGGCCACCTTCGTGACGTCGGAGGGCGCGGCCTCGATCACCGCGACGTCGTCGCGACCGATGTCGTCGAGCGCCTCGACCAGCAGCCGCCGAAGGATGCCCTCGTAGGCCTTCGCGTCCCCCGGCAGCCCGGCCAGGCGCTCACGCGCATGCTCGAACACCTGCTCGAGCGCGGCGTGCTGCGCCTGCAACTTCAGCGCCGCGGCCTCGAGCTGCGCCGCGCTCCGCGCCCGAACCAGGGCGGCATCGCGCTGCACCTCGGCGGCGCGTTGGCGCTTCGCCAGGAGCTGCTCGGCCTCGGCCTGCGCCGCCGCCATGCTGGCGGAGGCGCGCTCGCGCGCCTCGGCCAGGATGGACGCGATCTCGGCGCTCGCCTCACGCTCGAGCAGAGCCGAAAGGTCCGACATGAGGTTCAGCCAACCTGGCCGTTGAGCAGGAACGCGATGACGAAGCCGAAGATGATGATCGTCTCGGGGATGACCAGGTAGATGAGGATCTGACCGAACGCCGCCGGGCGCTCGACCAGGGCGCCGACGCCGGCGGTGCCGATGGCGGCCATGGCCCACGCCGTGGCGATCGCCGAGATCCCGATGGCCAGCGCGGCCGCGAAGGCGATCAGGCCTGCGGTGATGCCGCCGTCGTTCTGCGCGAAGGCCAGCGTGAAGGGGGCGGCGACGACGAGCAGAGCGACGACACGAGCGAGCTTGTGGTTCATGACTTACCTCCCAGGAGCTTGAACGGCTGGTACGGGCGGCCGGAGGCCTCGTAGAAGCCGAACTTGGTGTAGAACTCCACGTACTGCAGACGCAGCGGCTGCAGCGTGTAGCCGATGATCTTGAGCACCAACGCGAGCAGGTGCACGAACACGCCGACCAGGATCCCGAGCACGGGACCGATGACCGGCAGGCTGTCGGCGAGCGCGAAACCCAACTGCGTCGCGAGCTTCGCGACGAGGGCGGCCGCGAGGCCGACGGCGAAGATACGCAGGTAGCTGAGGATGTTGCCGCCGTTCGACACGATCTCGATCAGCATGAGTGGCATCCTCGCGAGCACCACGCACACCAGGAAGACGACGAAGCCGATGCCCACCACGCCGTTGAGCACGGGGTTGAGGTTGTCCGTGAGGAACGCGGCGGTGAAGATCACCAGCGAAGCGACCCCGGTGAACATCCCGATGCCTTCGTACACGTGCTTCATGTCGTTGTGCTTGATCCCGTAGACGACCCGGATCACCCAACCGGCGAGGATCTGGATGGTCCCGAAGGCGAGCGCGAGCATGATGACGGGCGTGAAGTCCTCCACCCGGAACAGCGTGATCTCGATCAGGCCGTACCCCGGCGGGTGGGCATCGCCGAAGGTGGTGTAGAAGATCGGCCGCCCTCTGGGCCAGTACTCCAGGAAGGTACCGAAGAACTCGCCGTAGACGTAGCCCCACACGATCGTCCAGCCGGCGGCCCAGTAGATCATCGAGCTGATCGGCTTGAGGGCGTCGGCTTGGATCACCATGTTGAGGGGCCCGAGCGACAGGGACTTCCCCTGGGCGCCACGGCGCCGCAGCAGGAAGCCGACGAGGGCGAAGATCAGGCCGAAGGCGATGTCACCCACGATGACGCCGAAGAACAGCGGGAAGAACAGCGCCATCGTCCAGGTCGGATCGAAGTTGCCGTACTTCGGTGGGGCGAACAGCGCCAGCAGCATCTGGAAGGGGCGCGCCCAGGCGGCGTTCTCGAGCCTCACCGGGACGCCCTCGTCGTGGTGCTCGTCGGCGGGCCGGTGCTGCACGATCAGGTCGTCACCGAACTGCTTGCGCAGCGCCTCGACGGTGCGCGGGCGGTCCTCCTCCGGCACCCAGCCCTTGAGGGCGAAGGCGAAACGGCCCTGCGCCAGGTCGTCGAGCTTGGCCAGACGCTCGCCGTGGTTGAGCGCCGTCTGCCGATACGCCTTGAGCCGCGGACCGTGCTGCAGCGCGAGCTTGCGCAACTCCTCCGCGATGGTCGCGAGCCGCTTCGGCAGGACCTGCAGCCGCTCCTCCATCGTGTGCACGGCCTTCGCCATGCCCAGCGCTCGGTAGCGCTCCGGGAGTTGCAGCTCGGCCAGGCCGAGCCGCGCGAGGGCGGCCCGCAGCGCGGACGCGTCGCTGCGCAGGACGGCGACGATGAGCAGCGTCTGCTTGGCGGCGTTGGTGCGCTCCTCGAAGGCGATGTGCCCCTCGAGCGCCTCGGCGAGCTCCGACCTCACCGCGGCCGCCGCGTTGGAGGCGACCAGCGTCGCGGCGCCGTAGAGGTAGCGCCCGTCCTCGAGCTGGGCCAGCGTCGGCGCCAGATCGCGGAAGGTGGGCAGGAAGGCCTGAACGGTCTCCAGCTCCTCCGCCACCGCGGATCGCTCCGCCACGAGCTGCTCCACGAGCCCGGCGACGACCTCGACGCGCTCGGCGACGGTCTCCGGATCGCCGGGCAGCTCGCCCTTGCCGGCCGTGGGCACCTCGTCGGCGACCGAGAGCGTCTCGAGCAGCGTCGAGCAGCGACCGGCGACGCGGTCCCACGTCAGCCGCGCGCGGTGGGCGTCCTCCGCCGGGCGGAAACGCTCGAGCGTGGCGGCGGCACCCTCGTCCTCGAGGGCGTCGACGTCCACCGTGTCGATCTGCACCACGCCGAGCCCCTGCAAGGCGACCAGCACGTCGTGGGCCGCGCCCTTGCGGCCCACGAGCAGCAGCTGGTCCATCGGCGTGATCATGGCAGGACCCGCTCCACGACCAGGTCGACGGCGGCGTCCCGGCGGGCGCTGGCGCGCGCCGCGAGGTCGTCCGCGGTGGCGCGGGCGGCGGTCAGGATCTCGTCGCGGGCGGCGGCGGCCTCGTCGCGGGTGCGCTCCGCGCTCTCGCGGGCGAACCGCTCGGCCTCCGCGCGCGCGCGTTCGATCGACGCACGGGCTTCGCTCCGTGCCTGAGCGACGATGCGCTCGGCCTCGGCGCGCGCCTCCTCGACCTTGGCGACCACGCTCTTCTCGTGGTGAATCAGGTCCTGGAGGATGGGGTCTCTGGAAGCTTCCAAGTAGACCTCCTTTCGGCACACGCCCGTGCGGATGGGCCGCGCGGGGTCAAGGTCGGGGATCGGAAGATCGACAGGGCACAAAAAAACGCGTTGTGGTGGGCATTCCTCAGCCCCACACGCTGCGTGGCCGAGCATAGCAGCGGCGCTCGCGCAGTGTCAATCTTCGCCCGGAAGCCGCTCATGCCCGACCACGACGCCGATGCGCGATGCGCCGGAGCGTCTCCGCCGAGCGCAGGCGACGCTCGCCCTCGCGGGCCGACAGTGCCCCCTGGACCTCCGCGAGGTCGGCGTAGGCCGCCTCCAGGCGCTCGCGCGGCGTGGCCGGGTCGTGGACCTCGGCCCGCGCCTCATCCAGCCGCTGCATCAACCGCTCTTGGCGGAGCCTCCGCCCGGCCTCGACGTGGTGCTCCCGCACCCGCGAGAGGAGTTGGTCGAGCCGCAGGTCGACGTCGAGGCGCACGTCGGCGCTCGACTCCGCCGCGTGCACCACCAGGCGCTCCAGCACCCGCTCGCCGCCGTCGCGCGCTTGGACCGCCGCGACGATCTCGGCGTCGCGCCAGCCGCAGCGCTCGCACAGCTCGGCGAACGCCACGAGTTCCGACTCGCCGGTCTCCGCGGGTAGGGCCGCGAGCGCCCGCCGGACGCGCTCGCGCAGCCGCTCGGGCTCCAGCAGGAGGAGGCCGACCACCTCGAGCTCGAGCAGCCGCACGGGGCTCAGGTCCTCCCCGCGCCGCCGCAGCCCGCGGATGGAAGTCTCGTCGAGCCGCTGCGGGCGCTGCGAGGCCAACCAGGCATCGAGACGGCCGGCGTCGAGCCCGAGGTGGTCGACGACGAGCCGCCGCAACTCGCTCGCCACCGGATCGACGACGTCGCGTGGCTGCAGCGCGGGCAACAGCTCGAGCAGGACCGACCGCTGGCCGCGCGGCGTGCTGGCGTCGTTCTGCGCCAGCACCCGCTCGAAGCGGAAGGCGACCTCCGAGACGCCAGTCCGCAGGGCCGCCGCGAACGCCTCTCGCTCCGCCTCGCCCGCGAGCACCGCGTCGGCGGGGTCCTTGCCGCTCGGCAGCCGCACGGCCTGCACCAGGAAGCGGCGGCCGACGCTCTGCTCGAGGCCGGCGAGCACCGCCCGCTGCCCGGCGTCGTCCGCGTCGAACGCCAGCAGCACGCGCTGGGCGTCGAGCCGCGTCAGCTGGTCGGCCTGCTCCACCGTGAGGTTCGCGCCGAGCGCGGCGACCGCGTTGCCGAAACCCGTCTGGTGCAGGGCCAGCACGTCCATGTAGCCCTCGACCACGATCACCTCACCGCTCTCGCGGATCGCGGTGCGGGCGCGGTCGAGGCCGTAGAGCAACTCGCCCTTCTTGAACAGCGCCGTCTCCGGGCTGTTGAGGTACTTGGGGACGCCGTCGTCGAGCAGACGGCCGGCGAAACCCACGACCCGGCCCATGCCGTCGCGGACGGGGAACATCACCCGGCCACGGAAGCGGTCGTAGCGACGACCGCGCTCGTTCTCGGTGATCAGCCCGGCGGACAGCAGGTCGTCGTCGCGCACGCCGCGGGTGAGCATGTGCTTCAGCAGGCCGTCCCAGGCGTCGGGGGCGAACCCCAGACTCCAGGCGCGGACCGTCTCGTCGGTCAGTCCGCGGCGGCGCAGGTAGTCCGCCGCCGGGCTCCCCGGCAGCTGGCCGGTGAACCACGCCAGCGCGGCCTCGTGGATCTCCAGCAGGTCGCGCCGACGCCCCTGCCCGGCGGGCGCGCCGCGCACCTCGATGCCCACCCGCTCGCCGAGCAGTTGCAGCGCGTCCCGGAACTCGAGGCCCTGGGTGCGCATGACGTAGTCGAAGACGTCGCCCTTGGCCCCGCACCCGAAGCAGTAGAAGAAGCCGCGCTCCACGTGGACGTGGAACGAGGGCGTGCGCTCGCTGTGGAACGGGCACAGCCCCTTCAGTTGGCCGCGTCCCGCCGGCTTCAGCGCGACGGTCTCCCCGACCAGCTGCGCGAGATCGACGCGCGCCCGGATGCGCTCCTTGGCGTCGTCGAACTCGCTCACGGTCCGGCCCGGCCGGTCACGCCCCGGCCTCGGCCGGGTAGAGCGGGAGGTGGCCGATCGCCACGACGTCGTCGCGGGCGTCACCCTCGGTGAAGACGACGAGGGTGGCGACGACGCGGGCGTCGACCTCGGCCAGCAGCTCGGTCAGCGCGGTCAGGGTGGCACCGGTCGACACGACGTCGTCGACCACCGCGATCGCCCGACCCTGCAGCCGGGGCACGTCGGCGCCGTCGATGACCAGGTCCTGCGGCTTGCCGGTCGTGATCGAGTTGACCGTGCGCGAGATCGGGCCCACCATGTACGGCTTGTGCGTCTTGCGCACCACCACGTACGGCAGGCCCGTGCGGACGCTGATCGCGTGGGCGAGCGGGACCGACTTGACCTCGGGCGTGACCAGGACCTCGACCCCCGCCGGCACGCGCGCCGCCAGCACGTCGGCGGCGGCCTCCGTCAGTCGGGTGTCACCGAGCAGGTTGAGCAGGGCCACGGAGACGGGACCGACGTTGACGATGGGCAGCTCGCGGCTCTCGGAGCCGATGCGGACGGTGTGGGTGGGCATGCGCTTCCTCCCGGGTTCGGCCTTGACGCCGCATGCTAACGCCGGAGGGCCTCCCTCGCGACCCGCATGAACGACCCCGCGTCCAGCGCGGTCCGCGATGACCGGGGACCCGCAGTCGCATGCCGCGGTGGTAGCTTGCTCGCCGATGCTCGCGCGCGCCGTCATGCCGTTCGCCCACGTCCTGCACGCGCCGACCCTGCGGGCGGTGGTGCGGCTGGCGCTGCCGGTCGTGCTGGCGAACCTCCTCCAGACGCTCGTGAACGTCGTCGACGTGTTCATGGCGGGCCGGCTCGGCCCGCTGTCGGTCGCCGCGGTCGGCATGGCCACCTCCGTGCGGCTGCTGATCCTCGTGGTCGTCATGGCGGTGACGGCCGGCGCGATGGCGCTCGCCGCGCAGGCGAAGGGCGCCCGCGACCCCCTCGCCCTGCAGGACGTGACCCGCCAGACGCTGCTGCTGTCGCTGGTGCTGGCGCTCGTCGTCAGCGTGCTGGGCGCCGCCGTCGCGCGCCCGATGATGACCTTCCTCAACGGCGGCGGCCCGGCCGAGGTCGTGGCGGCCGGCAGCGCCTACCTGACGATCCTGTTCGCCGGCACCGTGCTGCTGGTCGCGCAGATGGCGCTCACCAGCCTCATGCAGGGGGCGGGGGACACCGTCACGCCCCTGTGGCTGGCAGGCGCGACGAACGCGGCGAACGTACTCTTCAACTGGCTCTTCATGTTCGGCCCCGGCCCCTTCCCCGCCCTCGGGGTACCGGGCGCCGCCGTGGGCACGCTGCTGGCGCGGGCGCTCGGCCTGGCGTTGGCGCTGCTGGTCATCGGGGCCGGCGCCAACGTCATCCGCTGGCCCGCCGGCCGCTGGCGCTGGAACGGGGCGCGCATCCGAGACCTGCTGGCCATCGGCGTCCCCTCGGGCCTGCAGTCGCTGGCGTACGTCGCGGCCGGGTTCCTGGTCGTGCGGGCCGTGACGGCGACCGACTCCGGCAGCTACGGGGCGGCCGCGATGGCGATCGGTCTGCAGATCGAGAGCTTCGCCTTCATGCCCGGCGTGGCGATCAGCGTGGCGGCGACCAGCCTGGTCGGGCAGGCGCTCGGCGCCTGGCAGCCGCAGCAGGCCTGGCGCTCGGGCCACGCCGCCCTCGCCACGGCCCTCGGCCTGATGGGCGCCGTCGGCCTGGCGTTGTTCGTCTTCGCCGAGCCGCTGGTCCGGTCGTTCGACCCGAGCGCGCACCCGATCGTCGTCGCCGACGGCGCCGCGTACCTGCGCATCAACGGGGCGGTGCAGCCGATCCTGGCGGTCTTCATGGTGCTCAACGGCGCGCTGCGCGGGGCCGGCGACGTGCGCGCCGGACTCCTCGGCACCGTCGCCGGCCGCTGGCTGGTGGTGGTGCCGCTCGCCTGGCTGCTGGGCGCCTGGGGCCCGTTGGGCACGACCGGCGTGTGGTGGGCGCTGTTCCTCGGCATCGTGGTGCAGGCGAGCTGGGTCGCGCTCCGCTGGCGCCGCGGCGGCTGGCTCGAGGTCGCCCTGCGCCGCTCCGAGGTGTGGCGCAGGCACCTGCACCGGCTGGACGCCGAGACGCGCGCCGCCTTCCTCGACGGCGTGCGTACGCCGGCGATGGCCCACGACGGGACGCGCGAGGTGGTGACCGGCGACGGCGTGCGCTACGAGCGCGACGGCGAGGTCGTGGCCCGCTGGACCGTGCCGACGGACGCCACCGCGGAGCCCGTCGAGGGCGCGCGGAGAACCGCCGCGGGTGCGTGATAGCCTGCCGCCGTGGACGACGGAACCCTCCGCCCGACGTCGCTCGCCGAGTACGTCGGGCAGCAGCGGCTGAAGGAGAAGATGGCGGTCTACCTCGAGGCGGCCCGCACGCGCCGCGAGGCGCTCGACCACGTCCTGCTGTACGGCCCCCCCGGGCTGGGCAAGACCACGCTGGCGCACATCATCGCGGCGGAGCTCGGCGTCGGGCTGCGCGTGACCAGCGGCCCCGCGATCGAGAAGCCCGGCGACCTGGCGGCCATCCTCACCAATGCCCTCGAGGACGGCGACGTCCTGTTCATCGACGAGATCCACCGGCTGGGGAGGGTCGCCGAAGAGCACCTCTACCCGGCGATGGAGGACTTCAAGATCGACATCGTCCTCGGCCAGGGGCCCGCGGCCCGCACGATCCGTCTCGAGTTGCCGCGCTTCACCCTCGTCGGCGCCACCACCCGCCCCGGGCTGATCACCGGACCGCTGCGCTCCCGCTTCGGCATCATCGAGCACCTCGAGTACTACCGCGACGAGGAGCTGGCCGAGGGGGTCGAGCGCGACGCCCGGCTCCTCGGCCTCGGCATCGACGTCGAGGCCGCGATGGAGATCGGCCGCCGCGCGCGCGGCACGATGCGCATCGCGAAGCGGCTGCTGCGCAGGGTGCGCGACTTCGCCGAGGTCGCGGGCGAGGTGCGGGTGGGACTGGACCGGACCCGTTCCGCGTTGGACCGCCTCGGCATCGACGACCAGGGGCTCGACCGCCGCGACCGGGCGATCTTGCGCGCCGTCGTGGAGCGCTTCGCGGGCGGCCCGGTGGGCCTCGACACGCTGGCGACCGCGGTCGGCGAGGATCGCGGCACGCTGGAGGAGGTCCACGAGCCCTACCTCATCCAGCGCGGGCTGCTGCAGCGAACGTCGCGCGGGCGCGTCGCCACCGAGGCGACCTACCGGCACCTGGGGCTGCCCGTGGCCGCTTCCGCCGCCTCGGCCGCGACGGCCGCCGCGGCCGCGAACGGCCTGTTCGACGAGGACGAGCCCGCGTGATCGAGGGCTCGCTGCGCGACGCAGCCTTCACCGACGTCCTGCAGGTCGTCGTGGCAGGGCGCAAGGACGGCGTGCTGCAACTCGAACGCGGCGAACTGGGCGAGCGCCGGGCACGCGTGTGGATCAAGGGTGGCCGGCTTCTGGCGGCGTCGCTCGACGGCGGCGTCCACCTCGGCGAGATGCTGGTGCGGCTCGACCTGCTCGGGGTCGACGAGGTGCAGACCCTCCTGGCGGACCAGGCGACCGATCCCGAACTGCTCTCGCTGGGCGCCGCGGCGATCGCCCGCGGCTGGATCGACGCCGATCAGCTGGCGGTCGCGGTCGAGCGGCACCTGACCGAGGTGCTCGGCGAGCTGAGCGGCTGGCGCGATGGGCGCTTCGGATTCGCGGAGGGCGCGCCGCCGGCCGGGATCGCCGACGAGGAGGGGTTCGATCCCTTCCGCATGCTGATGCAGGTCGGCGACCCGCGCTCGGGTGACCACGTCGACCCCGAGGTGGTGCTGAAGCGGGTGGGCGATCCGACGGCCCATCCGCTGTCGCCCGAGGCGTGGGACGTCCTGAGCCTGGTGGACGGCCGCCGCTCGGCCCGCGCCCTGGCGGCCGAAAGCGACCTCCCCGAGGGACGGACGATGGCGCTGCTGGCCGAGCTTCTCGACGTGGGCGTCCTGGGGCCGGCGACCGAGGCCGCCACGCCAGCGACCGTGCTCGTCGCCTGCGCCGACGCGGCCGAGGCCCGATTGCTGCGGCTCGCACTGCTGCGCCACGGCACGCGACCGCGGCTGGTCGCGGACCTCGACGAGGCCGAGGCCGCGTTCGACGAGCTGCGGCCCAGCGCGGTGGTCCTCGACGCAGAACTGGATCCCTGGAACTGGCTCCGGACGCTGCGCCGTCGGACCGAGGGGTCGCACGTGCCCACGCTGGTGATCGGCGCCGGGCCGGCCCGCTGGTGGACGCGCCGGCGAGAGGCCAACACGGAACGCCTGGCGCGCCCGTACCGCGAGGTCGACCTGCAGACGTGGCTGCGGCAGAAACTGCCTCGCGCCGGCGGCTAGCCCGGCACGAGGGCCGAACACCGCTGCCGAAACCGGGGCGGGCGTGCCTTGCGACCCTTGCCGAAGGCCTGTTATGCTCCCGTCATCGAACCTTCCTTTGCGACGCCGAGCGTCGGCGTAGGCAATGGAACACTTTGGTGGTGTGCGCTTACCGGAAGCGCATGCGAGGTTCGACGATGTCCGCCACCTGGCGGCATCCGGCGAGCGTACAGGTGTACGCGTGCTCGACAAGAGGAGGAGTAGATCACTATGCGGACGTTTCTTCTTAGCATCCTGCTAGCCGCGGGTCTCATCTGGAGTGCCGCCTCGGCGCAGACCGTCACGGTCGTCGCCGGCGCCGTCGGCATCGAACTCGAGTTGGCCCGCGAGGCGGCCCAGCGCTACATGGACGCGAACCCCGGCGTCACCGTCAACATCCTCGAGTCGCCCGACCTGGCCGACGACCGGCTGGGCCTCTACCTGCAGTTCTTCGAGGCGCAGTCCTCCGAACTCGACGTCTACCAGATCGACGTCATCTGGCCCGGCGACCTGGCCGTGCACTTCGTCGACCTCTACGAGTACGGAGCCGCCGACATCGTGGACGAGCACTTCCCCGCCATCGTCGAGAACAACACCGTCGACGGCCGCCTCATCGGCATCCCGTGGTTCACCGACGCCGGCCTGCTGTACTACCGCACCGACCTGCTCGAGGAGTACGGCTTCGACGGCCCGCCGGCCACCTGGACCGAGCTGACCAGCATGGCGCAGACGATCCAGGAAGGCGAGCGCGCCAAGGGCAACGCCGACTTCTGGGGCTTCGTGTGGCAGGGCAACGCCTACGAGGGCCTCACCTGCGACGCGCTCGAGTGGATCGCGTCCAACGACGGCGGGCAGATCATCGAGCCGGACGGCGTCATCACCGTCAACAACCCCAACGCCATCGAGATCGTCGACCTGGCCGCCAGCTGGGTGGGCACGATCAGCCCGCCCGGCGTCACCGGCTTCGGTGAGGAAGACGCGCGCAACCTGTGGCAGGCCGGCAACGCCGCCTTCATGCGCAACTGGCCCTACGCCTACTCGCTCGGTCAGGGCGAGGGCAGCGCGGTCGCCGGCGTCTTCGACGTGAGCCCGTTGCCCGCCGGCGACGTCGCCGGTGGCGCGCCCGCTGCGACGCTCGGTGGCTGGCAGCTCGGCGTGAGCCGCTACAGCGAGAACCCCGAGCTGGCGGCCGACGTCGCGTTCTTCCTCGCCTCCTACGAGGAGCAGAAGCGCCGCGCCATCGTTGGGAGCTACAACCCGACGATCATGGCGCTGTACGAGGACCCCGACGTCCTCGAGGCGACGCCCTTCTTCGGCGCGCTGTACGACGTCTTCATCAACGCCGTCGCCCGCCCGTCGACGATCACCGCCCCCGATTACGCCCAGGTCTCCAGCGCCTTCTTCCGCGCGGTGCACAGCGTCCTCACGGGCGAGGAGGACGCCGAGAACGCCCTGGCGTTGCTCGAGCTCGACCTCGAGGCGCAGACCGGCTTCCCCACCGGGACGCCGTAAGCGAGCGAGCCGCGCATCACGGTGCCCCTCGGTACCCGTGATCCCGCATGACCGATCGGAGGGTCGGGTCGCTCCGTCGACCCGGCCCTCCCCCTTTCGAGTGCACGAGGAGGTGCTCGTGTGGCCGTGAAGACCAAAGCCAGGGGGCCATCGGCGCTCGCCCGGGGTGAGGAGCGCACCGCGCTCTGGCTACTGCTCCCGGCGTTCCTGATCATCGCGATCGTGGCCGCCTACCCGCTCGGCCGCGTGCTCTATTCGAGCATGACGAACGAGCGGTTCGCGGCGGGCACGGACATCCGCGGCGAGTACGTGGGGCTCCAGAACTACCGCGAGTTGCTCAGCCTGACGCTGCGTGCGGTGCCCCAGCGGCTCGACGCCGAGGAACAGCCGATGTTCGAGGACGGCGCGCCGGTCTACGAGAACGAGCGCCTCTTCCTGCGACGCCTGGACACACCGCTGCGTTACGACGCCGTGCGCACCTTCGACCTGTTCGGCAACCGCTACGTGCTGGGCGCCTCGAGTTCCGACTTCATCAACGCCATCTGGGACACGCTGGTGTTCACGGTCTCCTCGGTCGCGCTCGAGACCCTCCTCGGCCTGATCATCGCCCTCACGCTGGCGAGGAAGTTCGTCGGAAGGGGGATCATGCGCGCGGCCATGCTCGTGCCGTGGGCGATCATCACGGTGGTCTCGGCGCGCATCTGGGAGTGGATGCTGCAGTCCACGCGGGCCGGGTTCTTCAACACCTTCCTCACCGATCTCGGCCTCATCGAGCGGCCCATCGCGTTCTTCCAGACCGCCTCGCTGCAGGTCCCGGCGATGGTGATGATCGACGTCTGGAAGACCACGCCCTTCATGGCCCTGCTGCTGCTGGCGGGCCTGGCGGTCATCCCTGGCGAACTGTACGAGGCAGCCGAGGTCGACGGCGCCGGGCCGATTCGGCGCTTCTTCCAGATCACGCTGCCCCTGCTCGCGCCCACGCTCGCGGTGGCCCTGATCTTCCGCACGCTCGACGCGCTGCGCGTCTTCGACCTGTTCCAGGTCGTGTACGGCGAGTCGCGCTACTCGATGGCCAGCTACGCCTACTACCAGCTGATCGCGGCGCGCAACGTGGGCATGTCGGCGGCCGCCAGCGTGGTGATCTTCATCGTGATCTTCGTCTTCGCCATCCTCTACATCCGTGCCTTGGGGGTCGAACGCGATGGGGACTAAACGCCGCAGCTTCACCCACGTTCTGGGCCAGATCGGCTTCTGGCTGCTGATCGTGCTCATCTTCATCTACCTGATCTTCCCGTTCTACTGGGCCATCAACTCCGCCCTGAAGACCCAGGCGGAGCTCATCCAGACGCCCGCGACCTACCTGCCGCAGAACCCCACCCTGGTGAACTTCCGGGCCGTGTTCCAGAACGACGCCTTCCTGCGCGGCCTGGGGAACAGCATCCTCGTGGCGGGGGCGGTCACGCTCATGAGCCTGCTGGTCGGCTCGTTCGCGGGCTTCGCGCTGGGCAAGCTGCGCTTCCGCGGCCGCACGCCCTCGCTCTACATCATCCTGGCCATGACCATGTTCCCGCAGATCGCGGTCCTGGCGGGCCTCTACGCCGTGATCCGGGTGCTCGGCATGCCGGCGCTCCCCAGCCTGGTGCTCTCCTACATGATCTTCACGACGCCGTTCACCGTGTGGGTGCTCACCGCCTTCTTCAAGGGGCTGCCGGTCTCGCTGCTGCAGTCGGCGCAGGTGGACGGCGCCACGACCTTCCAGACCTTCCGCAAGATCCTCCTCCCCCTGACCGCGCCGGCGCTCGTCACCACGGGCCTGCTGGCGTTCATCCAGGCCTGGAACGAGTACCTGTTCGCGCTCACCTTCACCTCCATCTCGCCGGAGGCCCGGACGGTGCCGGTGGCGATGGCGCTCTTCAGCGGCCAGATCGCCCGGCAGGAGCCGTTCGGCGAGATCATGGCCGGCGCCGTCGTCGTGACGGTGCCGCTGATCGTGCTGGTACTGGTGTTCCAGAACCGGATCGTGGCGGGCCTGACGGCCGGCGCAGTGAAGGGCTGACGAGCGGGCGGCGCACCCCGCGCGTGCCCAGCGACGACCACGATCCCAGATCGAGACCGGGCGCCCCGCATCGGCGGGGCGCCCGCTTCGTGGCGCGCGAGCGCCACCGACTCGCGCCGCTCGACGACGGAGGGCGGCCCGCCATGCGCGGGGGGTGGCCGCCCGACGCGGCGCCCTGCCG
>CAZJUA010000101.1:0-4654 GCA_964549045.1 uncultured bacterium | reverse complement strand
CGCCCGCGTCGCCGACGTGCGTTACGCGGAGGCGGTCGACACCGGCGCGGAGGTCGTCGTCACCGGCTGCCCCTTCTGCCGCTCGATGCTCGGTTCGGCGACGGCTGCGCAGGTCGACGCTGCCGCGTCGGTCGACGCTGCCGCGCCAGTGCGCGACCTCGCGGTGCTGCTCGCGGACGGGATCGACCGCGCGCAGGCGCGGATCGATGCCGCCGCGCCGGGTTCCGCCGGGGCGGCCGGCGGCGACTGAGCCGGGCCCTGCGACGGGGCCGGCGGGGAAGGACGCGACGCGGCGACGAGGCGGGCCCGGCAGGCCAGGTGCGAACCTTTACATCGCCTTCGCCCGGTCGCCAGCGCTAGGATGCGGCCCCGGCGCGAGATCCGCACCGCGCGCCGGGTGGAGGCATCGGCTTGGCACCGCCCGCGCCGGCCAAGGTGGCCGTCGACCCCGTGTTCCACGCGCACCCGCAGCCCCTGCTGCTGGTGACGCCGTCGGACTGGGCCATCGTCGAGGCCAACGAGGCCGCGAGGCGGCTGTACGGCTTCGCGCCGGATGCCCTCCAGCGGTTGACCCTGCCCGCGCTCTGGGGCCCCGCGCACCCGCCCGACGCGAGCGAGCTGACCGCCCGGATCGACGCGGACGTGGACGAGGAGCGTCTCGAGACCCACCTGGGCCGCGACGGTCAGGCGCTGCAGGTGCAGGTCACGCTGCGCAGCCTGGGCACCCGCGTCCTGGTCAGCGTCATCGATCAGACGTCGCGCCGGCGGTCCGAGGAAGAGGCCCGCCGCAGCGAGCGCGTCTACCGGGCGCTCATCGAGAACTCCTTCGACGGCGTCGCCCTGCTGGGGTCCGACATGGCGCTGCGGGCGGTGGGGGAGGTCGCCGCGCGCGCCCTCGGGGTGGAGCCCCGGGCCGACGTGGACGGGGCCCCGCGCGAGCTGATCCACCCCGCCGACCGGCAGGTGTTCGCCGAGGCGGTCGCCCGCCTCGCCGGCCGGCCCCAGGAGCGCGAGACGGTGACCTACCGCACGCGCGACGCGCAGGGGCGCTGGCACTGGCTCGAGGGGACGCTGACGAACCTGGCGGACGACCCGGACATCGGGGCGCACGTGCTGCACTTCCACGACGTCACCGGCCGCGTCCGGGCGGCCGAGGAGGTCGCGCACCTCAACGCCCAGCTCGAGCGCCGGCTGCAGCACCTGCAGGCGCTGCGGCGCATCGACATGGCGATCACCAACGCGATCGACGTCGGGCTGGCGCTCGACATCTTCCTGGAGCAGGTCCAGGCGGACCTCGGGGTCGTGGCCGCCGGCGTGCTGCTCTACGAGTCGCACGGGCAGACCCTGAAGCCGGCCGCCGGGCGCGGCTTCGGCGTGCCGATCGCGGAGGACGAGCTGCGCCTGGGCGATGGCCTGGCCGGCTATGCGGCGCTGGAGCAGCGCACGGTCCACGTCCCCGACCTGCGCGCCGACGGGCGCCTCGGGGCGAGCGTCGAGGCGGCGGCCCAGGTGGGCTTCGTGTCGTACTGGGCGGTGCCGATGCTCACGAAGGGCCAGCTGCAGGGGGTCATCGAGCTGTACACCCGCGCGCCGCTGGTGCCCGACGGCGAGTGGTTCGAGTTCCTCGAGACCTTCGCCGACCAGGGGGCCATCGCGGTGGAGAGCGCCCAGCTCTTCCGCTCCCTGGAGCGCTCCAACATCGAGCTGCAGCTCGCCTACGACCGCACGATCGAGGGCTGGGCGTACGCCCTCGACCTCAAGGACGAGGAGACCGCCGGCCACTCGAAGCGCGTCACGCGCCTCACGGTGCGCATGGCGCAGCGCATCGGGATGGACGCGAAGGAGATCGTGCACGTGCAGCGCGGCGCCCTGCTGCACGACATCGGCAAGATGGGGATCCCCGATTCCATCCTGCTCAAGCGCGGCCCGCTGACGCCTGAGGAGCGCCAGGAGATCGAGCGCCATCCGGTCTATGCCTACGAGCTGCTGTCGCCGATCGAGTTCCTGCGGCCCGCCATCGACATCCCCTACTGCCACCACGAGAAGTGGGACGGCAGTGGCTACCCGAGGGGCCTGGTCGGCGAGCAGATCCCGGTCCCGGCCCGCATCTTCGCCATCGTCGACGTCTTCGATGCGCTCACGAGCGACCGCCCGTACCGCGCCGCCTGGGACCGCGAGCGCACGCTGGCGCACATCGCCGAGCAGAGCGGCAGCCACTTCGACCCCGCCCTGGTCGACGCGTTCATGGAGATGATCCGCTCCGACGAATGACCGTGTGTCCGCCGGAACGGCGGACGCGTTGCGACGGCCGACCCGCGACGGCGGTGCTACCGTGGCGTCCGTGCCGCGCGCCCTTCGCCTCGCCACCCTCACCGTCCTGCTCGTCCTCGCCGGCGCCGGCGCCTACGTGCTCGGCACGCGCCTGGCCCCAGCGCCACAGCTGGCCGGCACCGCGCTGCAGAACCCGCCGGTGGTCGGCGACGCCGTCCTGCTCGACCCGAGCGGTCGCGAGGTCACGCTGCTCGAGGCGGCGGACGGCGCCCGCGTCACGCTGGTCTTCTTCGGCTTCACCCGCTGCCCCGACGTCTGCCCGATCACGCTGGCGCGCCTGGCGAAGCTCTACCGCGACGTCGGCGAACCGGACGACGTCCAGGTGCTGATGGTCACCGTCGATCCGGAGCACGATACCCCCGACGTCGTCGGGCCCTACGCCGCCGCGTTCCACCCCTCGTTCGTGGGTCTCTCCGGCAGCAACGCGCAGGTGGCGGTCGCCGCGCGCTCGTTCTACGTCGGCTACGCCGACGTCGGCGGCGGTCAGTTCACCCACACCGAGGTGGTCGCCGTCGTCGATCGCGACGGGCGCCTGCGGTACGTGTACGGCAACGACAAGGTGCCGCGGCTCGAGGTCGACCTCGACCGCCTGCGACGCGTTCTGTAGGTCGGGGCGCGGGGTCGGCGGCGCCCTCCGAGGCGCGGCGGGCGAGCGTCAGTTCAGCAGCGGGCCGTGGGCCGCCTCGCGCAGGCGGGCCGGGTCGAAGAGGTAGCGCCCGCGGGTCCCCTCCAGCAGGCCGCGTTGCCGCAGTTCGGAGAGCGTGAGCGTGGTGGTCTCGCGGGCGGCGCCGACGAGGGCCGCCAGGTGCTCGTGGGTGAGCGGCAGGGTGAGGCGGACGCGGCCATCGTCGCCGCGCTGGCCGAAGCGCTCGCCCAGGCGCACCAGCGTGCGCGCCAAACGCGCGGCGACCGGCAGATCGACCTCCTCGAGCGCGTGCCGCAGCTGCACGAGGTAGGCTTCCGCAGCCAGCGCCAGGGCGCGGGCGTGCTCGGGCCGCGCGGGGTCGATCGCCCGCGCCACGACGGCGGCCGACAGGGCCTCGGCCGTGTCGCCGTACGCCTCGGTGCTGGGCGTGAGGGCGCCGACCAGGTCGCCGGGACCCGCGACGGCCACGATCCGCTCGCGACCCGACGCCAGCGTCAACGACAGCTTGACCAGGCCGGCCTCGATCGCGAACGACGCCGCGACCGGCTCGCCCACCCGGTAGAGCGCGTCACCGCGGCCCAGCGTCCGCGCCGGCGACGGCGCGAGATAGGTCGGCGGCGCCGCGCGGTTCGCGGGGTGGAGCATGCGGGAGGCGTCGTGCGGCATGGTCGCATCATACGGGGGTGGCGGCGCGCGTGCGGTGACGGGGGGTAGCATGGCGGACATGAGTGACGCCACGCCCGACCGGGCGCCGACGCCGGCGCCGCCCCCCGACGAGATCTCGCTGCGCGAGCTGTACCTGGTCCTCAAGCGGCGGGCGCCGTGGATCGTGGCGGCGGCGGCGGTGGCGGCGGTCGCCGCCGGCCTGTTCCTCACCTCGCGCGCGCCGACGTACGTCGCGGAGGCGACAGCGGTGGTCGCGCGGGCCCCGATCGAGGTCGACCTCGGCACCTCCCTGCGCTTCCGGCCAGAGGTCAACCTGACCTACGACACCTACCAGACGCTCGCCTTCTCGCGCGGCGTGCTCGAGGAGTTGGCGCTCGAGCGCTCGGTCGAGGTCGCCGAGCTCCGGCGCGCCCTGACCCTGGAGCGCGTCACCGGGGCGAGCAACCAGGCCACGAGCTTCCTGGCGGTGGCGCACCAGGTGGCCGACCGCGACCCGCAGCGGGCCGCGCAGCTGGCGAACCTGTGGGCCGAGGCGACCGTCCGGCGCGCGCGCGACCTGCTGCTCGAGAACCTCGACGCCGTGGAGGTCATCACCGGCGAGGGGCTCGACACGGCGCGCGAGGCGCTGCTGCAGGCCGAGATCGCTCTCCAGGACTACACGGCGCAGTCGGCCATCGAGGCGTTGCGGTCGCGCGCCGTCGCGCTCCTCGAGACGGAGACCGAGGTCGTGTCCGGCCAGCGGGCCGCGCGGCTGTCGCTGACGCAGCTGCGCTCCGAGCTGCAGGTCCTGCAGGCCCAGCGCCTCGACGACGGCACCGGCGACCTTCCGGTCGTGCTGACGGGCGCCCCCGAGGTCACCCTGACGCTGGACGGCGCGATCGCCTCGGTCCAGGCGAGCGTCGCCGGGCTCGAGGCCCGCCTCGCGGCCTGGAGCGACGAGGTCGAGCGCCTGGCTGCGGAGCGCAGCACCGTCGCCCTGGAGCTCGCGCAGGCGAACGTGCGGCTCGGGCA
>CAZJUA010000100.1:0-19605 GCA_964549045.1 uncultured bacterium | reverse complement strand
CCGCTGGCGCCGCACAGCACCAGGTTCTCGCGCCGCTCGATCCACTCCAGGCCACGCAGGGCGTGCTGCACGTGCAGCGGGATGCTGCTGGCGCCCTCGCGCCAAGTGTGGAAGGTCTTCTGGTGCGGGAAGGCAGCCGTCTGCCGGCGCATCTCGCGGCCGCTCTTGTCGCGGCCGGCGACCTCCTCCTCCAAGAGCACCCGCAGGGCTTCGGCGGGATCCCAGCGTTGGCTTCTGGCGCTCTTGAGCAGCTCCGGCGCGGCCGCCCTCACGTAGGGCAGTCTGAGCCTGCGCGTGAGGCGCTCGATCTCGCCCTGCAGCACTTGGTCGGCGCTCGCGTCGCGGCTCACGATCCGAAGCCGCTCCAGCGGCTGGTGCTGGCCTGCAGGCTGGGCTCCTGGTGGGTGCTGGCATGCGCGCCCGGCAGGGCGCTCGCCTGGTGCGCCAGGATGCTCGTGAGGTCCTCCTGAGCGAACCGCTCGGCCGAGGCCGCCAACCCCAGCGCCACGTCCACCGCCGCGGCGTCGTGGAACGCCCGCAGGTCGAGCGCTCCTTGCATGCGGGTGTGGATGCCGCTTGTGCCGGCGGCCGCCGCCGCGATCAGCCAGTCCCGGGCGCCGTCGCCGAGGGCCAGGAAGGCGCGCTCGAGGTCGGTGTTCGCCCGCGGCCGCCGCTCGATCGAACCCGGCGGCGGGGGCGGGTAGTGGCGCTCGTCGATGACCGTCTCGCCCGCTCGGCCTCTGCGGTGCCGCGCGACTTCCCGCGCGCCCCCGGCGGCTGCGTGGGTGATGATGACCAGTTCGCCGTGCTCGCGCACGAGCACCCGCGCGCCGGCCTGCGCCAGCTCGCTCGGCACGCTGTAACGAGCACGCTCGTGCTGCACCAGGCTGTCCTTGTTCACGCTGCGCTCGTCACCCAACGCCAACGTGAACACGCTCTTGGCGACCGGGTGAAGTCGGGCGCGTTCTTGCTCCAGCAGCAGCGCCGGCGGTTGGCCCGTCACCGCGTGCGCTCGCGCGTTCACGCGCTCACCGAACGCCCCGCAGGCGACCTCCAACTCCGTGAAGGCGCCGTACTCGTCCCGGAGGTTCGTCTCCCGCGGCAGCAGGTCGGCTTTGGCGATCCGCACCGTCGCCTCCGAACCCCCCTTCGATTCGGGATCCGCCACCACGCACGTGTGCAGGCCCACCCCGTAGTGCGCCGTCGCCTCCAGCAAACGCGCGTTGCGCACCGGGATGCCCGCCACGAACGACTCCGTCACGGTCTTCTCGTTGTCCGTCAGGACGTACGTCGGGCAGCCGCCCAACTGGCGAAACGTCTGATCCAAGCACAACACCAGCGTCCCCAACGACCGATCCCAGGTCGGGATCACCATCCGGTAGCGGCTCCACGCCAACCAGGCGCAGAACAAGTTCGTCGCCCGACCCTCCACCCGCGGGCCCGCGCCCCAATCGAACTGCAGCCACAAACCCGGCTCCGGCAGCCATGGCCGGTACACCCGCACGCGACCCTGCCGGTACAGCCGGCGCGCGATCGCCACCGCCCGCCGCGAACTCCGCGCCGAACCCGAGAACCCCAACGCCACGAGCTTCTCGTGGCACACGTCCGCGCGCACCCGCCCATGGCTCGCCTCCATCCAACCCTCGATGTGCTCCACGAACGCATCGGTCGCCTTCGTGCGCGACGGCCGCGCCTCCAACGACAACGACCCCGCCTCCCGCAGCGCCACCAGGCGCTTCACCGTGTGGTGATCGCAACCCGCTACTTTCGCGGCGCCACGAAACGAGCGCATCAAGTCGAACGCCTCCAAGATCCTCACGATCTCAACCCCGTCCTTCACGATCACCTCCACCCGCATTCCACCAAGGCAGAGGCCAAGAACCGAACGACGTGGGGAGAACCGCTGGCCACCAACGGGGACTTCAACTGGCCATCAGTGGGGACCTAACTGGCCGCCAGTGGGGAGGATGACATGGCCGCCGACAGGCTTCTCACGGGAGCTTGGGTAGACTCCGCGGTATGTGGAGTCCTCGCCTACTGCTTCTCCTCGTCCTGTCGCTCTGCGGCGCCGCATTCGCCCAGGAGGCCCTCCCCACGGCACAGGGACCGCTCCTGGAGGTCCGCGTCGAGGGAACCACCACGTTCGCGGACATCGTGCGCACGATCGTGGCCGCGCGGGCCGGCACGCAGGCCGAGCGCGTCGACCTGGAGGCGGAGCGCAACCGCGTGTACGCGTTGGGGACCTTCGAGGAGGTGAGCGTCACGCTCGAGGACCGCGGTGCGGGCCCGGTCCTCATCGTGCGCGTGCGTGAGAACCCGCCGGTGGCGGCGGTCGAGGTGGTCGGGTCCACGTTGCTCGAGGGCGAAGCGCTGCGTGACGCGATCGTCGACGAACACCTGCTCGACCCCGGCCGCACCCTCAACGCGCTGCGCGCCGAGCGGGCCATCGAGACCCTGCAGGGCATCTACCGCTCGGTGGGCGTGCCGTACGACGTCGACGTCACCCTCGAGGTGCTCCAGGAGCAGGCGGCCGCGGAGTCCGGCGGGCGGACGCCCGTGCGCCTCCGGTACCTGATCGAGGAGAGCGTGCCGCTTCGGAGCGTGGTGTTCGAGGCGTCGTCCCTGCTGAGCGAAGCCGAGCTCGAGCGGCTGTTCGCCCGCGTGGCGGGCCAGGACACGTTCGGCTTCGGTCTCTACCGGGAGGCCGTCGACGCGGTCGCCGAGCGCTACTGGGATGCGGGCCTGCGCCAGAGCGGGGTCGACCTCGAGCGCAGCACGCTGGAGAACGGTCAGCTCACCGTGCGCTTCCGTGAGCTGCGCATCGCCGCGTTCGACACCGTCGCGCTCGGCGTCCCCGCGTCGCGCCTGAGCCTGGACGTCGGCGACCTGTTCAACTACGACGTGCTGCTCGAGGACGTCCGGCGCCTCGCGCGTGGCCGCTCCTCCGACGTGCGGATCGAGACGCTGGCCACCTCGACGGGCGCCGTCCGGGTGCGCTTCGCGCTCGGCGCGCCCGACACCGCGGGTCCGGTGCGGGAGGTCGTCATCGAGGGCAACACCGTGCTCGACGACGCGTTCCTCACGGACCTGCTCGCCCTCGGCGTCGGCGACACCTTCACCTCGGCGCTCGCCGACGAGGACTTCCGCAGGCTGCGCGCCGCGTACGACGAGGTGGGCGTCGTCATCGACGGCCGGCCGGCCTACAACTACCTCGACGGGACCTACGTGCAACGCGTCACCGAACTGCGGATCGCCGGCTACGTGGTCGTGTACGACGGGGCCCCCGGGCGCACGGAGGAGCGCGTCGTCACCCGATACCTGCCCGCCGTGGGCGAGATCGTCGACCTGGGCCGCCTCGACGAGGGGCTCCGGCGCCTCGCGCGGCTCGGGATCGTCACCCCGGTCAACCGGCTGCTGGTGCCGGCCGAGGAGCCCGGCGAGGTGACGGTCGAGGTGGTGCTCCGTTCCAACACCACCGGCCTCCTGCAGCCGGGCGCGCAGTACAGCACCGAAACGGGCTTCTCCGCCAGCGTCTCCTACGCCGAGTCGAACCTCTGGGGGTTGGCGCACAACCTGTCGGCCGAGGTCCAGGCGCTGACCAGCGACCTGGGGCTGCAGGTCGGGGCGAGCGTCCGCTACGCGGTGCCCTGGCTCGACGTCCCCGTGTTCGACCTGCAGGAGGTCCCGACGAGCCTGACGGTGTCGCTGTTCTCGCGCGTCGAGGTCAACCAGCCGCTGACCGTGGACGGCCGCTTCGAGGTGGCGTACCCCGGCCTGCCGGACCGGGAGGGCACGCGGGTCCCCGCCGGGGAGTACCTGGTGCGTTCGAGCGGCGCCAGCTTCTCCGTCGGCCGCCGGGTGCTGCCGAACACCGACTTGGTCGTCGCGGCGCGCGGCGCCTACGACATCTACCGGCTCGAGCCGGCGCGCGAGGCGTGTGCGTTCGACGAGGCTGGCGACGTCACCAACGCGCCGCGTTGCGCGCTGCCGGAGGACGTGGCCCGGGACCTGCTTCCCGCCGGCGGTCTCAGCGCCTTCACCTCGGCCACCCTCAGCTACGACGACCGCGACAGCGAGGCGTTCCCGCGCGACGGCGTCGCCGCCAGCGCCTCCTTCGGGGTCGGCTGGGGGAGCGATCAGCGTGACCCGGTCACCGGCGAGCCGGCGCCGTACGTCTACCAGCAGGTCCAGCTGGGGGTGAAGACGTACCTCACGCTGGCCGATGCGCTGGAGGAGATCGAGGATCGCAACCACGTCTTCGCCGTCCGCCTCAACGTCGGCCACCAGTTCGGCGACGGCTACCCCGCGAACCGGCGCTTCCGCGTGGGGCGCGTGCCCGTCGAGGCGACCGAACTCCGCGGCTACGTCGACACGGACTTCGACCTGTCGCGCAGCTACCTGACGTCCTCGGTCGAGTACCGCTACGACTTCGGCTTCAGCACCGTGGCCACGGAGACGATCATCGGCATCGTCTTCGCGGACCTCGGCTACGTCCCCGAGGGTACGGGCGCCGTGCTCTCCGGGGCGTCGCTGTACGGCAGCGTCGGCGCGGGCGTGCAGGTCAACCTCGGCTTCGGTGGGGTGTCGCTGCCGGCGCTGCGCTTCGATTACGGCTTCTCGGCCCGCAACCCGCGTGGCGTCTTCACGTTCCGGGTGGGCCCCGTCTTCTGACCGCCGTGCCGTCGCGCGAGGCGCGACGGCACGGACCTACACGTTGAACAGGAAGTGGATGACGTCGCCGTCGACGACGACGTAGTCCTTGCCCTCGGTGCGCAACCAGCCGCGGGCACGTGCGGTCGCCATGCCGCCCGCCTCGATCAGGCGGTCGAACGTGACGACCTCGGCGCGGATGAACCCGCGCTCGAAGTCGCTGTGGATGGTGCCGGCGGCCTGGGGCGCCTTGGTGCCACGGGTGACGGTCCAGGCCCGGACCTCCTTCTCGCTGGCGGTCAAGAAGGTCTCCAGGCCGAGCACCTCGTACCCCTTGGCGATGAGCCGATCGAGCCCCCGTTGCGTCAGGCCGAGGTCGGCGAGGAAGGCGGCCGCCTCCTCGTCCTCGAGTTCACCGAGCTCCTGTTCGATCTGGGCGGACACGACGACGACCGCCGCACCCTCGATGGCGGCCCGCTCGCGGACCCGTTCGACGTAGGCGTTCCCGGCGGCCACGTCACTCTCGGACACGTTGCAGACGAAGACGACGGGCTTGTCGGTCAACAGCCTCAGGTCGTCGGGCCGGGCGAGCCCGGTGGCCCTGGCCTGCACACCGGAGGAGAGCGCGCGTTGGAGCGCCTCGACCTGCGCCAACGTCTCCGCCTCCTCGCCATGCCCGCCCTTGGCCCCGCGGCGCAGACGTTCCGCGCGCCGCTCCAGCGTCGCGAGATCGGCGAGCAGCAGCTCCGTCTCGATCGTGTCGACGTCGGCGATCGGATCGATGCGGCCGCCGACGTGGATCACGTTGGGGTCGTCGAAGCAGCGCACGACGTGGGCGATGGCCGCGACCTCGCGGATGTGACCGAGGAACTGGTTCCCGAGGCCCTCGCCGCGGTGCGCGCCGGACACCAGGCCGGCGATGTCGACGAACTCCACCGTGGTGGGGACGATGGGCGGTACCCGGTCACCCTTGGTGAACACCCGCGCCAAGGCGTCGAGCCGCGGATCGGGCACCGCGACGACGCCGACGTTGCGGTCGATGGTGGCGAAGGGGTAGTTGGCGGCCTCGACCCGCGCGCGGGTGATGGCGTTGAACAGGGTGCTCTTCCCGACGTTGGGGAGGCCGACGATGCCGATTCCGAACATGGTGTGCTCCTCGGGAGGTGGTGCGCTCGCCGAGGCGCCTGCGCCCCGGTGGCGCGGCACGGCTCGAGCGCATGAGTGTAGCAGGCCGCGCCCGTCAGGGCGCGGCCACGCGCGCCGCGCCCTGACGGGCGCGGCCCGTGGTAGCGTCGCGCCCATGTCGCGCGCTCCCCGGGCCCCCGTGCGCGTCGGCGTCCTCGGCGCCGGCACCGTCGGCGCCGCGCTCGTGCGTCTGCTCGCCCGCCACCCCGAGATCACCATCACCGCCGCCTTGGTCCGCGATCCGGGCCGCCCGCGCGACTTGGGCCTGCGACCGCCGCGCCTGACGACCGACCCGGACGAGGCGATCGCCGGGGCCGACGTCGTCGTCGAGCTGCTCGGCGGGGTCGAGTGGCCCACGGCCCTGATGGCGCGTGCCGCCGAGCGCGGCGCGCGGCTGGTCACGGCCAACAAGGCCGCGCTGGCCGAGGCCTGGCCGACCTGGCGACCGTGGATCGAGGCGGGTAGGGTGGGCTTCGAGGCGGCCGTCATGGCCGGCACGCCGGCCATCGGACCGCTGACCGGCGCCCTCCGAGGCTCGCGGATGCGCTCCCTCGAGGCCGTGCTCAACGGCACCTGCGCCTACCTGATCGGCGAGCTGGAGCGCGGCGTCGACTTCGAGACGGCGCTGGCCGAGGCCCAACGCCTGGGGTTCGCCGAGGCCGATCCGTCGCTCGACGTCGATGGCTGGGACGCGGCCCACAAGGTCGCCGTCGTCGCCCGCATGACGGTGGCGCCCGACCTGGCGTGGACCGACGTGGTCCCGCGGGTCCGTGGGGTGCGCGGGCTCACGCCCGCCGGGGTCAGGGCCGAGCACGCCGCGGGGCGCCGGGTACGGCTCGTCGCCTACGTCGAGCCGGACGGCGCCGGTGGCTGGCGCGTCGGCGTCGAGCCGCGCAGCATCGACGCCGAGCGGCCGCTCGCCTTCCTGGCCGACGGTCGCAACGCGCTCGTCTACCGTGGCGACGCCGTCGGCGAGGTGTGGATCGCGGGCCCGGGCGCCGGCGCGGACGTGACCGCCAGCGCGGTGCTCGCCGACGTGCTGCAGGCGGCCCGAGGGGAGCCCGGCCCGCGGCCCGCGCAGGCCGTCGCGTCGCCCCTGGACGGGTTCCGCCCCGGGCCCGAGGGCGCGGCCCCGCCGCCCGCATGACCGGCGCGCCCCGCTTCGTCAGCACCCGCGATCCCCGGGGTGCGGGCGTGACGTTCGAGGACGCCTTGCTGCGCGGGCTCGCGCCCGACGGCGGCCTCTACGTCCCCGACCGGGTGCCGCCGATCACGCCGGGCTGGCGCGCGGCCGCGACGCTGCCCGCGGCGGCGGAGGCGACGCTCGCCCCGTGGTTCGACGACGACGAGGCCGAGGGCTGGCTCGCCGACGTTCGGGCGGCGCTCGACTTCCCAGTGCCGCTGCGCCGCCTGGACGACGAGACCTGGCTGCTGGAGCTCTTCCACGGCCCCACGCGCGCCTTCAAGGACGTCGCCGCGCGCACGCTCGGGCGCTGGTGGGCCCGCGCCCTCGCCCGCCACGGGCGCGAGGCCCTGGTGCTCGTCGCCACCTCGGGCGACACCGGTGGCGCCGTCGCGGCCGGCATGGCCGGCGTGCCCGGGCTGCGGGTGGTCGTGCTGTTCCCCCGCGAGGGCGTGAGCCCCGTCCAGCGCGCCCAGCTGACGGCCGTCCGCCCGGGCGTGCACGCCTTCGCGGTCGAGGGGAGCTTCGACGACTGCCAGCGCCTCGTCAAGGAGGCGTTCCGCGACCCCGGGCTGGCGGACCTGCCCCTGACCAGCGCCAACAGCATCAACCTCGGACGCTGGCTGCCGCAGGCGGCCTTCCACGCGTGGGGTCTGGCCCAGCTCGCCCGGGCCGGGGTCGACCCATCCGAAGCCGCCGTCGTCGTCCCATCGGGGAACCTCGGCGACCTGGCGGCCGGCCTGCTCGCCGCCGGCATGGGGGCCGCGCCGGCGCGCTTCGTCGCGGCGCACAACGCCAACGCCTACCTCGTCGAGCGCCTCGCGGGTCGTCGCGCGCCCTTCGACTTCGCGCCGACCGTCGCCACGCTGTCCAACGCGATGGACGTCGGCGCGCCCTCGAACTACGAGCGCATCCATGCGCTGTGGCCGGACGGCCCGCCGGTGCCGCTCGCCGCGGAGCGCGTCGACGACGACGCTACCCTGGCCCGGATGGCCCACACGCACGAACGCTACGGGGTCGTCGTCTGCCCGCACACGGCCGTCGGGCTGGAGGCGGCCGCGCGCGGTCGCGCGGGCGGCCGCGCGGGCGGTGACCGCCGCCCGCGCGCCTGGCTCGTGCTCGCCACCGCCCACCCGGCGAAGTTCCCGGAGGTGGTGGCCCGGGCGCTACCCGGTGTCACCGTCGAGGACCCCGTGCTCGCCGCCGACCTGGCCGGGCACGGTGAGGCGGTCCCGCTGGCGCCCGCGCTCGGCGACCTGCGCCGAGCGCTGCTGTCCCTCGGCACGTAGCGCCAAGGGCGCGCCCTCGGCGCGTAGCGCGCCTCACCCGCCGGGCGCCCGCGCGAAGGGGCCCTCGGCGTCCGTCCCCAGGTGCATCACGCGCGTCTCGCGCATGAGCTTGCGTAGGTGGGCCAGGATGGAACGCTCGGCCAGGTCGTGGGCCGCCGTGTCGAGCCCCGGGTACACCTGCTCGCGCAGGCGGCCCAGCGTCGCCGGACCGCCCGCGAGGCCGTCCCACACTGCCCGCTCGCGCTCGAGCCGGTGCGCCCGCGCCTCGTCGAGCACCCGCCGCCCGTCGCTCCGTACGGGGCCGTGCGCCGGCGCGACGAGGCGTGGGTCGAGCGCGGCCGCCCGCGCCAGGGAGGCGAGGTAGTCGCCGACGTCGCCGTCCGGCGTCCCCACCCACGTGGAGCCGCGACCGGCGACCAGGTCGCCCGCGACCAGCGCGCGGGCCTCGGGCAGCCAGAAGGCGAGGTGGTCCGAGGCGTGCCCCGGCGTCGCGATCGCGGTCAGGAAGTGCGGCCCGGCGACGAGGCGTCGGTCCGGACCCAGCGGGCGTCCGCTCACCCCGGGCGGTAGGCGGCCGATCCCTGCGGGGTGGACCCACACGTCGAGCGGCCCATGGCGCCGCAACGCCCCCGCGACCCCGGCGACGTGATCGCGGTGGGTGTGGGTCAGCAGGATGCCCTTGAGGTGGCGCACGCCCGCGGTCCGCAGCAGGGCGTCGACGGCCGCGTCGGCCTCGGTCCCCGCGCCGCCCGGATCGATCAGCCAACCGACGCCCCCGCCGCCCACGAGGTAGGCGTGGGTGCTGGTCCACGGCGCCAGCGTTTCGCTGGGGACGCTGATGCCCCACAGGCCTGCGGCCAAGCGGCGGGCGCCCTCGCCCGGGTTCATCGCCCGAGCAGGGCGGCGCGGGCGACCGAAGCGGCGGTCGTGGGATCGACGGGGAGGTCCGGCACGACCCCGCGCCCCTCCCACGTGGGGCCGCCCAACGGTGCCAGGACGCCCGTCGCGACCCACGCCTGGGCGCCGTCGCGGAGGCAGAACGGCAGCACGGCCTCGACGTTGCCGGCGGTCGTCGCGCCCACGATCACGGCGCGCCCCTGCGCCTGCAGGGCACCGGCGAGGCCCTCTGCGGCGCTGTTCACGTCGCCGTCGACGAGGACGGCCAGCGGCAGCTCGGTGGCTGGCGCGCCCAGCGCGGGGTAGGGTAGGGGCAACGACCAACGGGTCAGCGCGCGCCACAGGAAGCCGCGGGTGAACACGCCCGCGACCTGCATCATCGTGACCAGTCGGCCGCCCGGGTTGCCGCGCAGATCGACGACCAGCGCGCTGGCGCCGCCGCCTTCCAGCTCGGCGACCGCCCGTCGCACGCCCTCGGCCAAGCCGGCCTGCACCAGGTCGGCGACGCCGATGTAGCCGATGCCGTCGCCCCAACTGCCGTAGCGCACCGCCCCGACGCGGCGCAGGTCGGGCGGCACGTCGCCGCTGGCGGGTCGGGTCCCGGCGGCCTGCGCCGCGCCGAAGTAACCGATGCAGGGGAGGTCGCCGAAGCGTTCGCGCTCCTCGATGACCTGCGCGGCGGGGACGTAGCGGGTGTGATCGTCGCCGATCGCGTCGTACATCGCCGCGATCACCTCGTCGAGCGCGTCCTCGCTCGCCACGAGGCGTTCGCCGTAGCGGACGCGGGCGTCGGGCCAGTCGATCGCGCTGAGGCCGAGGTCCCAGTAACGTTCGTCGATCAGTCGCCAGGCGACCTCGAAGCGCGGCCAGTCGGCCGCGGGCGCGGGTTCCGCCGCGGGACCCCCCGACCCCAGACCGATCGCCCCCACGCAGGCCAGCAGCAGAACCACGAGCCGCGAGGTCCGTGAGCGATGCACCGAGGAGGCCGGCTGGGCCCGGCTCACCGACGCGCTGTGGGTCGGCTGGCGGCGGCTCCGGCCGCGGCGGTGATGCCACCCGCGACGCCCGCCTGCTGCAGCAGCGTCCCGCGATCGATGACGATGCGTTGGGCGCCGATCTCGCGCGTCGTCAACGCACCCGCGACGTTCGCCAGCCACGCGGCTTGCAGGAGGTCGTTCCCCTCGACGACGGCGGCGACGAAGGCCGCCGTGTACACGTCGCCGGCGCCGGTCGTGTCGAGCACCCCGTCGATGGCGTAGGCCTCCACGAGTTCGGAGCGTTCGGGCGTCACGACGATCGAACCCATCTCGCCGACCTTGACGACGACCTGGTCGATGCCCCGGGCGCGCAGGCCCGAGACGGCATCGCTGATCGACGACTCGCCCGTCAGCGTGAAGAGCTCGCGTTCGTTCATCAGCACGACCTCGACGCCCTCGAGCAGGGGCATCAGCCCCTCCTGCAGGGCGTTGACCGCGCCCGTGCCCATGTCGACGAAGACGCGCACCCCGGCGTCCTTGGCGAGCTGCAGCGCGCGCAGCGAGTAGGTCCGCTGCGGCCCGCTGATCAGGCTGTAGGCGCTCATGACCAGCGCGTCGCGCCGGTCGACGTGCTCGGGCCGCAACGCGCGGGCGTCGAGGTCGCGCGAGGCGCCGGCGGCGCCGATCATCGTGCGCTGCCCGTCGGGCGTGATGAGGATCGTCACGCTGCTCGTCTGCAGGTAGGGGTCGGACTGGACCAGGCTCATGTCGACGCCGGTCGAGCGCAGGTGCTTCAGCGCGAGCGCCGAGAAGGGTCCGGTGCCGACGCGCGTGGCGATCGCCACGTCGTGGTCGAGGCGGGCGAGGGCCGTCGCGATGGTCCCGCCGGCGCCACCCGGCTCCATGACGGCGTGGGTGGCGCTGACCTCGCCACCGACCTCGGGAAGGGCATCGATGAAGTACATCTGATCGACGGTCGCGTCGCCGATCACCAGGAACTCGGCCATGCAGCGTTCTCCTACCGGGACCCATGTCCCGGGTGGCGTCCAACGGTTTCACCGCGTGTCGCCCGGGCAGTATACGCCCCACGCGGGGGCAGGGAGCGTCAGGCCGCGCGCGGCCCGGGCACCGGTCGCGCGCGCAGGCGGTGCGCGAGGCGCCGGAACGCCGCGAGGTCGAGCACCTCGGCCCGGGCGCGCGGGTCGAACCCGAGCTCCTCGAGGGCGCGCTGCACGTCGCTCGGGTCGTCCCCGACGGCCCGCAGGTTCGCGACCAGCGTCTTCCGCCGGTGGCGGAAGCCGTCGCGGATGAGCCCGAAGGTCGCGGGATCGGGGCGTGCGGCGGGGTCGACGTCGAGGCGGACGACCGCCGAGGTGACCTTGGGGGGCGGCAGGAAGGCGCCCGCGGGCACGCTGCGCACGATCCGCGCCCGTGCGTGGTGTGCGACCCACAGGCTGAGGCTGCCGTACGCGGGGCTACCGGCGGTGGCGACCAGGCGCTCGGCGACCTCCTTCTGGACCAGCACCACGGCGCGGGCGAAGCGGCCGCAACTCAGCACGCGGGAGAGGACCGCGGTGCCGACCTGGTACGGCAGGTTGGCGACGAACGCCGCGCCGGGGGCGGCGGTCGCGAAGTCGACCCGCAGCGCGTCGGCGTGACGCACCTCGGCGTGCGGCCAGGGGGCCAGGGTCTCGGCGAGGACCGGGAGCAACCGACGGTCGAGCTCGATGGCGATCACCCTGCCCGCGCGGCGGGCGAGCTCGACGGTCAGCGTCCCGAGTCCCGGGCCCACCTCCCAGACCTCGTCGCGCTGCGTCAGGTCGGCGGCCCCGACGATCGCCGTCAGGGTCGCGCGGTCGATCAGGAAATGCTGCCCGAGTGAGGTGTCCGCCGCCAGGCCGTGCCGGCGCAGCAGGTCGCGGACGACGCGCGGGGACGTGAGATCGGGACCGCGGTCGCCGGGCTCAGCCGCGGCCGATGCGTTCCGCGACGACGGCATTGAGCCGCTCCAGGGCGGTCGCGAGGTCGGTGCCGCCGACGATCGCCAGCTCGGAGGCGAGCGCGGACTTGGCGGTGTCCAGGACCTCGCGCTCCGTGGCGGCCAGGCCCTTCTCGAGGTCGCGGTGGGCGAGCACGCCGATGAGGCGCGCCAGTTCGTACGCGCCACCGCGGCCCAGGATCTCCTGCTCGACGCGGTAGCGGGGGGGCCACTGCTGGGGCAGGTTGAGGTCGGCCTTGGCCATCGCCTCGAACAGGCGCTCGACCTCCTCCGCGCCGACCGTGTGCCGCAGGCCGACGTCCTCACCGCGCTTCAGGGGCACCAGGACCTCCATGTCGCCCTTCACGAAGACGACCTTGAGGTACTCGTGCGTCTCGCCCAGGACCTCGCGGGTGGTGCGCTCCTGCACCACACCGGCGCCCTGGGAGGGGTACACGACGTGGTCACCGACTTCGAACGTCACCCGGGGCCCTCCACGCGGGCACGCTACCACGCGCCCGCGTGCCCGCGGCGGCTCGCTGCCTCACCACAGGCCGAGGTCGACCCAGGCCCGGAAGCCGACGAACGCGATGCCGACGGTGGCGAGGGCCAGCGCGGTCACCCCGGCGCCGACGAAGGCCGGCAGCGCCTCGAGGTCGCGCTTGCGCCACAGCCAGCCCGCCAGCAGCGCGGCGATCGCGCTGGCGCCGACCAGCGTGGCGGCGCCGCCCACGAGCGGCCAGAGGACGGGGGCCGGGGCGCCGACGATCGACGCCGCCAGCACGCCCACGCCCGGCATGGCGGCGCCGACCAGGGCGCCGCGCCAGCGGGCGGCGGCGGTGGACGCCCCGCGGGCGAACACGACGGCGAGGGCCCACAGGAGCGGTAGCGTGCTCGCCGACACCAGGACCGCCACGAGGAGGCTCGCGCCCAACTGCCCGGCGGCCTCCTCGGCGACGCTCCAAGGGCGCCAGCCGAAGGCGGCGGCGATCTCGTCGAGCGGTCCCCGGTCCATCGGATGGCGGTCGTCGCTCGCGTACAGCACGTCTCGCCCGCCGGCCTCGCTACCGATCCACGCCAGGTGATGGATGCCCTCGGCGTCGAGCACGGCCCAGCCCTCGCGGATGACGACCGGCGACCAGGCGACCGCGACGGGTGGCGACGCGGGATCGGCCACCCGCCAGACCGTGTGGCCGCGGGCGATGAAGTCGGTTCCGACGCCGGCCGCGATCGTCGTGCCGATCGGCCGTCCGGCGACCAGCGCGGCGACACCGACGGCGGGGCCCGCGAGCGCATCGCTGGCCGCGACCTGCCAGCGCCGCGCGACGCCGTCGTCGCCGATCCAGGTCCGTTGCACGAGCGCGCCGGGGCCGGCCTCGGCCGCCGTCGCGGTGCGCCCCACCTGTCCGTCGGCGCTGCCGAGCGGGAGGGGCCCCGCCCAGCGCCCGTCGCTCGCCCACCACGCGGCCTGCGCCTGCCAGTCGCTGGCGCTGCCGAAGGCGGTCATCTCGGTGAAGCCCTCGGCCCAGGTCAGGTGGACGACGCCATCCGCCGCCGCGGCCGACAGGCCGGTGATCTGCAGGTCGGTGCGGTACAGGGGGAACGCCTCGCCGTCGGGGGCAAGACGCACGATCTCGGCGCCGGCGTCGCGCCCGCGATGGCTGAAGAGCCAGGTCTCGCCCGCCTGCTGGACGGCCACCAGCGGTAGCAACTGCCCGCTCTCGAAGGGTTCGTCGGCGATGGTGGAGCGGTAGAGGTAGCGGCCGGTCGTCAGGTCGCGCCACGCCCAGATCGCCTGCAGCGCGGCGTCGAGCGCGCTGGCGACCGTGAGATCGCGCACGCCGTCGGCGTCGCCCAGCGGGCGGGCGTCGCGCTCGCCGGCAACGTCGCGCACGACGACCGTGCCGTCCTCCCACGACACCAGGCTCGCCCGGCCGTGGTCCAGCGCGAGCACCGCCAGCGGGCGCTCGAGGTGCGGGAGCAGCGCCCGGGGTCGGTCGAAACCGCCGTCCGCCGCGTAGGGCTGCCCCCAGGCGAAGCCGCTGGCGAGGGCGACGACGAGCAGGGCGCGCCACGGCAGCGCGAGCGTGCGGGCGGCGCGGGTGCGCGCGGCACGCACACGCGCCGGGTACCCAAGCCAGGGCCACGCCGGGCGTCGGCCGGCGCTCACGCCTGCACCCGCCTCCGCCCCGCGGGCCGCGCGGTCGCCCGCGCCTTGGCGCCCTGGGGTGGCAGCTGCGGCAGCTTGAGTTCGCGTCCGGCGAGGCGCGCCTCGAGTTCGCGGATGCGGTCGCGCACGGCGGCGGCCTTCTCGAAGTCCAGCGCCTCGGAGGCGGACCACATCTCGTTCTCGAGCAGCGCGAGCTCCTGGCGCAGGTCGTCCTCGAGCAGCTCGCGCTCCCACGGCGCGATCGGTGCCGCGCCGCCGGCCCCCTCGCCCTCGGCCTCCTCCCCGCGGATGACCTCCTGGATGCGCTTGCGGATCGTCTCGGGCGTGATCCCGTGCTGCTCGTTGTAGGCGAGCTGCTTGTTCCGGCGCCGCTCGGTCTCGCCGATCGCCGCCCGCATGGCGTCGCTGACCTCGTCCGCGTAGAGGAACACCTCGCCGTGCACGTTGCGCGCCGCCCGGCCGATCGTCTGGATCAGGCTGCGCTCGCTGCGCAGGAAGCCGGTCTTGTCGGCATCGAGGATCGCCACCAGCGAGACCTCCGGCAGGTCGAGGCCCTCGCGCAGGAGGTTGATGCCCACCAGCACGTCGAAGTGGCCGAGGCGCAGGTCGCGGATGATCACCTGGCGCTCGACGGCGTCGATGTCGCTGTGCATGTAGCGCACGCGGATGCCCTGCTCCGCCAGGTACTCGGTGAGGTCCTCGGCCATGCGCTTCGTCAGCGTCGTGACCAGCACGCGCTCGTTCGCCTTCACCCGCTCGCGCGCGGAGAAGATGATGTCGTCGATCTGCCCACGGGAGGGCTTGACGGTCACGTGGGGGTCGACGAGGCCCGTCGGCCGGATCACCTGCTCGACCACCTGGTCCGACACGCCGAGCTCCTGGGCGGCGGGGGTCGCGGACACGAACACCACCTGGCCGACGCGCTCGAAGAACTCGTCCTGCTGCAGCGGGCGGTTGTCGAGCGCCGCCGGCAGGCGGAAGCCGTAGTCGACGAGCGTGCGCTTGCGCGCCTGGTCGCCGTTGTACATGCCGCGGATCTGCGGGACCATGACGTGCGACTCGTCGAGGAAGACGATGGCATCGTCCGGCAGGTAGTCGAGCAGCGTGAACGGCGGCTCGCCGGGGGCGCGGCCGTCGAGGTAGCGGCTGTAGTTCTCGATGCCGCTGCAGTACCCCAGCGTGCGCAGCATCTCGAGGTCGTACATCGTGCGCTCGCGCAGGCGCTGCTGCTCGAGCAGCTTGCCGCTGGCCTCGAAGAAGCGCAGCCGGTCGTGCAGGTCCGCCTCGATGCGCTCGACCGCCGGCCGCAGGGTCTCGAACGGGGTGACGTAGTGCTTGGCGGGGAAGACCGTCAGGCCCGTGAGCGTGCGGGTGGTGTCGCCGGTCACCGGATCGATGACGCCCAGCGCGTCGACCTCGTCGCCCCACAGCTCGATGCGCACGGGCGACTCGTCGTAGGCCGGCCACACCTCGACCACGTCGCCGCGGGCCCGGAAGCGTCCGGGCGCGAGCTCGACGTCGTTGCGCTCGTACTGCTGCTGGACGAGCCGGCCCAGCACGGCGTCGCGGTCCATCTTCACGCCCGGCGCCAGGACGAGGTTGAGCTTGGCGTACTCCTCGGGCGAGCCGAGGCCGTAGATCGCCGACACCGACGCCACCACCACCACGTCCCGGCGGGTGAGCAGCGAGCGGGTGGTCGAGTGCCGCAGGCGCTCGAGCTCGTCGTTGATGTTCGCGTCCTTCTCGATGAACAGGTCGCGGGCCGGCACGTAGGCCTCGGGCTGGTAGTAGTCGTAGTAGGAGATGAACATCTCGACGGCGGCGTCCGGGAAGACGTCGCGGAACTCGGCGGCCAGTTGCGCCGTGAGGATCTTGTTCGGCGCGAGCACCAGCGCGGGCCGCTGGGTCGCCTCGATCACCTTCGCCATCGTGAACGTCTTGCCGGTGCCGGTCGCGCCGAGCAGCGTCTGGAAGCGCAACCCGTCGCCGAGCCCGGTCACCAGCCCGCGGATGGCCTCGGGCTGGTCGCCGCTAGGGGTGAAGGGGGCCTGGACGCGGAGGGGCATCCGTTCAGTCTAGCCCCCGGGCGGGTGGGCGACCGTCGTAGCATGACGCCACCCCAACGGCGCCTGTGTGCCCGGCTTCGCCGGGCACCTTGCGCGAGAGGAGACCTCCATGCCCGTCCGTACGTCCAACGCCGTGTGGCGCGGCGACCTGAAGGGTGGCGACGGCACCGTCGCGCTCGGCAGCGGCGCCTTCGAGGGCCCGTACTCGTTCCCGTCCCGCTTCGAGGAGGGCCCGGGCACGAACCCCGAGGAACTCATCGGCGCCGCCCACGCGGGCTGCTTCGCGATGGCGCTCTCCAACGGCCTCGCCGGCGCCGGCTTCGCCCCCACCGAGGTCCGGGTCGAGGCGCGCGTGCACCTCGGCCGCGACGACCGGGGCGCCGCCATCACCAAGATCGAGCTGGTCTGCCGCGCCACGGTCCCCGGCATCGACGCCGACACCTTCGCCGAGCAGGCCCAGGCGGCCAAGGTCGGCTGCCCCGTCTCCAAGGCGCTGGCGGCCGTCCCGATCGAGCTGGACGCGTCGCTCACCTGATCGCGCAGGACCAGCACGCGCTGCTCGCCGCGCTCGCCGACCCGGGGTGCGGCGTGTGCCTGGCGTCGGCACAGGCGGCCCGTACCTACCTGCGTGGCGTGCTCGGCGACGGCGTCAACGACGTCGACGTGCGCGCGGATTGGCGCGGCCGCGGCGGCCTCTGCCCGCGCCACTGGCGGGTGTGGCGTTCGCTCGAGGCGCCCGCCCTGTCGTCCGCGGTGCTGCTGCGCGACCTCCTGGAGCACGACATGGCACGACGCTTGGGCGGCGGCGCGGCGCCGGCGACCGGCGGCCGGCAGGGCCTCCTGCGTGCGTTGGGCGGTCCGTCGCGGCCGCGCTCGCCGTCGGCGGACGGGCATGGCGCCGTCCGCTGCCCGGCCTGCGAGATCGAACGCACCGCCGAGCGCCGCTACCTCCATGCGCTCCAGCGCGTGCGGGCGGACGACCTCGAGGGCGCCCTCGAGCGCGGGCGGGGCTTCGTGTGCGTCGTGCATGCGGCGACGCTGCCCGAGGGCCCCGGGCGGGCGCTCCTGACCGCCCGCCTCGAGGCGCTGCTGGCCGACCTCGACACCTTCCTGCGGCGCAGCGACCACCGCTTCACGCACGAGCCCATGGGCGAGGTCGGCGACGCCTGGCTGCGCGCCATCCGGGCCGTCGGCGGCGACGTCTGAACCGGGCGTCGCCTCAGCGGTCGTCGGCGTCGCGGAACTGGCGCTCGTACAGGTCGGCGTAGAGGCCGCCCCTGGCGAGCAGCTCGGCGTGGCGGCCCGCCTGCACGATGCGGCCGCGGTCGATCACGACGATGCGGTCGGCGTTCAGGACGGTCGACAGGCGATGCGCGATGACGAAGGTGGTGCGGCCGCGCATGAGGTGGTCGAGCGCCGCCTGCACCAGCGCCTCGGACTCGCTGTCGAGCGAGGACGTGGCCTCGTCGAGGACCAGGATCCGCGGGTCCTTCAGCAGCGCCCGGGCGATGGCGATGCGCTGCCGTTGGCCGCCCGAGAGCTTGACGCCGCGCTCGCCGACCACGGTGGCATAGCCGTCCGGGAAGGCGCGGACGAAGCCGTCCGCGTTGGCGGCCGCGGCGGCCGCCTCGACCTCGGCGTCGGATGCCTCGGGCCGGCCGTAGCGCACGTTGTCGGCGATGCTGCCCGAGAAGAGCAGCGTCTCCTGCGGTACGACCCCGACCTGGGACCGCAGGGCGCGCGGGTCGAGATCGCGCAGGTCGATGCCGTCGAGCGTGATGCGGCCCTCGACCGGGTCGTGGAAGCGCGAGATCAGCGTCACCAGCGTGCTCTTGCCGGCCCCCGACGGCCCGACGAGCGCCACCACCTCGCCCGGGTGCGCGACGAGGTCGATGCCGTCCAGGACCCAGTCGTCGCCGCGGTCGCCGTAGCGGAAGCGGACGCCCTCGAACGCCACATCGCCGCGCGGGTCGCCCAGCGCCACCGGCGCCGCCGGCTCGCTCAGGTCGGGCGCCGTGTCGAGCAACTCGAACACCCGGCGCGATGCGCCGACCGCCTCCTGCACCTGCGAGTAGAGCCCGGTGAAGGCGCCGATCGAGCCGGCGACCGTGACCGTGAGCAGCAGGAAGGTGATGAGGTCGCCCGGCGGCAGGTCGCCCGCCAGGGCGAGGCGGCCGCCGAACCACAGCACCAGGCCGATGCCCAGGAAGAAGGCGGTGAACACGGAGGGCACGAACAGCGCCCGCACCCGCGCCCGCCGCAGGGCGCTGTCGAAGGTCTCGGCGATCGCGTCGGCGTAGCGCCGGGCCTCGAAGCGCTCGGCGGTGAACGACTGCACCACGCGCACGCCGACGATCGCCTCCTCGGCGCGCGCGTTGGCGGCGGCCAGCTGGTCCTGGAAGGCCGTACTGATGCGGCGCAGCCGGCGCCCGAAGACCGCGGCGGCCACGATGACCGCGGGCAGGACCGCCAGCATCACCAGCGTGAGGCGGGCGTTGATGACGAACAGCACGACGACGCCCCCGACCAAGGAGACGCTCTGCGACACGAGCTGAACCAGCACGTTGCTGACGGCCGCCTGGATGGTGGCGATGTCGGAGGTCAGACGCGAGGTGATCTCGCCGGTCTTGCGCTCCTCGAAGAAGCGCACGGACAGCGACAGCAGGTGCGCGAAGAGATCGCGGCGCAGATCGGCGACGACGCCCTCGCCCACGTAGGCGAGCTGGTAGACCCGCACGTAGGCGGTGACGGCGTTCAGCACGAACACGATCACCAGCACCAGGGCGATGCGATCGAGGTCGGCCGCCGTGGCGTTGCCGAGGCCGCCGGTCTCGCTCGCCCCGCCGCCGACGCCGGTGGCCCAGCTGGTCAGCGAGGAACCACCGGCGCCGAAGGCGGTGTTGAACAGGTCGCCGACGATGACGGGGAAGGCGAGGAACACCAGGCTGCCCAGGGCGCTGGCGGCGAGGGCCAGGCTCAGCCGACCGGCGTACGGGCGGGTGAAGCGCAGCAGTCGGCGCAGAGCCCCGAGGTCGATGCGGCGGTCGGTCGGGCTGGCATCGTCGGCGCGGGGGAGGGGTCGGCGGGCGAACACCCCGGCAGTGTAGCCTCCGGCGGGTGCCCGACGGCCGGCGGGCGGCAAGGCGCCGCGTCGGGCGGCCATCCCACGCGCATGGCGGGGCGCCCCCCGTCGTCGAGCGGCGCGAGTCG
>CAZJUA010000099.1:0-51735 GCA_964549045.1 uncultured bacterium | reverse complement strand
TCGGCCGTGAGCGGCATAGACCGACATCACCTTGCGCATTCCCTCTGAGCTGCCGCCGAACCACACGACCGCCGGAAGCCCGGTGCTTAGCCGCAGGTGGAGGGAGCGGTAGAACGCCCGCGCCTTGGCTCGGAACTTCGGGTACTTCTCCCAGTGCGGGTGCGAAACCCACTCCTTGAGCGTGCGGGCATCCTTGAACCTGCTCCAGTCCCATGCGGGCTTGGGTT
This sequence comes from uncultured bacterium, assembly GCA_964549045.1. GTDB lineage: Bacteria > Deinococcota > Deinococci > Deinococcales > Trueperaceae > JAABTL01. The sequence continues at coordinate 51,508 of CAZJUA010000099.1, read as the reverse complement.
TTCGCTTTGCCATCTCACGCCTCCTCCCTTGCAATCGGCACGACACGCGCCCACTTGGGGATCGCCGCATGCCAGTGCGAGCCGACCCTGCCGGTGTAGGCCATCACCACTCGGGCGCGTGGCTTCCAGTCGGCAGTCCAGTAAGTCTCGGCATCGGTGACCATCACGATGGAGTCGGGCTTTTCCCGGGCCTCGATCTCCTTGAGTACGGACTGCATGTCCGTGCCCCCGCCGCCGTGAACTAGCGGCGGCGCGGGGGCCAGGCTGCGCCTGGACCCTCGAGGCCGGCGTGATACCGTGCCGGCGTGGTGTTCCGCAGGCTTGCCGACCGAGGGGGCGCGTCCGAGGGGGCGCCGTCCGACCGGGGCGGCGCGGCTCCTGCCCTGGAGCTCGCGCACTCGGCGCTGGCCGAGGGCCGCTACGAGGCCGCCTTCGCCACCCTGGAGGGCGCCGCGCGCCGGCAGCGCGTGCGAACCGTGCAAGCGCGCTACTGGCTGCACCTGGCGGCGTGCTACGCGCTCTACGGCCTCGATGGCCTCGAGAACGGCGTGCCGGCGCTGAAGGCCGCCGTGGCGGCCGAGCCGCAGATGGTCTCCGACCCCCTCTACCAGGCCCTCTACTGGGAGTTCGACGCCTACCGCGGCGCCTCGGCGTCCGAGGTCAAGCGTGGCCTGCGGGCGATCCCCGGCGGCTTGCCGCCCATCGCCGCCTACCACGCCGGCGCCGCGCTGCTCGCGGTGGGTGCCTCGAAGAGCGCACTACGGCGCCTAGAACCGCTGAGCGACGAGTCGCTGCCGACGTACCTCGTATGGCGCCGCTGGTCGCTCCTCGGCCAGGCCCAGGAGGCGCTCGGCGAGTGGGCCTCGGCGGCGATCGCCTACGGTGCGGCGGTCGACGGCGCGCCGGCGTCGGAGCGGGGGCCGGAGCTGCTCGCCTACGCGAGCTGTCTGCTCGAACTCGGCCGCATCGACGAGGTGCTCGCCGTCCTCGGTGACGTGGACGAGGGCGCGTTGGACGAGGCGGACGTGGGCATGATGCGGTACGTCGAGGGGCGTGCCCAGCTCGAGGCCGGCAACCCCAACCGGGCCCATGAGCTCTTCGTCGAGGCGCGCGGGCTCGATGCCGAACCGGACATGGGATTCTCGCTCGCCTACGCGACCGGTCAGGCGTTGGTCGCCTTGCAGCGCTACGACGACGCCGTCGCCGTCCTGCGCGAGGCCGTGGCGGTGGCGCCGGCGGAGCATCGCGCCTTCGCGCAGCACGAGGCGGCCATCGCCCTGATGGAGTCCGACGCGCTGGACGAGGCGGTCCCGCTGCTGGAGGAGGTCCTCTCCGACCCCGGTTACCCGCATCGGGGTGAGGCTCTGGCCGATCTGGCGGACGTCCGCCTGCGGGCCGGCGACTTCGAGCAGGCCCGCGGCGATGCCGAGCGCGCGCTCGATCTCGGCGCCGTCGCGCCAGCGTGCCTGGTGCTCGGTGCCTTGGCCTTCGAGTACTACCACCTCGACGAGGCCGTGCGCTGGTACGAGCAGGCCTTGGCGGCCAGCCAGGCGGGCGATCCCGTGTGGGTCACCGCGCACCAGATGCTGGCCGACGTCCACGCCCAGCGCGGCGACGGGGCGGCCGACCGCGTGCTGCGCCACGCCCTCATGGCCCTGGAGCACACCGAGGCGGCGAGCGAGTGGCGCCTGCCGCTCGAGGCCCACGTCGCGCGGGCCCGTGCCCTGCTGGGCGGTCACGACCGCATCCTGAACTGATGGCACGCCGCGGCGGCGCCCCACCGGGAGCCTGAGGGTGGAGGGCCTGCTCCTGGCCGCCGCGCTGGCGCCGCTGCGTTCGAGGCTGCCGGTCCGGCACCTCGGTTGGCGGTTCGCCGACGCGACGACGCTGGTGCTGCCGCTCGACCCGCCGGAGGCGGGCGCCCTGTGGCTGGAGCTGGCCCCGCCCGCGCCGCGGTTGACGCTCGCCGGCGACGCGGGCGATGCGCGAGCCACCCCGTTCACCCCCTTCCAGGCGCAGTTGCGGGCGCGCGCGGTCGGGGCGCTCGAGGGCGCGGAGCAGGCGGCGCTCGATCGCCGCTGCACCCTGCGCTTCGGCGCCGGGACCGGTTTCGTGCCCAGTCCACCGGTGTGGCTCGAGGTCGAGCTCACCGGGCGGCACGCCAACGCCGTCCTGCGCGACGAGGACGGCCGCATCCTCGGTGCGCTGCGCGAGATCGGTGCCGAGGTGAACCGTCACCGGCAACTGCGACCGGGCCTGCGCTACCGGCCGCCGCCGCCGTACGACAAGCTCGACCCCCGCGGGGCGACGGTGGAGGCCCTCGGCGACGCGCTGCGCGGTCGCCCCCTCGCCCGCGCCCACGCCAAGGTGGACGGCGTCGGCCGCGACTTGACGACGGCCTGGGCGCGGACGGCCGGGCTCGACCCCGCGCAGCCGCTCGAGGGTCCGGCGCTCGTCAGGGCCGTCGAGGTCCTGCGGCGGCTGGCGGTCGATCCGACGGCCGTCCTCGCTGCCGCGGCCGGCGGCGGCGGGGAAGGCGAAGGCGAGCCCGCCGCGGCCCGTCGCGCGGACGCGTTGGCGGCCGCCCGTGCCGCCGCCCGCGCGCGGCTCGCGGACCGGGTGGCGCTGCTGCGCGAACGCCTGCGCGACGCCGACCGGGCCGAGACCGCCGCCCGCGACGCGGCCAACCTGCGAGCGGAGGCCGACCTGCTGCTCGCGCACGGCCGCGCCCTCGAACGCGGCGCCAGCGAGGCGACCCTGCCGGGGTTCGACGGCGCGCCGGTGCGCCTGCGCCTGGCGCCGTCCCTCGATGCCGCAGGCAACGCGCGAGCACGCTACGAGCAGGCGCGCAAGCGCGAGGCGCGCGCCGACCGCGCGCGCGCCCACCGCGTGGAGGTGGAGGCCGAGCTGGCGCGCCTGGTGGCCGACGCGGCGAGGGTGGACGAGCTCGACGTCGGGCAACTCGAGAACCTCGTGCCCCCGCGGCGGCCGGGTCAGGTGCGCCGGACGGCGGGGGAGCGTCGCGATGCGGCCCCGGGCCTGCGACTTCGCGACCCGCGTGGCTTCGAGGTGGTCATCGGCCGCTCTGCGCGCGAGAACGACCTGGTCACGTTCAAGATGGCGCGCAGCGAAGACGTGTGGCTGCACGCGCAGGGCTACCACGGTGCCCACGTCGTGGTCCGCGCCGAGGGGCGCGAGGTCCCATTCGACACGATCCGTTTCGCGGCCGAACTGGCCGCCGGACACAGCGAGGCCGGCCAGGGCGACAACGTCCCGGTCGACTACGCCGTGCGCAAGGACGTCTGGCGGCGCAAGGGCATGCCTCCCGGCGCCGTGCACTACACCCGCCAGAAGACGGTGTTCGTCACGCCGCGACGGCGGAGCGAGGTCGATTAGCGCCCTGTCGGGGCGCCGGGACATTCGCCCCTCAAGCTTCGTTGCACGAAGGACTGTACTTGATTCGTAGCGACAGCTTCTAGCAGCCCCGTCGTGCCTACGCGTCTGCGGCGCTGTCCCGCTACGGGGGCGCATGCCGCGCCACCCAGTGCCGTTCGCGTCGTGCTGGCATCGTGCTGCGTGAGCGAGGGGAGGACGGTTCGGGTCTTCCGTGGGCGCGACCGCTCGGGCCGAGGCGTCGCCACGGTGTGGCGCGCCGGACCGACCGGCCCCGCCGTTCTCGGGCTTGCCGGGAGGAGTGACGCGGAGGCTCTCATGCGTGCAGGACGGATGTGTTGGGCCCCTTCGGTGGCCATCGTTGCCCTGCTCGTGGCAGCGTTGGCCGCGGCGCAGGCGGAGCCCGGCGACGGCGCGGCCAAGTTGATCGAGCGGCCGTACACGGCCGTCCTCGAGATCTTCATGGTGGGCGCCGAGTACGCGGGCGAGGTGCCGTACTCCGGGGAGACGAGCGACTTCGACGGACTGTGTTCGGTACCGTCGAACCTCGTGTGGCGTAACCGTATCGTGGGCCTCGACAGCGTGTTCGGGCATTTCGAGGGAGAGGGGAGTCTCTGCGTCCAGGTCGAGTGGGGCGCCGACGCGGACGGAGCGCCGGCGATGGTCGGCATGGGTTGGTCGGACATGGTGGGGTACTTCGGCCTGCCCGACGGCAGCGCCATCGACGTCGAGTTGATCGTTTTGGACGAGGCATTCGACATGGACACCGGCCAGCTCACGAGCGCAACCGCGGTGGTGCCCTCGGGTGGCGGAACGGGACGGTTCGAGAGCGCGAAACTGTACGGGGTCATGAACTGCCGCTGGTTCAGCCCCGAAGCTCTGATGGCCGGCGTCGAGCCGGAGCTCTGCGCCATTCACGGAACGATCCGCTACGACCCGCACGCCGTCGCAGGGGAGTGAGGACCCAGATCGGCGCGACCGCGCGTGTCGCGTGAGCATTCGCGCGCGAACCGGGCCGGAGGGGTGGAGGTGCCCTCCGGCCCGGTCGCGATCTGCCCGTGCGGGCCCGCGCGCTCCCCGCCCGGTACAATCCCCGGGTGACCACCGCGACGCCCGTCCGCGCCACGGCCAAGACGGCGCTCGGGCTCTCCGCGCTGCTCGTCGTCGTGCACGGCACCAACGACGCCTTCGCCGGGATGCTCTCGGCGCTCCTGCCCACCCTCCAGCTCCGTTTCGGCCTCAGCGAGACCTTCCTGGCCCTGCTCGTGGCCACGCTCTCGTTCAGCTCCTCGGTGACGCAGCCCCTGTTCGGCGTGTTGGCCGACCGCTGGGGCCGCCGCCGGACGGCGGCCGTCGGCGTCATCGCCACCTCGTCGTTGCTGAGCCTCATGGCGGTCGCACCCTCGCCCTGGCTGCTGTTCGTGCTGCTCTTCTTCGGCGGCCTCGGCTCCGCCGCCTTCCACCCGGCCGGTACGGGCATCGCGCGCAGCATCGGCGGGCGCCGCAAGGGCCTGGTCATGAGCGTCTTCAGCGCGGGGGGCACGGTCGGCGTCGCCGTCGGGCCTCTGATCATCGGCTGGCTGCTGATGACGGGCAACCTGGTGCTCTCCCCGCTGCTCATGGTCCCGGGCGTGCTCGGCGGACTCGCGCTCATCGTGTTCGTGCCGCCGCAACCGAGCCACCGTGGCCCGGGTGGGCCGCCGCTTCTCGACCTGTCGCTGCTGCGCGGTCCCGTGGGCCTGCTGTCGCTCTCGGGCATCTTGCGGGCAGTGTCGTTCGTGACCTTCATGAACGCCATGCCGCTCTACCTGGTGACGCGCCACGGCCTGTCGTCCGACAGCCCCGTGCTGTTCTCGACCCTGACGTTGTTCAGCGTCTCCGCCGCCCTCGGTGGCATCGTGGCGGGGGCGCTGGAGCGCCGCGCGCCGCGTTCGCTGCTCATCGTGTCCAGCATGCTCGCCTCGCTCGTCCCCTTCGGCCTGCTGTTCGTCCTGGTGCCGGGGACGCCAGGCTACTTCCTGGCGGTGGTGGCGGCGGGGGCGCTGGTGAACGCGGGCCTGCCGCTCATGGTGGTCGCCGCGCAGGACCTGGCGCCGCACGCCATGGGCGCCGCCTCGGGCCTGCTCATGGGGTTCACGTGGGGGACGGCCGGGCTGCTCTACGTCGGCGTCGGTGCGCTACAGGAGAGCCTCGGCCTGCTGCCCGCGATGGCGCTGGCGTACGCGTTGCTCCTGCCGGCCGGCGCGCTGGCGCGCGTGGTGATCCACCGCGAGGAGATGGCGAGCGGCGCCGCCTGAGGCGCCGCGGGCGAGTCCTTCGCTCATGGCGCGGGCCGCGGCGTTCGAAGCGCCGCGGCCCGCGATGTGACGGGCGGTGGATCAGGCCTTGCCGGCCGACCCGAACACCTCGAGGCGCTCGGCCACCACCTGGCGCATGAGATCGCGCGCGGGGCCGAGGATCTTGCGGGGATCGAACTCCTTGGGCTTGGCAGCCAGCGTCTCGCGCACGGCGACCGTGAACGCCAGCCGCAGGTCGGTGTCGGTGTTGATCTTGGCGATGCCGTGCTGAACGGCCTCGCGCACGTCGTCCTCGTGGATCCCCGAGGCGTCCTTCAGTTGCCCGCCCGCGGCGTTGAGGCGCTCGACCAAGTAGGTGGGCACGCCCGAGGCGCCGTGCATGACCAGCGGGTGCGGCAGGATCGCCGCGATCTCGCGGATGCGCTTGTGGTCGATGTACGGGCGGCCCTTCCCCTTGTTGGCGCCGTGGCTGGTGCCGATCGCGACGGCCAGGAAGTCGGCGCCGGTGGCCGCCATGAAGCGCTCGGCCTCGTCGGGCTTGGTGAGGATGGCGTCCTCGGCGGCGACCACCACGTGCTCCTCGACGCCACCGAGGCGGCCGATCTCGGCCTCGACCGACACGCCGGCCGCATGGGCCGCATCGACGACGCGCTTGGTCTCGGCGATGTTCGTCGCCTCGTCCTCGTGGGACTTGTCGATCATGACCGAGGTGAAGCCGAGGCGGATGCAGCGCACGCAGCTCTCGAACGAGCTGCCGTGGTCCAGGTGGACCGCTACGGGCACGGTGGCCTCGCGCCCCATGCCGAGCACGAGGTCGACGAGCGGCTTGCCGCCGTACTTCAGGGCGCCCTCGGAGAGGGCCAGCAGCACCGGCGAGCGGGCGGCCTCACAGGCCTCCAGAACCGCTTGGGTGATCTCGAGGTCGTTGGTGTTGAAGGCGCCCACGCCGTACTTGCCCGCGCGGGCGGCCTGGAGGATGTCGAGTCCAGTCGCGAGAGGCATGGACGCAGTCTACCACCCGGTCATGAAGTCGTTTTCCGTCGTGTCCCGCACGATCTCGCCCCACGTCGGGTCCTCGGCGACGCCGCCGAGCGCCGCGGCGGCCGCGTCGGTGGCCGTGCGCACGGCGCCGCGCAGGTCCCACCGCGCCCGGTCGCGCTCGCCCACCACGTTCGACACCGCCCGCAACTCGGCGAACGGCACGCCGAGGCGGGCGGCCACGGCCGCTGCGGCGGCGCCCTCCATGCTCTCGATGGCGACGTCGAAGCGCCGTTGCATGGCGGCGCCACGCTCCACGTCCGCGGTCACGGCGTCCAGCGTGGCGAAGCGGCCGCGCGGCAGCCCGCTCGCGCACGCGAGCAGGCCCGTCCAGCGGGTGTCGGTGGGCACGGCGCGGTCGGGCGCCGCCGGCGCGGGCGCCGCTCGCTCGCCGGAACGCGCCGGCAGCAGCGGCACCCGCAGCGCCTCGAAGTCGGCCCAACCCTCGTCCCCCGCGATGCCGAGGTCGAGCTCGAGGTCGGCATCGGCGAGCATCGCCAGCCCGATGCTGAGGAAGCTCCCCAGGTAGGCGCCGCCGACGCCGACCTGCAGGATCGCCGCCGGCCGGTGCGCCCGCACGGACCACGCCAGGCCTGCGGCCGTGCGGGCCTTGCCGACGCCGAGGGCCTGCGCCACCACCGCGAGCCCGGCGAAGCGGCCACGAACGGCCTCCGTCCAGCCCGTGTCGACCGTGTCGGCGCCGCTCAACCGCTCCACCAGGGGCGCCAGCTCGAACGGGGTGGCCGCGACGACCAGGACGGGTGCGACCCCGGTCGGGGTGGGACGGCTCACGCGCCGGACGGGGCGCCCAGATCGAGCAGGGCGCGCACGAACGCGGCCGCGTCGTAGGGCTGGAGGTCGTCCGCCTGCTCGCCGACGCCGATGAAGCGGATCGGGACGTCGAGCTCGCGGGCGATCGGCAGCAGGATGCCGCCCTTACCGGTGCCGTCGAGCTTGGTGACGACGATGCCGGTGAGCCCGACCGCGTCGTGGAAGCGGCGCGCCTGCTCGAGCCCGTTCTGGCCCGTGACGGCGTCGAGCACCAACCAGACCTCGCCGGGCTCGCCGGGGTCGGCGCGGTCGATGACGCGGCGGACCTTCTTCAGTTCCTCCATGAGGTTGTGCTTCGTGTGCAGGCGGCCGGCGGTGTCCACCAGCAGGAGGTCGGCGCCCGAGGCCTTGCGCCTCTGGGCCGCTTCGTAGGCCACGGACGCCGGATCGCTGCCGTCGGGCCCCGTCGTGGTCGGGATGCCGAGGCGCTCACCCCACACGCCGAGCTGCGCGCTGCCGGCAGCGCGGAAGGTGTCGCCGGCGGCGAACTCGACCCGCAGGCCGTGACCCTGGTAGTAGCGGCCGAGCTTGGCGATCGTCGTGGTCTTGCCGACGCCGTTGACCCCGACGACCATGACGACCCGGCCGCGCACCGGCACCATGCTGCGCATCACGTCGAGGTCGAAACCGACGCGCCTCAGCTTGCGGCGGGTGCGGTCGCGCTCGAGCTGGTCCAGCAGCGCCTGCTCCAGGGCGTCGCGGAAGGCGACGCCGCGCTCGCGGGCGGCCTTCGTCTCCGCCACGACCTCGGCCGCCAGCTTGGCGCCGACGTCGGCCGCGATGAGCGCCAGCTCCAGGTCGTCCCAGTCCAGCTCCCAGTCGCTGCCCCGACGCACCGCGCCGAGGGTGACGAGTTCGCGGGTCCTGCCGAGCCCCTGACGCAGGCGGTCGAACCAGGCCACCCTCAGCTCCGCTCGGCGGGCATCGGTGGACGCCGCTTGCCCTTGGCCGCCGCGTCCTTGGCGGCCGCCTCGGCTTCGGCCTTGAGCCGCTCGGGATCGTCGTCGGGCAGGCCCTCCTGGATCGCCTGCAGCGCCTGCCCGAGGCGCGCCAGCGTGCGCCCGCGGCCCATGATCGCGACGAGGTCGACCACGGCGGGCGCCTGGCTGGTGCCCGTCAGGGCGACGCGCAGCGGCATGAGCACCTTGCCCAGCGGGACCGCCTGCCGCTGCACGTAGTCGTGCAGGAGGTCGTCGATCGCGTCGTCGTCGAAGAACTCGAGGCGCGAGAACTCGCGTTCGAGGTCCTCGAGGTACGACTGCCCGGCCGCCAGCCGCCGGCGCGCGTCCGCGTCGTACGTCACCACGTCGACGAAGAAGTAGTCGGCCTGCTCGGCGAGTTCCGCCAGCGTCTCGGCCCTCGGACGCAGGACGTCGACGACGTCGAGCAGGTAGTCCTCGTCGCTCGGGTCGTGGCCGCGCTCGACGAGCCACGGCGCGAGCCGCGCGGCCACCGCCTCCAGCGAGAGGACCTCGCGCAGGTAGCGGGCGTTGAGGTTGCGCAGCCGCTTGAGGTCGAACACCGGCCCGCCCAGCGAGACGCGCTCCAGGTCGAACGCGGCGACGAACTCCGCGAGCGTGAACACCTCGCGGCCGTCCGGCATGCTCCAGCCCATCGTCGCCAGGAAGTTGACCAGCGCCTCGGGCAGGATCCCCTGCGCGCGGTACGACTCGGCGCTGGTGTCCATCTTGCGTTTGGAGATCTTGGTCTTGTTGGCGTCCGGGTTGCGCAGCAGCGGCAGGTGGGCGAACACGGGCGGGGTCCAGCCGAAGGCCCGGTAGAGCAGCACGTGCAGCGGCGTCGACACGACCCACTCCTCGGCTCGGACGACGTGGGTCACGCCCATGAGGTGATCGTCGATGACGTTGGCGAGGTGGTAGGTCGGGTAACCGTCGCTCTTGAGCAGCACCGCGTCGCGGATCTCCGCGTTCGGCACCGACACGTCACCCCGCAGCAGGTCGTGGAACGTGGTGTGGTCCTCGTCGGGCGTGCGCAGGCGCACGACGTGCGGTTCGCCCGCCTCGGCGCGGCGCCGCTGCTCGGCCGGGTCCAGGCCGCGGCCGCGACCGTCGTAGCCGGGGTCGATCCCGCGGCGCTGCTGCTCGAGGCGCATCGCGTCGAGCTCCTCGGCGGTCTCGAACGCGCGGTAGGCGTGGCCCTCGGCGAGCAACCGATCGACGTGTTCGCGGTAGATCGCGAGCCGTTCGCTCTGGCGGTAGGGGCCGTGATCCCCACCGACGCCCGGACCCTCGTCCGGCGGCAGGCCCAGCCAGCGCAGGACGTCGATGATGCGGGCCTCGGCGGCGGCGACGTAGCGGGCACGGTCGGTGTCCTCTACGCGGAGGACGAAGCGGCCGCCGTGCCGCTTCGCGAACGCGTAGTTGAACAGGGCGACGTAGGCGGTGCCGACGTGCGGGTCACCGGTGGGCGACGGGGCGATGCGGGTGACGACGGGCATGGGGCGCCTCCTACGGTCCTCCATGGTAACGCGGCCCGCTCAAGCTAGCGCGAGCCGCACGAGCGTGATGCCGGCGACCAGCCACAGGTAGGGAGCGAACACGCGGAAGCGGCCGCGCCGGAGCACGGCGAACAGCACGAACAGCGCGGCGTAACCGACGACGGCCGAGCCGAGGGTCATGCCGACGAGCACGCCCCAGTCGAGGTCGGCGCCCGCGACCTCGCCGACGGTCAGGACCGCGACGCCGGCCGACGCCAGCAGGTACATGAGGAACGACAGCCGGGGAGCGAGATCGGCGGAGCCGCCACGCCACAGCAGCGCCACGATCGTGGCACCCGAGCGGGAGATCCCCGGGACGACCGCCAGTCCCTGCGCCGCACCCGCGACGAGCGCGTCGACGAAACGGAGGTCGCGCACGGTGGTCTTGGGGCCGCTGCGCGGCGCCGTCCACAGCAGCGCACCGGTCGCGATCATCGCCAGCGCCACCGGCAGCGGGGCGTTGAGGCCCTCGAACACGGGCCGCAGCAGCAGGCCGATGACGACCGTCGGCACGCTGCCGACGAGCACCAGGAGCGCCATGCGCCAGCCGTCGCTGCGGCGCCCCTGCGCCGAACGCAGGCCAGCGACGAAGCCGCCGGCGGCCGCGAGCACGTCGCGCCAGAGGAAGACCAGCACGGCGAGCAGGGTCCCGGTGTTGGTCGCGAAGGTGACGACCGCCGGCAGCTGGTCGCCCCAGCCGAGGTGGTAGTTGGTCAGCACCAGGTGACCCGAGCTCGAGACCGGCAGGAACTCGGTGAGGCCCTGGACCACGCCCAGGATCACGGCTTGGATCGCGTCCATCGGTGGCCTCCTCTCGGCCCTGCTGCAAGAGGTGCGGCGCGAGGCTCAGGGCCACGCGCCGCACCGGGGTTCGGGATCGAGCGTGGCCGGGCCACGCCGGGACGTCGGTTCAGCGCTTGCTGTACTGCGGGGCGCGCCGCGCCTTGCGCAGGCCGTACTTCTTGCTCTCCACGATGCGGGCGTCGCGGCTGAGGTAGCCGCCCGACTTCAGGGCGGGCCGGAAGTTCGGGTCCACCTTGACGAGCGCCCGCGCCACGCCGAGCTTGATCGCGTCGGCCTGGCCGCTGGGGCCGCCGCCGGCGACCGTGATCAGCGCGTCGTAGCGACCCGCGGTGTTCGTCACCTTCAGCGGCTCGAGCGCCTGGACGCCCACGAGGATGCCACGGAAGTAGTCCTGGAACTCCTTGCCGTTCACGGTGATGCGACCCTGGCCGGGGCGCAGGAAGACGCGCGCGATCGCCGCCTTGCGGCGTCCGGTGCCGTAGTACTGTTCCATCAGCGGATCTCCATGGGGGCGGGCACCTGGGCGGCGTGCGGGTGCGCCTCGCCAGCGTAGACCTTGAGCCGGCGGATGAGCTTGCGACCGAGCCGGTTCTTGGGCAGCATGCCCCAGACGGCCCGTTCGAGGACGCGCTCCGGATGCTTGTCGAGCATCTCGCGGGCGGTCGTGGTCTTCAGGCCACCCTGGTAGCCGGTGTAGCGGGTGTAGACCTTCTGGTCCAGCTTGTTCCCGCTGAAGACGACCTTCTCGGCGTTGACGACGATGACGAAGTCGCCACCTGCTTGATGCGGCGTGTAGTCGGGCTTGTGCTTGCCACGGAGCACGCTGGCGACCTGGGTCGCGAGGCGTCCGACGGTCTGGCCGGTCGCGTCGACGACCACCCAACCTGGCGTGGGCTCCTTGGGAAAGTACGTGCTCATGCTGGGCGCACCTCTCGGGTTCACCCCAGGCGCGTGGTCGCGACGGGGCGGGTGCGCGGCCGGGTGATCGGGGTGACGGTGGTGGTCGTCATGGCCGACGCGCGCGAAACCAAACGCGAGCCTAGCACAGCGGCGCGCGGGCGGCAAGGCGCCCCGTCCGCGCCGGCGCGACGGCGGCGGTCGTCATCCGACGTCGACATCGTGAACTGCCGCCTCGCGTGCCGGGTCGCGCCGCAGGCCCTTCGGGTAGTGGTTGTTGGCCTCCCCGCGGCTCGCCTTGACCCAGCCTAGCGGGACGCCCGCGGCGCGCACCAGACCCCAGCCTTCGAGGCCGGCCACGGCGACCGGCTCGCCGCGCAGGAAGGCGGCGACCCTGGGATCCTCGAGCTCCAGGTCGACGCCCGCCGCCGCGGTGCCGCGTTCCGGCAGCACGCGCGAGAGCGCATGGTGGGGCTCGAAGCGGCGTCGGCCATGGCGCCCGACGACGACGCGCCCGAGCGCCACGCCGGCGCGGCGCCACGGCGCGTCCAGCGCGGCCGCTTCCGAGGGCACCGCGATGAGGCGCCCGGCGTCGGCCAGGATGGCGTGGTCGGGCAGCGGGTCGATCCCGAGCACTTCGTCGACGAAGGACCGCCAGACGTCGCGCTCGGGTCCGTCGACCGTCGCCGGGCGTGGGTCGCGGCGGCCGTCGCGCGCGGTGGCCCAGCGATGTCGGGCGGCGCGGCCGCGGGCCCCGCCGCCGGGGACCGCGCTGGTGGCCGCCGGGTCGCCGCGCCGGAAGCGGGCGGCGAAGTGGCCGTCGCCGACGACGCGGTGCGGCCACCAGCGGACGCAGCCGGCGCCGACCGTGCCCGCGCCGGGCAGCGTCCCGACGGGGCGGAGGCCGCGCGCGTCGAGGTCCACGAGCTCGAGGTCGGGCCGGCGCGCGAGGAGCGCCTCGACGGCGCCCTCGTCCTCTTCGGGCGCGAAGGTGCAGGTGGCATAGACCAGCACGCCGCCCGGCCGCACGAGGTCCGCGGCGCGGTCGAGCAGCGCCGCCTGCATGAGCGAGCAGGCGCGCACCCGTGCGGTCGACCAGCGGACGCGGGCCGCGTCGGACTTGCGGAACATCCCCTCGCCGCTGCACGGGGCGTCGACGAGGACGCGGTCGAAGCTCCCGGCGAGCCCATCCAGTTGCCTCGGATCGCCCTGGCTGACGACCGTGCGGGTGGCCCCCCAGCGCTCGAGGTTCGAGACCAGGGCGTCCGCGCGGGCGGGCGTGGTGTCGTGCGCCCACAGCAGACCGCGGTCCCCGAGGCGGCCCGCGATGTGCGTCGTCTTGCCGCCCGGAGCGGCCGCGAGGTCGAGGATCGCCTCGCCCGGTCGCGGATCGAGCAGCGGCACGACGCCCATCGCCGAGGGGTCCTGCAGGTAGTACGCGCCCCCTTCGTGCCAGGGGTGACGCCCGGCCTCGGCACGGGCCCCGGTGGTCGCCTCCAGGACGACCCCCTCGCCGCACCAGGGCACCGCCGCGGCCCGCCAGCCTAGCCGCTCGGTCAGCGCCCACGGCGACCCGTGGCGGGGGTTGGCGCGCAGACCCGCGGCTGGGGCGGCCTCGAGGGTCGCGGCCAAGACGGCCGCGTCCGCCGCCCCCACCTGCTCGCGGGTTCGTCGCAGGAAGCCCTCCGGGAGCGGCGGCCGCGTCACCCGGGCGGATCGCCCAGCTCACCCAGCTGCTTGATCTCCTCGATGAAGCGGTCGACGGAGTCGAAGTCGCGGTACACGGAGAGGAAGCGGATGTAGGCGACGTCGTCGAGCCCCTTGAGGAAGTGGAGCGTGCGCCGACCGATCTCCTCGCTGGCGATCTCGGGCACCTGGACCTCGTCCTCGAAGCCGTAGGCGAACTCGCGCAGCTGCTTCTCCGTGATCGGCCGCTTGTTGCAGGCGATGCGCAGCTTGTCGAGCAGCTTGTCGGGGTTGAACGCCTCGAGGCGACCGGAGCGCTTGCGCACCATCAGCGCCTCGAACTGGGCCCGCTCGTAGCTGGTGAAGCGCCGATGGCAGGCGCCGCACTCGCGCCGTCGGCGGATCGCGGTGCCCTCGTCCGCCGGCCGCGAGTTGACCACGCGGGTGTCGTTCGACGAGCAGTACGGGCACTTCACGCGCGACCGATCCGGAGGCCGCGCTCGCCGTCGCCCTCGTCGCCGGCGTCGTCGCCCGCCAGCTGCCGCAAGGCGGCCTCGGTGGCCACCAGGTTGGCGTCGTCGAGCCCCTCGTCGAGCAACGGATCGACGTCGGGCTCGCCGTCGCCAGCCGTCGTGTCGTCCAGGTCGTCGTCGGCATCGCCGTCGTCCTGGCGGACGCTGTCGTCGAGCGCGGCCTGGACCTCCGGCAGCAGCGCCTCGATCACCTGCGGCGGCGGCGGCAGGGCCACGGCGATCTCCGCCCCGTGGACGCCGCTGCTGGCGTGGCCGCCGAGGAGGCGGACCAGGTGCACCAACGGGGCGTCGTGCCGCGGGTCGGAGGCCGGCCGCGAGGGGACGACCACGTTGACCCGCAGACCGCGGACCGGTTCCGCGAAGGCGTCGAGGACCTCGGCATCATCGCTCAACGCCAGCGGCGCCGGGAAGGCGGCCGCGAGGCGGGCCAGCGCGCCGCCGACGGCCGCCAGGTGCGGGCGCTCGGGGTGCGGGGCGGGCGCGACGAGGACCACCCAGCTGCCGGGCGCGGCCCGCTGCGCCGAGCGGAGCACGAGCACGCTGCTGCGCACGGTCTCGTCGAAGAGCTCGACGAGTTCGCCCTCGGCGAGGTGGTGGAAGGGGGTGGCGCTGTCGAAGGCGGTGACGTGGACGACGCCCGAGAGGCTGCCGAAGATCTCCCAGACCTTGGCGAAGGCGGCCTGCACGTCGAGGGCGGCGGTGGGGTCGGCCTGGATGGGGATCGCCTGACCCCCGAGTTCCTCGATCTCGGCGGCCGTGCGGGCGGCCAGATCGACGTCGCGGTCGGCGCAGACCACGTCGTAGCCCGCCTGACCGTAGGCGATCGCCACCGCCCGTCCGAAACCCTGGCCCACCTGCGTGACCAGGACGACCTTCGCGCGCTCCATGCCGCCCATGATACTCCTGGGGGGTTGCGGCGCGCCCGCGAGGCGGTAGCATGACGCCCGGGCCCGCGCCGGCCCCCGAGGAGGACGTATGGCCCTGGAACGCTGGTTCCGCCGCCAACGACCGACGCGCGGCGACGACGATGCGACCCCGGCGGGCCTGTGGGTCAAGTGCTCGGCGTGCCACGCTCAGCTGTACCGCAAGGACCTCGTCACCCACCTGTACGTGTGCAAGGAGTGCGGTCACCACGAGCGCATGCCCGTGGCCGCCCGCATCGGCATGCTCGCCGACGAGGACAGCTTCGAGCCTTGGTCCGGCGGCGTGCGGCCGGTCGACGCGCTCGGCTTCGTCGACGTCGAGCCCTACGCCGACCGCTTGGCCGCCGTGCAGCAGAAGGCCGGGCGGCCGGACGCCATCGTCACGGGCGCCGCCCTCTTGGCGGGGCAGCGCATCGCCCTGGCCGTCATGGACTTCCAGTTCCTCGGCGGCTCGATGGGATCGGTCGTCGGCGAGGAGATCGCGCGGGCGGCGGAGCGCGCCGGCGAGGAGGACCGCGCGCTGGTGATGGTCGCCGCCTCGGGCGGCGCCCGGATGCAGGAGGGCGCGCTCTCGCTGATGCAGATGGCCAAGACCACGGTCGCCTTGGAGGGCCTGGCGTCGCGGCGCCTGCCGTACGTGTCGGTGCTCACCGACCCCACCACGGGCGGCGTCACCGCCTCCTTCGCCACGCTCGGCGACGTGATCTTCGCGGAGCCCGACGCGTTGATCTGCTTCGCCGGCCCCAGGGTGATCCAGCAGACGATCAAGCAGGACCTCCCGGCCGGTTTCCAGCGCGCGGAGTTCCTGCTGCGCAAGGGCATGATCGACGACGTGGTGCCGCGCGGCGAGCTGAAGCGGCGCGTGGCGGCCGTCATCGGCCTCCTTCGCGCCGGTGGCGCGACCGCCGCGGGCGCTCTGCCGGCGGGGGCCTGACCATGGCACTGCCCTTCGAGAAGCCGATCGAGGACCTCGAGGCCAAGATCCGCGAGATGCAGGCCTACGCCGACGAGCAGCAGGTCGACCTCGTCGAGGAGATCTCGTTGCTGGAGCAGCGCCTGGAGCGCCTCAAGCGCGAGACCTTCGCGCACCTCACCCGCTGGCAGCGGGTCCTCGTCGCACGGGCGCCCGGGCGCCCCACGGCGCTGGACCACGTGGGCGCGTTCGTCGACGACTTCGTCGAGTTGCACGGTGATCGGGCGCTGGGGGACGACCCCGCGCTGGTCGCCGGCCTGGGCCGCGTGGACGGGGCCGGCGTCGTCGTGTTGGCGCAGCAGAAGGGGCGCGACACCAAGGAGAACATCCACCGCAACTTCGGCATGGCGCACCCGAGCGGCTACCGCAAGGCGATGCGCATGATGGAGATGGCCGACAAGTTCGGCCTCGCGGTCGTCGCGCTGATCGACACCCCCGGCGCGTACCCGGGCATCGCCGCCGAGGAGCAGGGGCAGGCGTGGGTCATCGCCGAGAGCATCCGCCGCATGAGCCGCCTGCGGGTCCCCGCGGTCGCCGTCGTCGTCGGCGAGGGTGGGTCGGGCGGCGCCCTGGCGATCGGCGTCGCGAACCGGGTCCTGATCCTCGAGAACGCCGTGTACTCGGTCATCAGCCCCGAGTCGTGCGCCGCCATCCGTTGGCGGGACGCCGCCGAGGCCCCCCGTGCGGCCGAGGCGCTGAAGCTGACGTCGGCGGACCTGCTCGAGCAGGGGGTCGTCGACGAGATCATCGAGGAGCCGCTCGGCGGGGCCCACAAGGATCCTGCCGCTGCCGTGACCGCGACGGCGACCGCCGTTCGTGCGGCGCTGGCCAGCCTGCGGGGCATGTCCGTCGAGGAGCTCGTGCGCGCCCGCGCCGAGCGCTTCCGTCACATGGGGCGGGTTTCGCTCGAGAGCGCCTGAAGCAAGCGCGCGACGCCGGCCGCCGAACCGCCGGGGGCGCCGAAGACGGCGGTCCCCGCCACCAGGACGTCGGCGCCCGCCGCGGCGGCGCGGGGGCCCGTGACGGCGTCGATGCCGCCGTCGACCTGCAACCGGCAGTCGAGCCCGCGGGCGTCGATCCAGGACCGGAGCGTGCGCAGCCGCGCGTCGCTGCGTTCCAGGTAGGCCTGGCCACCGAAGCCGGGGTCCACCGACATGACGAGCGCGAGGTCGATCTCCTCGAGGGCCGCCTCGATGGCGGTCAGCGGGGTCAACGGGTTGAGCGCGAGCCCCGCCGTCAGGCCGCGATCACGGACCGCCAGCAAGCCGCGATGAGCGTGCGGCGTGGCCTCGGCGTGGATCGTGATGCCGTTCGCGCCGGCGTCCGCGTAGGCGTCCACCCAGCGCTCGGGCGACGCGATCATGAGGTGGACGTCGACGTACGCCCGCGTCGCCTCGCGGACGGCGCGCACCACCGCGGGTCCGAAGGTCAGGTTGGGGACGAAGTGCCCGTCCATGACGTCGACGTGGAGCCAGGTCGCGCCGGCGTCGACGACGGCCGACGCCTCTTCGGCCAGGCGACCGAGGTCGGCGGCGAGCAGGGAGGGGGCCAGCACGATGGGGCGCACGCCCCGAGGGTAGCACCCCTCCGTCGGGTCCGGCCGGCCGGACGCGGCCGCCCACCTGCGACCGTGGGGCCCGCGCGTCAGGCGACCGCGAGCGCCCCCTCGCTCACCGTGACGATGGCTTCCTCGAGGAGGTCGAGGCCCTCGGCCAGCTCGGCGTCGCTCATGCGCAGCGGCGGCAGCAGGCGGATGACGTTGCCGTAGGTCCCGGTCGGTAGCAGCACCAGCCCGCGCTCGCGGGCATGGGCCACCGCACCGTTCACCAGCTCGGGGTCCGGCGTGACACCGTCCTCGCGCACGAACTCCAGGCCGATCATCGCGCCCGCGCCACGCACGTCGCCGAGCGCGGGGACGCGCTGCCGCAGCGCGTTCATGCGCGCGTGGATCGCCTCGCCGATGGCGGTCGCGCGGTCGAGCAGGCCCTCCTCCTCGATGACCTCGAGGGTGGCGAGCGCGGCGGCGCAGCCCGCGGGGTTGCCGCCGAAGGTGCTGCCGAGCATGCCCGGACCCACCTTGTCCATCACGTCGGCCTTGCCGACGACGGCGGCGAGCGGGAACCCGCTGGCCAGCGCCTTGGCCGTGCACACGAGGTCGGGCTCGAGGCCGAAGCGGTCGACCGCCCACCAGTGGCCCGTGCGCCCCATGCCGGCCTGGACCTCGTCGTCGATCCACAGCGCGCCGATCTGGTCGGCGTAGGCCCGCAGGCCGCGAAGGTAGCGCCCGGGGACGGGGATGAAGCCGCCCTCACCGGCGATCGGCTCCAGCAGGAACGCCGCGACCTCGGTCTCGCCGATGGTCGTCTTGACGAGGTCCAGCAGCTGGGCCAGGTAGGCGTCCGCGACCGCGTCCTCGTCGTGGAGCCCGAAGGGGTTGCGGAACACGTAGGGGAACGGGGCGCGGTAGACCTCGGCCGCCCGCGGCGCGAAGCCGGCCTTGTAGGGGTTCGCCTTGCCCGTCAGCGAAAGGGTCATGTGGGTGCGGCCGTGGAACGCGTGCGTGAAGGCGACGATGCCCTGGCGGCCGGTCGCGACGCGGGCGATCTTGACGGCGTTCTCCACGGCCTCGGCGCCCGAGTTGATGAGGAAGGCCTTCTTGGGTGACGGCCCCGGCGCGATGCGCCCCAGCGCCTCCGCCACGCGGATGTAGCTCTCGTGCATCCCGACCGCGAAGCACAGGTGCTGGAAGCTGCCGACCTGCCGCTGGACCGCCGCGACGACCTTCGGGTGCGAGTGGCCGACGTTCATGACGGCGATGCCCACCGACCAGTCGAGGTAGCGCTTGCCGTCGGCGTCCCACACGTAGCTTCCCTCGGCGCGCTCGGGGAAGAAGGGGTGGACGCTGTACGCGGCCGACGCCACGGCGGCCTGGCGGCGGCGGTTGAGCTCGTCGTTCTTCATGGCACGACCTCCATTCGAACGCCCCCGATCGGGGGCGCCTTTCGGTTCGGTGGCGCAGCGCGAATGCCGCTTGCGCTTCGACTGAGTATGCGCTTGACGGCCATCGGAACGCAAGTGACGGCGCCGACGGGCGCGGCGTAGGCTGGCCGCATGCCCGGCGATCCCGCGGTTCCCCCACCCACGCGCATCGCCCTGGTCTCCGCCGAGCCTGCCCTCGAGCCCGCCGCAGGCGATCTGGCGCGCCGCCTCGGTCTGACGCTGCTCGCCGTCGACGCGTGGCGCGCTGGTGCGGGTGGACCGGTCGTGCTGTGGTGGGACGCCGAGGGCCTGGCCGTGCGCGGCACGGCGGCGTCCCGCGCTCGGCCGGTTCGCCCGTTGCCGCCGGCGCCGGCCCGCGCGGGGCACGATCCGCTGCTCCGCGCCGTGGGCCGCTGGAGCGACGTGCTCGACGCCACCGCGGGCCTGGGCGGCGACGCCGGCACGCTGGCCGCGGCCGGTCGCCAGGTGACGCTGGTCGAACGCAACCCGGTCCTCGCGGCCATCCTGGAGGACGCCATCCGGCGCTGGCGAGGTGGGGGCGTCGTGGCGGCGGCGAGCATGCGGCTGGTGTTCGCCGACGCGCGGGCGGTCCTCGCTTCGACGCGGGCCGACGTGGTCTTCCTCGACCCGATGTACCCGGAGCCGATCGGCGATGGGCGCGCCCGCGCCCGCAAGCGCGCGCAGGCGCGCAAGGCCGAGGCCCCGCGCCTGCTGCGCCTGCTCGCGGGCGACGACGATGACCAGGGGGAGCTGCTGAGCCTCGCGCGCCGCGCCGCCCGCCACCGGGTGGTGGTCAAGCGGCCGCGCCACGCCCCATCGCTGGCGGGACGGCCGCCGAACGGTGCGTTGTCGGGGCGGACGGTCCGGTACGATCTGTACGCACCGGAGGAGGTCGACCCGTGAACGACGTCTCGCCCCACCCGCCCGTCCGCCGCGTCGCCGTGCTCGGGGCCGGCACGATGGGTGGCGGCATCGCCGCGCTGCTGGCCGAGGCCGGTTTCGCGGTGGCCCTGACCGATCCTGCTCCCGCGGCGGGGGAGCGCGCCCTCGCGCGCATCGCCAAGCGCGCGCCGCAGGCGAGCGTCGTGTTCGTCGACACGCCGGAGGCGGCGGCGGCGGACGCGGACCTGGTGATCGAGGCGGCACCGGAGCGACTCGACGTCAAGCTCGACCTGTTTCGCCGCCTCGATGGCGCGGCGCCCGCGCACGCCGTGTTGGCCAGCAACACCAGCCAGCTCTCCATCACCGCGCTGGGGGCGGCGACGTCGCGGCCGACCCAGGTGTGTGGGATGCACTGGTTCAACCCGCCGGAGCGGATGCACCTGGTCGAGAACGTCCGGGGTCTCGCCAGCAGCGACGCCACGATGGCGACCGTGCGCGCGGTCGCGGAGGCCTGCGGCAAGACGGTCGTCGAGGTGGCGGACCGACAGGGTTTCGTCAGTACCCGGATCCTGGCCGCCAACCTCATCGAGGCGATGCGCATGTACGAGGAGGGCGTCGCGTCGGCCAGCGACATCGATGCCGCCGTCAAGCTCGGGCTGAACCACCCGATGGGCCCGCTCGAGCTCGCCGATTACGTCGGGCTCGACGTCATGCTGGCGATCGCCGAGTCCCTGACCGACGCCCTGGGCGAGCGGTTCCGACCCCCGCAAGGCCTGCGCAAGCGGGTCGACGCCGGCTTTCTCGGACGCAAGTCGGGGCGGGGATACCACGAGTACCCGCCGCGCGACGCGTGATCCGCGGAAGGGGCCCAAGCGTCGGACGCACCGCCATGGGCGGTGCGTCCGCTTGGTGCTGGCTGGCCCTCAGGGATTCGAACCCCGACCGACTGGACCAAAACCAGTTGTCCTGCCATTAGACGAAGGGCCAGCGCCGGCGGGGGAGTTCCCCGCAGCGCCGATGATACGGAGGCGGTGGCGCCGAGGTCAAACGAGAACGGAGGAGCGGCGTCGCACCAAGGCGACGCCGCTCCTCGCACCGTTGGCTGGCCCTCAGGGACTCGAACCCCGACCGAGCGGACCAGAACCGCTTGTCCTGCCATTAGACGAAGGGCCAACGCAGGCGCCCATCAGGCTAGCCGGCGCGGGCGGTCCGGGTCAAGGCGTGGTGAGGCGGATCAGGCGGGGTGGTTCGCGAGCAACTCGGCGAGCTGTGCTCGGTAGCGCGTGTACGCCGTGCGCCCGCTGGGCGTGAGCGCGAGCCTCGTCCGCGGTACCTTGCCGACGAAGTCCTTGGCGATGGTGACGTAGCCGACCTCCTCGAGCCGCGCGAGGTGGGAGGAGAGGTTCCCCTTGGTCAGGCCCGTCTGGCGCAGCAGGTAGAGGAAGTCGGCCTCCTCGACGAAGGCGAGTTGCACCAGGATCACGAGGCGAGCCGGCTCGTGCACGACGCGGTCCAGGTCTTCCCAGCGGACCGCGTCGCCCGCGCCGGTCTCACGCGGCAAGGTCGCCCTCCGGCGCCGGCGGGTGTAGCGCCAGGAACTGCCTGAGGCGAAGGAGGCCGATGGCGACCACGGCCAGCGAAAACAGGGCCAGGGCCCACGCCCGGGCCTCGAGCCCTGCGATGAAACCGACGACGAAGGCTGCGACGATGACGATGGCGTAGGCGTAGTAGCGGACCAGCCCGCGGCGATGGGCGATCCATGCCAGCAGCCCCGGCAGGGCGAGGATCGCGGCCAGCGTCACGCGCCGCGTGAGCGCCTCGCCGACCGTGGACCCGGTCCCCGTCGTGCCGCTCGTGTCGATCGCGGCGCCGAGGGCCAGCAGGATCAGGCAAGACAGGCCGAACAGTTGCGCCATCTCGGCCACGAAATCGCGGGTTTCGCGGGCGTACCCCGCGCGCGGCCACACCAAGTGAAGCTTGAGGGCCGCGACGATCAGCGGGATGAAGATGGCCATCATCACCGGTGCCCGGCCGAGGTCCAACGCGACGCCCATGCTGAAGAGCAGGAGGCCGAGGGCGATGTCACGCGTCCCGTCGTCGGTCCGGCGGCTGACCTTCCGTTGCAGGCGGGCGATGGCGTCTTGGCGTGGCATGGTCAGCCTCCGGTCGTAGGCAAACTGGTCTGTGCTGCAAACCGCATTCAGGCTACGCCGGCGCGCCTCCGCCGTCAAGCGCCCCGAGCCCTGCGACCCCGGCTTCGCGGTTGGCGTGCCACCGCTCAGGCACGCCGGACGGCCGCCCTGCCGGCGGCCGGGGCCTGGACGACGGTAGGGGACGCGTGATAGCCTCCCTGGGCTCCGGCGGCGTTCACGTCGCCCGCAACCCACGATGGAGAGGTGCCGGAGTGGTTGAACGGGACGGTCTCGAAAACCGTTGTATCGCTTTGCGGTACCGTGGGTTCGAATCCCACCCTCTCCGCCATTCCCAACGCGCGCGCCGTCCACGGCGCGCGCGCGTTCATGTAGCCGCCGGGGGCCGGTCGCGCACCGGCGCGCGACGGCGCCGGCCGGTCGCCCGACCGGCGAGCCACGGAGGAGGCCGTCGACCATGCCCCTGACCCTCGTCGATCACCCGCTGGTGCAGCACAAACTGTCGGTGCTGCGCGACCACCGCACCACCGTGCGCGACTTCCGGGCGCTGTGCACCGAGATCAGCGCCCTCATGGCCTACGAGGCGATGCGCGACCTGCCGCTCGAGGACGTCACGATCGAGACCCCCGTCGCCGTGGCCACGGCCCGTCGTCTCGCCGGCAAGAAGCTGGCCGTCGTGGCGATCCTGCGCGCCGGACTGATCATGGCGGACGGCATCCTCGGGCTCGTGCCGAGCGCGCGCGTCGGCCACATCGGCCTCTACCGCGACGAGGCGACGCTCAAGCCCGTCCAGTACTTCGTCAAGCTGCCCGGCGACATCGCGGACCGCGACGTCTTCGTCCTCGATCCCATGCTCGCCACCGGCGGTTCGGCCGTGGCGGCCCTGACGCTCTTGCGCGAGCACGGCGTCGCCCACCCGAGGCTGCTGTGCATCATCGGCGCGCCCGAGGGCGTGGCCGCCGTGGAGGCCGCGCACCCCGACGTCGAGATCATCCTCGCCGCCCTCGACGAGCGGCTCGACGAGCGCGGCTTCATCGTGCCGGGGCTCGGGGACGCCGGCGACCGCATCTACGGCACGCGGTGAGGTCGCCGCTCGCTCGCCCGCACCCCAGGTGTGGCGTACATCGCTCATCTTCGGACGTGTCGCCTCGGTACACTGACGCGTGGCACCAGAACTCCTGACCCACGCGCCACTCGTCCTTGCCACCTTCGCCGTGGCCGCGGGCCTGGTGGCGGCGTTCGTCCCGCGCGTGCGCGAGTTCGCCCATCGCATCGGCGCCGTGCAGGGCGGCGGCGGCCAGCACGGCAACGGCACGCGCGTCCACCGCGGGGCCCTGCCCAACATCGGCGGCATCGCGATCTTCGGTGGCTTCCTCGTCGCCGTCCTCATCGGCGGCATCGTGGCGCCGCAGGCGGTCGCCGCGCACCGCGCCGAGCTCCTCGCGATCGTGCTGGGCGGCACGCTGATGATGCTCGTCGGTCTGATCGACGACCTGTACGAGGTCACGCCGGCCCTGCGCCTGGCGACCCAGGTGGCGGCCGCCGGCATCCTCGTGGTCAACGGCATCACCATCGACTTCGTCACCAACTACTTCGGCCCGACGCCGTTCCTGTTCGTGCCGCAGACGTTCGCCGCGCTGCTGACGATCCTGTGGGTCGTGGGCTTCGTCAACGCCTTCAACTTCATCGACGGCCTCGACGGGCTGTCCTCGGGCATCGCCGCCATCGCCAGCCTCAGCCTGCTGGCCGTCGCGCTGCAGTTCCCGGACCGCGGCGTCTCCGTGCTCCTTCTGGCGGCCGTCGCGGGGAGCGCCCTCGGATTCCTGCGCCACAACTCGAACCCGGCGACGATCCACATGGGCGACTCCGGCGCGTACTTCCTCGGCTTCCTCCTGGCTGCGGTGTCGGTGCTGGGTGCCCTCAAGGTCACCGCCGCCGTGACCGTCGTCGCGCCGATCCTGGTCCTCGCGCTCCCGGTGGTCAACATCACGCAGGTCACGCTGCGGCGGCTGCGGCGTGGACAAGACCCGACGCTCGCCGCCAACGACCATCTGCACGACCTGCTGCGCATGCGCTCGGGCAGCCCCCGGGTCGCCGTCTACACGCTGTGGGCCGCGGCCCTCGCCTGCGGCGTCCTCGGCATGCTCGTGTCCGCCACGCCGATGTGGTTGGTGACGGCGACGATCGCCGGTTCCGTCGCGCTGCTCGTCGGCGTGACGTGGCTGCGGTGGCGCGAACTCCGGCGCACCGAGGCGCTGCAGCAGGGCGCATGACCGGCGGGGCCGGCATGGCCACCGTCGTCGTCGCCTTCGGTACCCGACCCGAGGCCTCCAAGATGGCGCCGGTGGTGCAGGCGCTCGAGGCGCACCCCGCACTGCGCCCGCAGCTGCTCGTCACGGGACAGCAGCGCACGCAGCTCGACCGCATGCTGACGATCTTCGGCCTGCGGGCGGACGCCGACCTCGACGTCATGACCGAGCGGCAGACGCTGCCGGAGCTGCTGGCGCGCATCGTCCCGAGCGCCGCCGAACGCCTGCGGTCCCTGGCCCCGGACTACGTCCTCGTGCACGGCGACACGCTGACGACCTTCGCCGTCGCGCTGGCCGCCTTCTACGAGGGGCTGCCGGTCGGACACGTCGAGGCCGGCCTCCGGAGCCACGACCTGCGCCAGCCCTACCCGGAGGAGGCCAACCGGCGGCTGACCGACGTGCTCACCGACCTGGACCTGGCGCCGACGCCGCTGGCCCGCCGCCACCTGCTGGCCGAGGGCAAGCCGGCCGACCGGATCGTCGTCACCGGCAACACCGCCGTCGACGCCGTGCGTTGGGCGGTCGCGAACGCCGCCTTGCCGCCGCACGTACCGCGCGACCGAGCGATCGTGGCGATCACCCTCCACCGGCGCGAGAACCTGCCGCGCATGGCCGGCCTCGCCGCGGCGCTCGCCGAGGTCGCGCGAGCGTGCCCAGACCACCACTTCGTCTGGCCGCTCCATCGCAACCCCGCGGTCCGCGACGCCGTGCGGCCGGTGTTGGGGCAGCTGCCCAACGTCGCGCTGGAGGACGACTGGGACTACCTGGCGATGCTCGCGCTGCTGCGCGTCGCCCGCCTGGTGATCACCGACAGCGGCGGGCTGCAGGAGGAGGGCGCCGCGCTGGGCACACCGGTCGCGGTCGTCCGCGACGTCACCGAGCGGCCCGAGGGTGTCGACGCCGGCGCCGTCCGGCTGGTCGGCAGCGACCCGGCCCCGTTGGCCGGCCGCCTGCGGGTGCTCCTGGCCGACGACGCCGCGCTGGCCGCGATGCGCGCGGCGCCCAACCCCTTCGGCGACGGACACGCGGGGGCGCGCGTCGCCGCCGCGGTCGCCTGGCGGCTCGGCGCGGGGCCGAGGCCGGCCGACTGGGAACCCGGCGCGTGATCGCCGGCGACCACCGGCTCCGCTCCCGGCGCCCGTTGGCGGGCGCGGAACGTGGCGCCGACGGTTACCTTCTCCGCTGGCGGGGGTGCGCGGTCATGGGCGTGGTCAACGTGACGCCGGACAGTTTCTCCGACGGCGGGCGCCATCTCGCGCCCGCGGCGGCCGTCACGGCCGCCCGCGCCCAATGGGCGGCGGGCGCGAGCTGGATCGACGTCGGTGGCGCGTCGACGCGCCCGGGCGCGGCCCCGGTGGCGGCGGACGTCGAGGCCGCCCGCGTCGTGCCGGTCGTGCGGGCACTGCGCACGGAGGAGCCCGGGGCGAGGATCTCGGTCGACACCTCGGACGCGGACGTCGCGTGGGCCGCGGTGGAAGCGGGCGCCGACCTGATCAACGACGTTCGCGGCCTGCGAGACCCGCTCCTGCGCGCCGCCTGCGCGGAGCTCGGCGTCCCCGCCGTGGTCTCGCATCTGCGCGGCGAGCCCGCGACCATGCAGGACGCGCCGGCCTTCGACGACGTCGCCGCCGAGGTCGCGGCGGAGCTGCGGGCCGCTCGCGGCGTCGCGCTTGACGCCGGCGTCCCCGACGTCATCCTCGATCCGGGCATCGGGTTCGGCAAGACGAGCATGCACAACCGCGCGCTGCTGCGTGCCACGGCCGAGCTGGCGGCCCTCGGGGGCCCGCTGCTGGTGGGCGCCTCGCGCAAGCGCAGCCTCGGCGACGTCGCGGGCGAGCCCGATCCGGAGCGCCGCGACGCGGCCTCGGTGGCAGCGCACCTGTACGTCGCCGCCCGCGGCGCCGCGTTGGTCCGCGCTCACGACGTGCTCGCCCACGTGCAGGCGCTGCGCGTCTGGAGGTGGTTGGATGGCTAAGATCGTCCTGCAGGGTCTGCGGTTCCACGCGTACCACGGCGTCCACCCGGAGGAGCTGCGCTTCGGCGCGCCGTTCGTCGTGGACCTCGAGCTCGAGCTCGACCTGCCCGAGGCCGACGAGCTCGCGCGGACGGTCGACTATGGCCGCGTCTACGCGCGCGTGGCCGCCGTCGTCACCGGCGAGCGCCACCGGCTGATCGAGGCGCTCGCGCATCGCCTGGCACGTGACGTCCTCGCCCAGGAGCCGCTGGTCTCTGCGGTGACGGTGCGTGTCCACAAGCCGAACGCGCCGCTTCCCGGGACGTTCGGCGACGTCTTCGTCGAGGTCGAACACGAGCGCTGAGGGCCCTCGCCACGGCGCCCCGCTGGCGCACGTCGCGCTCGGCGGGAACCTCGACGATCCGCTCGCCGCCCTGATCGATGCAGCGACCGCGCTCGGCCGCCTCGGCGAGATCGTCGCGGTGTCGACGGCGTGGCGCACCGAGCCCGTCGGCGGACCCGCCGGTCAGCCCGCCTACCGCAACGCCGTGGTGCTGTGGCGCCCCGCCCCGCCGTGGCGCAACCCGACGAGCGCGCTGGCGGGGATGTTGGCGATCGAGCGGGGGCTGGGCCGCGTGCGCCGCGAGCGCTGGGGACCGCGGCGCATCGATCTCGACCTGCTCGCCTGGGACGCCGACGACGACCGCGTTCGGGAGGCGCGTCCCCGACCGAGTGGGCGCGAGGCTCGCCCCGAACTGCCGCACCCCAGGGCACTCGAGCGCGCCTTCGTGCTGTTGCCCTGGGCCGAGGTCGCCCCCGGCTGGGTCCACCCCGGCGCGGGGCGGCCGCTGGCCGATCTGGCCGACGCGGGCCACCGCTCGGGCGCCGAGGTCGTCGCCGGGGCCGAGGCGCGGCGCTGGACGGCGGCCTTCGGGCCGCACGCGGGCCCCTGGTAGACTCCCGGCGTGCGCGTCCTCGCCATCGCCGATCCGCACCTCTCCGGCGCGCAGCCGAAGCCGATGGACGTCTTCGGACCCACCTGGGCCGGCCACCCGCAGGCGTTCTTCGATGGCTGGCGGCGGGTGGTGCGCGACGACGACCTCGTGCTGATCGCCGGCGACATCTCGTGGGCGATGCGCCTCGACGAGGCCCGCGTCGACCTGCAGGCGATCGCCGACCTGCCGGGCACGAAGGTCCTGCTGCGCGGCAACCACGACTACTGGTGGCCGTCGCTGACGAAGCTGCGGGCGGCGCTGCCGCCGCGCTTGCACGTCATCCAGAACGACGCCATCCGCATCGGTGACGTGGTCGTCGGCGGGACCCGCGGCTGGATCTGTCCCGGCAGCCCCGGCTTCGGCGAGCACGACCTGAAGGTGTACGAGCGCGAGGCGCAGCGGTTGTCGCTGTCGCTCGCGACGATGGGCGAGCTCGGCGCCGCCTACCGCGTCGTCATGCTGCACTTCCCACCGACGAACCCGCGCGGCGAGCCCTCGGCGTTCAGCCAGGCGCTGCGCGCGGCGCAGCCCGACGCGCTGGTCTTCGGGCACGTCCACGGCGATGCCCCCGTGGCCCTGCCGTGCCTTCCGGGCACCGAGATCGCCTTCGTGGCGGCCGATCGGGTCGGCTTCGAGCCCGTCGTACTCACCAGCTACGCGCCCGCGAGCGCCACCGACGGCCCCTGCTAGACTCGCCGGCGACGGCCACGCCGGCCGCGATCAGGAGCCCACCATGAACCACCCTCGTCAGCCTCCCCGCCCCAGCGACGCCGGGGTGCTCCGATGATCGCCCTCGGCCTCGACCTCGGTGGAACGAAGATCGCCGCGGCCGTCGTGCGCGCCGGCCGCGTGATCGACCGCGGCCGCCTGGAGACGCCGCAGACGGGCTTCGCGGACGTGCTGGAGGCACTCGTCGCCGCCGCCCGGCCTCTGCTCGACGCCCACCCGGAGGTGCCCGTCGTCGGCATCGGCTGTCCCGGACCGCTCGACTTCGAGCGCGGTCGCGTGCGCTTCGCGCCCAACATCGCCGGCATGGAGGACGCCCCCCTGGTGGCGTCCCTCGAGGAGCGCCTGGGGCTGCCGGTCGTGCTCGAGAACGACGCCAACGCGGCCGGGTACGCGGAGCACCGCTACGGTGCCGCGCGCGACCTCGAGAGCAGCATGTACGTCACCCTGTCGACCGGGATCGGCGGTGGGGTCTTCGTCGGCAACGAGGTCCTCCGCGGTGCCCACGGCCTGGCGGGGGAGATCGGTCACATGGTCCTGCTGCCCGGGGGCCCCACCGGCGGGGACGGTCACCCGGGTACCTGGGAGGCGCTGGCCGCGGGCCGCGCGATCGCGCGCGACGCCAGCTACGTGTTCTCCCGGTCGGTGACGACGGAAGAGGCGTTCTCCTTGGCGCGGGACGGGGATCGGCACGCGCTGGCCATCATCGATCAGGCCGCCCGCTTCACGGGCCTGGCGTTGGGCAACCTGGTCAAGGTCGTGGACCCCGCCGGGTTCGTCCTCGGTGGCGGCATGACGGCGGTGGGCGACTTCTACCTGGGTCGCGTCCGGGCGGCGCTCGCGGCGGCCCTCGTCGGTTACCCGACGGTCGAGGTCCGGGTCGCCGAACTCGGCGGCGACGCCGGCGTCGTCGGGGCGGCGGCGGTCGCGGACCACGTCTTCCGCGGGCGCTCCCCGGGCAGCGAGCGATGACGCCCGACACCACGTCCCTGCTCCTCGCCGCCGCGGGCATCTTCGCGCTCCGCATCCTGGACGTGTCGATCGGCACCCTCCGCATCGCCTTCCTGGTCCGCGGCCGGCGCGCGATCGCCGGGGGCCTCAGCTTCTTCGAGTCGCTCGTGTGGCTGACGGCCGCGGCGCAGGTCATCACCAGCCTCGACGCACCCATCAAGTTCGTGGCGTACGCCGCCGGCTACGCCACGGGAACCGTGCTGGGCGTGTCGATCGAACGCTGGATCGGTGCCGGCGACACCCTGCTGCGGGTCGTCACGCCGGTCGGGAGTCCGCCGGTCGAGATGCCGCTGCGCGACGCGGGTTACTACGTCACCTCGCTCAACGCGCAGGGCCGCGACGGCGACGTCCGCGTGCTCTTCACGGTGCTCCCTCGGCGCAAGGTGCCCGCCGCCCTGCGCATCGTGCGCCAGGCGAGCCCGAACGCCTACGTCACGCTGGAGGCCACGACGCCGGCCCGTGCCTCGTCGATCGGCGCCTCGCACGTACGCAAGTAGGTGTGCCGGCGCCGCCGGCACCTGCCGGCACCGCCGGCACGGACGCCGGCGCGGCCCGCGCCATCTGCCCGGGTCAACCGAGGTCGAGGCGCGCCAGCCGACCCTCGGGGTCGCTCCATGCGGCGACGGGTCGGCCCAGCGCGCTGACCGCGGCGACGGCGACGGCCGGGTCCGCGCGCAGGTCCGCCGCGTGGATCAGGACCGGACGTGGCACCGGTAGCCACCCACCGCCCCCCCGTGCCCGCGCCAGGGTGGGGGCGAGGAGCCAGTCCTCGGCCCACAGGCGCTTCACGGCGATGAGCGCCGGCCGACCGCGCAGCGCCTCGCTGCCGGGTGCCCCGGGCCGGCGCACGACGAGCCTCGATGGCAGGCCCCCCAGGGCGCCGTAGAAGGTGTCGACGACGGCATCGAGCAGCGCGTGATCGCGCACCCAGGAGGCGATCGTCGGCAGCAGGTCCTCGAGGTCGTCCTCGTCGGGATCCTCCGGGTCGAGGTCCGCGAGCAGCGCGTCGATGCGCTCCGGCAGGTTGTTCCAGCGGTAGAAGTCGGCCTCGACCTGCGGCGGGACGACCGCCATCGGCGCGACGGGGACCCCGTGCGCCTCGGCGCGGTGGAGCCAGGCGAGCTCGGACCCCTCCTCGGTGGCCCCGGGGGGTCGTTCGCCGCCGTCGTTGGGTGCGGCTGGACGCTCTCGCGGCACCCGGTCAGTGTAGCCGCCACGGCGAGAAAGCGCGTCCCATGGCGCACTCAGTCCGGCGTGATAGCCTCGCCACGATGATGGGTCGGGTGGCGAGGAGCTCGAGGGTACGCATCGGCGCCGGCCGCGTCTGGGTCCTGGCCCTGGCGCTGGTGGTGCTCGTCGGCCTCGGCGGCTGGCAGACCGCCGGTCTGCTCGTCGGCGAGGAGGTCCGGGTGCCCGACGTCACCGGGCTCGACTACGACCAGGCGGTGGCCCGCCTCGTGGACGTCGGCCTCGCGGCCAGCCCATACGCCGAGCTCGACGCCCGGGCGCGACCGAACGAGGTGCTGACCCAGGCGCCGGCCGCCGACCAACCGGTGAGGCCGGGTCGCGTCGTGGCGCTCGGCGTGAACACGGCGCCAGAGGCGCGCGTCGCGCCCGACCTGGTCGGGCTGCGGGAGGCCGACGCCGTCGCCCGTGCGGGTGCCGTCGGCGTCGTCGTGGGCAGCGTCGTCTACGTGCACGCGGAACGTCCGGTGGGCACCGTGGTCAGGCAGGAGCCCGCCGCGGGCGCGGCGCTGGCGGCCGGGCAGGACGTCATCGTGTCCGTGAGCCGCGGGGCCGTCGACGTCCCCTTCGTGCTGCCCGACCTCCGGGGCCAGCCGATCGAGGTCGCCGAAGCGACGCTGGTGAACCTCGGCGTCCGGCACGTCGAGCGGGTGGCCGCCGCCGTCAGCTTCGACCGCGCGGGGGCCGTCACCGATCAGCGCCCGGCCCCGGGAAGCGAGGTCCTCGTCGCGACACCGGTCACGCTGGTGTACGCGGTCGAGGGGACGCGCGTGGTGCCGGTTCCAGACCTGGGCGGGCTCCCCCTGTGGCGCGCGCAGCTGGCGTTGCGGGCGGCCAGGCTCGAGCTCGGGGCCGTCCGGCGCATCGAGGACGCGACCCTGCCCGAAGGCGTGGTCGAGGCGATGCCTGCCGGCTACACCGTCGTCGGCAGCCCGATCGCCGTCGTCGTCAACGGTTCCGGCGGGCAGCTCGATCTCGACGGGTACGACGGGTTGCTGTGGCCGGGCGACCTCGACTGGCAGAGCGAGACCGGGCGCCTGCCGAACGTTGGCGTGCCCGCCACCGGATCCCCGAGCGGGTCCGCCGGCGGATCCGCCAGCGGGTCCGCTGGCGGGCGTGAGCCGTTGCCGACCGACGAGGTGCCGACGGTCGTGGAGCCGGACGTGCCCGCCCCTGGGACGGCCAGGACCGAATCTGACGGCAGCCGCACCATCCCCTTCCGCTTCGACCCGGCCTCGGTCGGCATCGCGAGCCTGGCGCGCGAGGCGTACGCCTTGCGGTTGGTCATCTCGGATGACGAGGGCGAGCGTGTGGCGTTCGACCGCCAGCTGGCGGCGGGCGAGCGGGTCGAGATCTCGGTGCGCGTGGTCGGTGACGAAGCGATGCTGCAGACCTTCATCAACGGATCGTTCTTCCAGGCCTGGCGACCCTAGCCGCGTCGCGGGCGTCGCCGACGCGCTGCCCGCTTCGTGAGTCAGTTCGCGTCGCTACGGGCGCGACGCCGCGTAGACTGCGACAGGTTCCTACCGAGGTGTCGCCACCGGCGACCCGGCCGAAGGAGGAGACGTGCACGAACCCGATATCGCGCCGCTCGCGCGGCGGCTCGCCGAGGAGAACAACGTCGACTGGCGCCGTCTTTCGGGCACGGGTGAGGACGGCCGGGTGGTCGAACGCGACGTCCTGGGGTATCTCGCCCGCGTCATGGCGGGTGAGGAGGCCATCGATCCGACGCCCGAACCGGTCCCCGAGGGCATGGAGGCGTGGCCCGCAGACGACGTCGGCCGCTACGCCGCGAGCGATGGCGACGACGAGCCCACCTCCCCCCCGACGCTCGACGACGACCTGTTCCTGTTCGAGGACCCCGCGCCACCCGAATCCAGGGACGAGGTCGACGCGCTGTTCGTCGCCTCGGACGACGACCAGCCGCACGGCGAGGTGGTCGCGCCGGATGCCGTGGTGCCCTCCGAGGAGGACGGTCACGTCATCGAGGCGACTGGCGGGGGCGAGAGCGAGGGTGAGAGCGAGGTCGAGAGCGAGGTCGAGAGCGAAGAGGGTGTCTGGCTCGTCGGGGACGACGCCGTCGACGACGACGCGGCAGAGGTTGCCGCGGCCGAGCCACCTGCGACCGACTTCGGCGAGCCGGGCGACCTCGGCGGTGGCGACGAGGGCGATGGGATGCGGCTCGACGAGCTCCCCGACCTGACCGGGGGCGACGACGACGTCGACGGCCACACCGGCGCGGACGACGGTGCGCGCCTGGCCGGCGGGCGCGAGGCGCTCGAGCTCCCCGACCTCTTCTCGGAGGACGGCGGCGCGCAGGACGGCGCGGCCGCGGTGCACGACGACCTCTCGCTCGACGTCGACGCGGTCCCGGACCTGCGGGACGCGGGGGTGGAGGCCGCGTCCCCGCCGGCGTCCACGGTCGCGTCGAGCCCGGCGCCCGCGGTTCCGGCGGAGCCCGCGCCTCCCGCCTCCGAGCTTGACGACGCCGGCCCGCGGGGTGTGCCCGGAACGGCTCAGCCCGCGGTGGCCGTCGCCCTCGTGCGTCACGGCCAGTTGTGGCGTCGGCGGATCGACGATCGGATGCTCAGGCAGGTGGCCTCGGACGCCGCCGCGACGCTGGACGTGTCGCCGACCACCGTGGTCGCGCTCCTCATGGCGCGCGCGGCCCGTCGCGCCGGCCTGGCCGACGGCTCGGTCGACGCGTGGCGTTGGGGACGCGAGGGCGCCGACCGGCTCGCCGTCGATCCGGAGGCGGCGGTGCGTGACGCCGCGCGGCGCATCGAGACGCGCACGGCGAACGCCGACGCGCCCTCCGCCAGCCTGGTCGTTGCCGACCTCGGCGGCCTGGACGTCGACGAGGCCGTCCTCCACCTCGAGACGCCGGTGCTGGCGCTGGGACGATCGTCCGCCGACGGCGCCTGGCTCAGCCTGTCGGGCGATGACCTCGACGGCGGCGCGGCGTCCGGCCTGGCGCGGGTCGCCGAGCTCCTGGGTTCACCCGTGCGTCTGTTGCTCTGAGCCCCCGTCCGCACGGGCCGACCCACGCGGGGATGCGGGCTCGAGCGGGAGCAGCAGCCACATGGCCGGGTACGCCAGCGCGGTGATCCCCAGCGACGGCAGCAGGCTGAGCAGCCAGATGCTGCGCACGACGCCGGCCCGGGCCCCGACGAAGTTCGCGATGCCGCCGCACACGCCACCGAGGAGGCGTCGCCGGCTCCTCAGCAGGGGCGCATCGGCGCCGAGCGGCCGTCGGGCGCGACGTTGCTCGTGCCGCAGGGGGTCGCTGGTCCGCGCGGGTCCCGGGTCGCTGGGGGTCACGCGGCCTCCTGCGCCAGCCAGGGCCAACGCGGCCGGATCGCCGCGTCGACGAGGGCGGCATGCACGGTCGCCTCGAGCGCCCGGACGTCGGTGGAGCCGAAGTGGTCGGGCACGATGGCGAGGTGGCGCAGGGCCTTGGCGTAGTTCCTGCGGCCGCCGCGCGGCGAGCCCATCGCGCGTGCCTTGTGCAGCGCGGCGCACAGGAGGATCACGCCGGCGGCCCAGGCCCGCGGCGTGCCCTCGGCGGCGAGCCACCAGGGCTCGAGCGCCTCGTGGGCGTCCCAGAAGCGTCCCGCCTCGAAGTGCCCGATGGTGGTGGCCCAGGCGGGTTCGCGCGCGATGTCGGGCATCGCGAACAGGGTAGCCTGCCGCGCACCGGGAGACCGTGCGGTGGGCCGGTGTGTCGCCCCGTGCCGGGCGCGGTAGATTGCGAGCCATATGGCCAACGTTCCGCACCGCGTCGTCGTCGCCGTCAGCGGTGGCTCGGGCATGCCCTACGCCGTCGACCTCCTCGAGGCGCTGACCCGGATCGAGGGTGTCGAGACCCACCTGGTCGTCACGGCCGGCGCCAAACTCGTCCTGCCGACCGAGATCGACCTCGCCCTCCCCGACCTGCTGGCGCTGGCCGACGTCGTCCACAAGGACGCCGACCTCGGCGCGCCCATCGCGTCCGGTAGCTTCCGCGCGCACGGCATGGTGATCGTTCCCTGCTCCGCCGGCACGCTGGCCAAGGTGGCCCAGGGCTTGACCGACAACCTCGTCGCGCGCGCCGCCCACGTATGCCTCAAGGAGCGCCGACCGCTCGTCCTGACGGTCCGCGAGGCGCCGTACCCCAGACCGATGCTCGTCAACCTGTTGGCGGCCCACGACGCCGGCGCCACCGTGCTGCCGGCATCGCCGGGCTTCTACCATCGGCCCGGATCGGTCACCGAACTCGTCGCCGGCATCACTGCGCGGACGCTCGATCTGCTCGGGCTCGAGCACCACCATGCCCCGCGGTGGCGCGATGACGACTGAGCGCGTCGCCGGCCTCGTGCCGGCGGCGGGCAGCGGCGATCGGCTGGGGAGGGGACCCAAGGCGTTCGTCGAGCTCGCGGGCACGCCCATGCTGGTGTGGACCGTCGCCGCCTTGGCGCCGTGGGTCGACGAGCTCGCGGTCGCCGTCGCCGAGACCGACCTGACTCGGGCCCGCGCCCTGCTCGCACCCTGGTCGCAGCGCGTCGACCTGCGCCTGATCGCCGGGGGCTCGACCCGCCAGGGGACGGTGCGGCGGCTGCTGGAGGCGGTCGAGGCCGAGGTCGTGGTGGTGCACGACGCGGCCCGTCCGTTCCTCGACGGCGCGACCGTGCGCGCCGTGATCTCGGCGGCCGTGGCGCACGGCGCCTGCTCGGTCGCTCAGCCGCTCGCCGACAGCCTGGTGCGGGTCGTCGACGGCGGACCGGTCGACCGTGCCACCCTGCGCGCGGTGCAGACGCCGCAGGCGTTCCGACGTGGCGTGTTGGCGCTCGCGCACGCCGAGGCGGCGCGCGCCGAGGCTTCGGCGACCGACGACGCCGGGCTGGTGTGGCGCATGGGTCACCCAGTGGCCTGGGTCGACGGCGGTGGGCACCTCTTCAAGGTGACGACCGCGAGCGATCTTGCGCTGGCCGAGGCGGTCGTCGCGGCGGGCGCGTTCGGGGTGTTCGCCCCCGCCGCCGCTGGCGCATGAGGCGACCGGAGGAGGGCGCAGCGAGCCCCGCGGCGACGGTGTCCCAGGTGCACGAGCCGGCGCCCGCCAAGCTGAACCTCGGCCTTCGCATCCTCGGCCGCCGCAGCGATGGCTTCCACGACCTCGACTCGCTCTTCGTCCGCCTCGAGCTCGCCGACACCGTGGTCGTCCGGGCCGCGGCGGATGCCCGTGGCACGGTCTCGGCGGCCGGCCCGCGCACGGGCGTCGCTGACCGGCTGCTCCGGGTTCGCTCGGGGGACGCGTGGCTGGACGACCGGCCGCTGACCCTCGGACCCGACAACCTCGTCCTCCGGGCGGTCGCGGCGTACCGTCGGGCCGCGGCCGCCGCGGGCGTCACGGTCCCGAGCGCGGAGCTCGAGCTCGTCAAGCGCATCCCCTGGGGTGCCGGCCTCGCGGGCGGCTCGGCGGACGCCGCGGCGGCGCTGCGGGCGGTCGCCGCGGCGTGGCCCGCGCGCGTCGACCTGTCCGCCGTCGGGGAGTCGCTCGGGTCGGACGTGCCGTTCTGCCTCTCGGGCGTCCCTGCTGCGCGTGTGGCTGGGCGCGGCGAGCGCGTCGTGGCGACGGAGGTCCCGCCGCTCGACCTGCTGCTCGTCTACCCGGGCGCCGAGGTGGCCGCGGGCGCCGCTTTCGGCTGGTGGGCGGCCGACCCCGTCGACGTGCCGCCGCCGGACGAGGCGGCCCTGCGTGCCGCCAGGCGCGTCCCCCTGCACAATGCCCTGGAGCCCGTCGTGGCCGCGCGCGTGCCCGCGGTCCGGGACGCGCTGGCCGAGCTTCGTGCGCTGGGGGTGGGCCCGGTCGCCATGAGCGGCTCGGGCTCGACCTGCTTCGCCTGGGTGGCGGACGCGTCCGCGGCGACGCTGGCGGCGCGCGAGTTGGCCGGGCGGCGGCCCGACTGGTGGGTGCGCGCCGCGCGCAGCGCGGGCGTCGCCGGCGGCGCCTGAACGCGTCGCCAGCGCCGTGGGCGTGCGTCGTCAGCGGCGCGGGCGCTCAGAGCGGCGCGAACGTCTGGCGCGCCGACACCGGTCGCCCGCTCTCGGCGCTGGCGTAGCTGGCCAACACCAGCCGCACGGCCTCGCGGCCGTCCTCGCCGGTGCACGCGACCTCGCGCTCTCCGCGCACCGCGGCGAGGAAGGCCAGCACGTGGCGCGCGTGGGCGGAGACCCCGGCGAAGCGGTGCTCGTTCACGTCGGTGTCGCCCCAGGTCGTGCCCGGCGAGGTGCGGTGCGCGTGGCGCACCACGGGCACGCCCGTGCGGTTGGTGTACTCGAAGGTGCCCTCGCTGCCGTAGAGCCACCAGCCCTCCTCCCAGCCGGTGGCGGTCCAGGCGACCTCGACGGTGCCGATGGCGCCGCTCTCGAACGCGAGGGAGACGTGGCCGGTGTCCTCGACCTCGACGTCGAACTTGCGGTGGGCCACGCGCGCGAAGACCTCGGCGACGTCGCCGCCCAGGAAGCGCGCCAGGTCCATCAGGTGGCAGCCGTTGTCCAGCAGCGTCCCGCCTCCCGCCAGTGCGCGGGTGGCGAACGACGGCTTCACCTCCCGCGCCCCGGCCCAGTCGTGGGCCTGCCGCAAGCGCACGTGCGTCAGCGTCCCGAGGTCGCCAGCCGCCAGCATGCGCCGGGCGAGATCCCCCGCCGCATGGGAACGCAACTGGTGGTTGACCATGAGGACGACCCCGGCGCGTCGGCAGGTGGCGATCATGGCGTCCGCCTGCTCCAGGTCGAGGGCGATGGGCTTCTCGCAGAGCACGTGGACGCCCGCATCGGCGGCGGCCAGGGTGGCGGGGTGGTGCACGGCGGTGGGCGCGCAGATCGACACGGCGTCGAGGTCCTCGGCCGAGAGCATGTCGTGGTAGTCGGGGTAAGTGTGGGTCACGCCCCACGCGCCGGCGCGCGCCGCCAGGGTCGGCGCGTGCACGTCGGCGAGGGCGACGACGTCGGCGCCCGCGGCGAGGTACCCCTCGCGGTGCAGGCCGGCGATGCCGCCGACGCCGATGATGCCGATGCGCGGTGGACGGTTCACGTCGGCGTCTCCGCGTGCGCCAAGGGGATCAGATGTGCTCCTTCGTGGGGTTGGGGACCGGCTCCAGCTCGCGGCTCTGGAAGCACTTCGAGGCGTCCATGGTCACCCGGCGCCGGGCCCACGCCGCGGCGTTGG
Organism: uncultured bacterium; assembly: GCA_964549045.1. Taxonomy (GTDB): domain Bacteria; phylum Deinococcota; class Deinococci; order Deinococcales; family Trueperaceae; genus JAABTL01. The sequence continues at coordinate 14,157 of CAZJUA010000099.1, read as the reverse complement.
CGACGATGCGGCGGATCAGGGGGTGGTGGTACGTCGGGAACGTCTCGTGCCCGGGCCGGAAGTAGACGACCTGGCCGTGTCCGCGGCGCCAGGTGCAGAGACTGCGGAACACCTCGCCACCCTGGAACCAGCTGATCATCAGCAGCTCGTCGGGCGTGGGGACGTCGAAGCGCTCTCCGTACATCTCCTCCTGCTCGAGCTCGAAGTAGGCGGGGATGCCCTCGAGGATGGGGTGCGACGGCTGGAGGTTCCACAGCCGCTCCTTCTCGTCCGCCTCGCGCCAGAGCAGCGAGGCGTGGCTGCCGAGCACCCGCTTGAACGGCTTGGAGAAGTGCCCCGAGTGCAGCACCACGAGCCCCATGCCCTGCAAGACGGCCTCGTGGACCTTGGCCGCCCAGGCGTCGCTCACCTCCGCATGGGCCTTGTGCCCCCACCAGAAGAGCACGTCGGTGTCGGCCAGCAGCTCGTCCGAGAGCCCATGGTCCGGTTGTCGCAGGGTGGCCGTGCGCACCAGCGCGTCCGCGTGCCGCTCGAGGACGGCGTCCCGCAGCGCGCCGTGGATGCCGTCGGGGTAGATCCGACCGACGACCTCGTGCTCGAGCTCGTGGAGGTACTCGTTCCAGATGGTGACCTTGAGCGGCGCCATGGCGGAAGTCTACCGCCGCGGCGGCGGGGCGCTGGGCCCCCGTGCGTTCGTCGGGGCGTGCGCCCCGACGAACCCCCCTACCCCGTGACGGCCCCCTCGGACGCGCTGCCGACGAGCTTGGCGTACTTCGCCAACACGCCGACCGTGTAGCGCGGCTCGGGCGGGCCCCAGAGCGCGCGGCGGGCGGCGAGCTCGGCGTCGTCGAGCGCTACCTCCAGCAGGTTGCGCTCGGCGTCGATCGTGATCGTGTCGCCCTCCCGCAGCAGGCCGATGGGGCCGCCGACGGCCGCCTCCGGCGCGACGTGACCGACGACGAGCCCGTAGGTCCCGCCGGAGAAGCGCCCGTCGGTGATCAGGCCGACGGCGTCGCCGAGACCCTTGCCGATGATCGCGCTGGTGGGGGAGAGCATCTCGCGCATGCCAGGGCCCCCGACCGGGCCCTCGTAGCGGATGACGAGGACGTCGCCCGCCCGGATGCGGTCCTCGAGGATGGCCGCCATCGCGTCCTCCTCCGATTCGAAGACGCGGGCGGGGCCCGTGATGCGCGTCTGCTTCAGGCCCGACGTCTTGGCCACGGCCCCCTCGGGCGCGAGGTTGCCACGCAGGATCGCCAGGTGCCCCTCGGGGTACTTCGGGCGGTCGAACGGCAGGATGACGTCCTGGTCGGCGGGCGGCGCCGACGGCAGGTCGGCGAGGTTCTCGGCGACCGTCTTGCCGGTGATCGTCATGCAGTCGCCGTGCAGCAGCCCGGCGTCGAGCAGCATGCGCATCACCTGGGGGATGCCGCCGGCCCGGTGCAGATCGGTGGCGACGTAACGCCCTGAGGGCTTGAGGTCGCACAGGTGCGGCGTGCGGCGGCGGATCGCCTCGAAGTCGTCGAGGTCGAGCGGCACCTCGGCGGCACGGGCGATCGCGAGCAGGTGCAGCACGGCGTTCGTGCTTCCGCCGACCGCCATGACCACGGTGATGGCGTTCTCGAAGGCCTCGCGGGTCAACAGGTCGCGCGGTCGCACGTCGTCGGCGATCAGGCGCAGCAGGACCTCGGCGGCCCGTTCGGTGGAGCGCGTCTTCTCGTCGTCCTCGGCGGCCTCGGTGCTCGAGTACGGGAGCGACAGGCCGAGCGCCTCGATCGCCGACGACATCGTGTTGGCCGTGTACATGCCGCCGCACGAGCCGTTGCCCGGGCAGGCATGCTGCTCGATGGCGCGAAAGGTCTCGAGCGGGATGCGCCCGGCGGCGTACTCGCCGACCGCCTCGAACACCGACACGATCGTCAGGTCCTGACCGTCGTGGTGGCCCGGCTTGATCGTGCCGCCGTAGACGAACGCGGCGGGGACGTTCAGGCGCGCGATGGCGATCATCGCGCCCGGCATGTTCTTGTCGCAGCCGCCGATCGCGAGCAGGCCGTCCATCGACTGCCCGCGCACGACCGTCTCGATGCTGTCGGCGATCACCTCGCGCGACACCAGCGAGCACTTCATGCCCTCGGTGCCCATCGAGATGCCGTCGCTGATCGTGATCGTGCCGAAGGTCTGCGGCATGCCGCCGGCGCGCCGCAGGGCGGCCTCGGCGGCCGCGGTCAGCTCGCCCAGGCCGGCGTTGCATGGCGTGATCGTGCTGTGGCCGTTGGCGATCGCCACGATCGGCTTGTGGAAGTCGTCGTCGGTGAAGCCGACGGCGCGCATCATCGCGCGGTTGGGCGCGCGGTGGTCGCCTTGGGTGACGATGGCGGAGCGGCGGTTGGGGGCGGTGCGTTCGGGCATCGGGTTCCTCCGAGAGGGGCATCGTACCCGCGCCGGGCGGCACGAGCGGCGGGATCGGGCCGACGACTTCGGTCGTGCGACGCGGCGCGGCGGCGATCGCCGCCGCGCCCGGCGCTCAACCCGCGGCGGCGGTCGCGCCCGGTTCGCCGCTCGCGACGCGGGCCGGCAGTGCCGCGACGACGGCGGCCGTGAAGGCGGCCGTGCCACGCGTGCCGCCCAGGTCGCGGGTGGGATCCTCGGCCAGCGCCGCGCGGACGGCACCCTCGAGCGCGTCCGCCGCCGCGGGCGCCCCCAGCCCGAAGCGCAGCATCATCGCGGCCGACAGCAGCGTGCCGGTCGGGTTGGCCAGGTCGCGACCCGCGATGTCCGGGGCGCTGCCGTGCACGGGCTCGTAGAGACCGACGCGGCCGCCGAGGCTGGCCGACGGCAGCACGCCCAGCGAGCCGGGCAGCACGGCGGCGAGGTCGGAGAGGATGTCGCCGAACAGGTTGGCGGTCACCACCACGTCGAAGTACCCGGGGTCGCGGACGAGCTGCATCGCGGCGTTGTCGACGTAGAGGTGGTCCAGCGTCATGTCGGGGAACTCGCTCGCGTGCACGCCGACCACGACGTCGCGCCAGAACTGCGAGACGTCGAGCACGTTGGCCTTGTCGACGCTGGTGACGCGACCACGCCGCAGGCGCGCGGCCTCGAACGCGCTGCGCGCGATGCGCTCGACCTCGTACCGCTCGTAGACGTCGGTGGAGACGCCGCGGTCGGGACCGTTCTGGGAGGGCTTACCGAAGTAGATCCCGCCGGTCAGCTCGCGCACGATCAGCAGGTCGGTGCCGCGCGCGATCTCGGGCTTGAGCGGCGACAGGTGCTCGAGTCCCTCGAAGACCGTCACCGGCCGCAGGTTGGCGTAGACGCCGAGGTGCCGCCGCAGGCCGAGGATGCCGCTCTCGACCCGCAGCTCGCGGGGGAGGTGGTTCCACGGGTGATCGCCGACGGGCCCGCCGGCCGAGCCCATCAGCACCGCGTCCGCCTCGAGCACCCCGGCCTTGGTCACGTCCGGCAGCGGTGCGCCGTGGCGGTCGATCGCGTGCCCGCCGAACGGGAGTGGCCTGACGTCGAAGGCCAAGCCGGCGCGCGGCGCCAGCGCCTCGAGGACCTCGAGGGTGGCGTCGATGACCTCGGGCCCGATGAAGTCGCCGGCGAGCACCGCGATGCGGTGGCGGGTCACCCGCGGCCCCCGGCGACGTACGGGAGGCGCTCGGCGGTGGCCGCCACGGCGGCGTCGTGCTCGAGCAGCTCCGCCAGCAGGTCGTAGCGGCCGCGGGCCAGGGCGTCGCGGGCGGTGGCCGGCAGCGTGCCCGCATGGGTGCGCCCGGCGACGGTGACGGTCGCCGCGGCCACGTCGATCGTGAGTTCGCTGGCCGGGTCGGTCTCCACCTCCGCCGCGACGGCGGCCAGGTCCTCGTCACCCAACGCCAGGCAGACCACGCCGAGGGTGGTGGCGTTCTGGAAGAAGATCTCGGCGAACGAACCGGCGATCACTGCCCGGAAGCCGGCCCGCGCGATCGACTGGGGTGCGTGCTCGCGGGAGCTCCCGCAGCCGAAGTTGCGTCCCGACAGCAGGACGCTGGCGCCGCGCCGCTCCGGGCGGTCGAGCGGATGGCCGAGCGATCGACCGTCTTCGTCGAAGCGCACGTCCTGGAACAGGAACTCGCCGAGGCCGTCGAAGGTGATCGCCTTGAGGTAGCGCGCCGGGATGATGCGGTCGGTGTCGATGTCGTCACCCGGGACGACCACGCCGCGTCCGCGCACGTGCAGGATGGGTTCCAGTGCCATGTCAAGCCCCCCGGGCGCCGAAGACGGCGCGCGCGTCGGCGACCGCCCCGGTCACCGCGGCGGCGGCGACCATGACGGGGCTCATGAGGACCGTGCGCCCGGTGGCCGAGCCCTGCCGCCCCTTGAAGTTGCGGTTGGACGAGCTGGCGCAGAGTTCGTCACCCTGGAGCTTGTCGGGGTTCATCGCCAGGCACATCGAGCACCCCGCCGCCCGCCACTCGAAGCCAGCGTCGATGAGCACGCGGTCGATGCCCTCTCGTTCGCAGGCCTCCTTGACCAGCGTCGAACCCGGCACCGCGATGGCGCGCACGCCGGGCGCGACCTTGCGGCCGCGCAGCACGGCCGCCACCTCGCGGAAATCGCTCAGCCGGGCGTTCGTGCACGACCCCAGGAAGGCGACGTTCACCGGCGTGCCGGCGATGGCCTGGCCGCCCACCAGCTGCATGTGCGCGAGCGCCTCCGTGACGGACGCCCGCTCGGCGGCCGGCACCTCGTCGGGGTGCGGCACGCGCTCGTCGATGAAGACCGCCTGTCCGGGGTTGATGCCCCAGGTGACGGTCGGGGCGATGTCCGCCGCGTCGATGGCGACGAGGTCGTCGTAGGCGCAGCTCGGATCGCTGGCGGTCGCCCGCCAGCGGGCCACCGCCGCGTCCCAGGCGGCGCCCTGCGGCGCGTACGGGCGCCCCTCCAGGTAGGCGAAGGTCGTGTCGTCAGGGTTGACGTAGCCGCACCGCGCGCCGCCCTCGATCGACATGTTGCACACCGTCATCCGCTCCTCCATGCTCATGCGGTCGAAGACGTCGCCGGCGTACTCGTAGGCGTAGCCGATGCCGCCGTTCACGCCGAGGGTGCGGATGATGTGGAGGATCACGTCCTTGGCGTAGACGCCGGGCCCGAGGGCGCCGTTGACCTCGATGCGGCGCACCTTGGGCTTGGTCATCGCGATCGTCTGGCTGGCGAGGACGTCGCGCACCTGGCTGGTGCCGATGCCGAAGGCGACGGCCCCGAAGGCGCCGTGGGTGCTCGTGTGGGAGTCCCCGCAGGCGATCGTGGTGCCGGGCTGGGTGATGCCCTGCTCCGGGCCGACCATGTGCACGATGCCCTGGCGGCCCGAGCCGAGGTCGAAGTAGGTGATGCCGTGCCGTTCGCAGTTCGCCCTGAGCGCCTTGATCATGGCGTCGGCGAGCGGGTCGCCGAACGGCTCGTGGCGCTGGTCGGTCGGCACGATGTGGTCGACGGTGGCGAAGGTGCGGTGCGGCATGCGCACGGGGAGCCCGAGGTCGTCGAGCATGCCGAACGCCTGCGGGCTGGTGACCTCGTGGATGAGGTGCGTGCCGATCAGGAGCTGGGTCTGGCCGTTGGCCAGGGTGCCCACGGCGTGGGCGTCCCAGACCTTGTCGAAGAGGTGGCGGGGCTCGTTCAAGGGGGGCTCCTCGGGGCGCGCGCTCACTGCGGTGGCGCGCGACGATCGTCGGACGGACACGCCCCCGGCCGAAGGGGTTCGACCGGGGGCGCGACGGGGTGGGCGGGACGCCTCAGCGAGGCGACACGACGGCGTTCGCACCCGGCAGCCGTAGCGGCAGGGTGTGACGCTGCTGGATGACCCGCAGCCGGCGTCGCGTTCGGGGGCGAGACTGCATGGGGCAGAGCGTACGCAGAGCGGCGGCGGCTGTCAACGCCATCGTGTCCACGGTGGGCGCGGTCGCGCGCTGGCGTACGCGCCCACGCCCAGCGCGAGCCAACGGCGTCTAGCCGCGTCCGCCGCGCCCGATCGCCGGTGCGCCACCGGGGGGGCGCGCGGGGCCGCCGCTGGCCGCGGGGCCGGCCGCCGGGCGGGCGCCCGCCGTCGCGGCGGCGGTGCCGGCCGCGGACCCCCCGGTGCTGACGAGGCGCTCGAACTCCTTCGGGTCGACGGAGCGGTTGAGGCCCATCTCGAAGCTGATGACGCGCTTGAGGTGCAGGTTGGCGAGGCAGGCGTCCATCGTCAGCATGCCGAGGTTGCCGCTCACTTGCATCGAGGCGAGGATCTGGTGCGTCTTGCCCTCGCGGATCTGGTTGCGGATGGCGGGCGTCGCGAGCAGCAGCTCGTACGCCAGGGCCCGCCCCTCGCCGGAGAGCCTGGGCAGCAGCTGCTGCGTGAAGATCGCCTGCAGGTTGTTGGCCAGCTGCACCCGGATCTGGGCCTGTTGGGCTTCGGGGAAGACGTCGATGATGCGGTCGATCGCCTCGGGCGCCGAGTTCGTGTGCAGCGTTCCGAGGACCAGGTGGCCGGTCTCGGCGGCGGTCACGGCGGAGTGGATCGTCTCGTAGTCGCGCATTTCACCGACCAGGATGACGTCGGGCGCCTGCCGCAGCACGGACCGCAGCGCCGCGTGGAAGTCGCGGGTGTCCTCGCCGATCTCCCGCTGGTTGACGATGGAGCGCTTGTGGGAGTGGAAGAACTCGATCGGGTCCTCGACCGTGACGATGTGCTTCGCGGACTCGCCGTTGATCTGGTCGATCATGGTGGCGAGCGTCGTCGACTTGCCGGAGCCCGTCGGGCCGGTGATGAGCACCAGGCCTCGCGGGAGCCGGGCGACGTCGGCCATCTCCTTCGGAACCCCGAGCGTCTCGAATGGCATGACGTCCTCGGAGATCGTGCGCATGACGCCGCCCACCGAGCCGCGCTGCTGGAAGCAGTTGACGCGGAACCTCCCGTGGCCCGATAGGCTGAACGAGAAGTCGAGATCCCTGCGCTCCTCGAAGTTGCGCTGCTTCTTCTCGTCCATCATCGAGTACATCAACTTGCGGGTCATGTTGGGCGTCAGCACGTCGTGCTCGGTCGCCCGCCACTCGCCGTTGACCTTGATCATGGGGGCCAGTCCGACGGTCAGGACCAGGTCGGACGCGCGACGCTCGACGGCGAGCTTGAGCAGGTCGACGATGTCCACCTGGGTTTGGGTCGATCGAATCTGATCGGCCATGGGGCCTACCTCCTGGTCAGTCGGCCGTCCTGGCCAACACTTCCTCGAGCGTCGTGATGCCTTCGAACGCCTTCAGCATACCGTCCTCGCGAAGGGTCTTCATACCGCGCTTCATCGCGAGTTCTTTGATCTCCAACGCCGAGGCCTCCTTGACGATCGCGTTCGACAACTCATCGTCGATGGTGATCAACTCGTGGATAGCGTACCGCCCGTTGTAGCCACTCCCACCGCATTTCTCACATCCGACGCCGCGGTAGAGCTTCTTGCCCCGAATCTCGTCGAGGTCGAGACCGAGGCGCCGCAGGACGTCGGGCTCCGGCGTGTACTCGACCCGGCAGTCGCGGCAGACGCGCCGAACCAGGCGCTGGGCCAGTACGCCGATCAACGACGCCGAGACGTTGAACGCCTCGAGGCCCATCTCGACGAGACGGACGACGGCGCCGGCAGCGTCGTTCGTGTGCAGCGTCGCGATCAGCAGGTGGCCCGTCAGGGCCGCCTCCATCGCGATCTTGGCCGTCTCGTGGTCGCGGATCTCGCCGACCAAGATGATGTCGGGGTCCTGCCGCAGGAATGCCCGAAGGGCGCGCGCGAAGTCGAGCCCAGCCTTGAGGTTCACCTGCGTCTGGTTGATGCCCGGGATCTCGTACTCGACGGGATCCTCGACCGTCGACACGTTGACGTCGGGCGTGGCGATCCGCTTGAGGATCGAGAAGGTGGTGAACGACTTGCCCGAGCCGGTGGGTCCCGTGATGAGGAACATGCCGTAGGGCTTCTTGATCACGTCGGTGAAACGCTGGAAGTTGTGCGCCGCGAAGCCGAGTTCCTCGATCTCGGGGATCGAGGTTGCCTTCTTCAGCAGGCGCATGACGGACTTCTCGCCGTACACGGTCGGCAGCGTCGAGAGGCGCAGGTCCACCTCGGTCGACTTGTCCTTGTAACGGATGCGCCCGTCTTGCGGCACCCGTCGCTCGGCGATGTTGAGGCCGCCCATGATCTTGATGCGCGCCGCCAGGGCACCGGCGGTCGCCTTGGGCATCGTCATGTACTCGCGCAGGCCGCCGTCCTTCCGGACGCGCACCACCACGTGCTCTGGCCGCGGCTCGATGTGGATGTCGGACATGTCGTTGAGGATGGCCTCACGGATGATGTTGTTGACGACCTTGACGAGGGCGTTGTCGTCGATCGCGCTGGTGTCCGCCTCGACCTGGGTGCCGCTCGTGCCGACTTCCTCGAGCATGGCCTTGGCGAGCTCATCCATGTCGGCGCCGTCGCGGTAGAAGCGGTTGATCATCCGCATGAGCGACTCCTCGGTCGCCACCGTCGGCTGGATCTCCTTGCCGGTGATCAGGCGGATGTCGTCCAGCGCGAACACGTGCCGCGGGTCCTTCATCGCCACGATCAGCGTGTTCCCGTCGAGCCGAATGGGCATCACCGGGTAGCGGCGCACGGTGTGCTCGGGGACCATCGTCACGACCATCGGATCGATCTTGGCGGTCGAGTCGTCGAGGTACTCGAAGCCGAGCTGCATCGCGAGGCTCTTGGCGAGCATCTCCGGCGAGATCTTGCCCGATTGCACCAGGGTGTCTTCCAGCCGATCGCCGCCGGAGCGCTGTTTGTTGAGCGCTTCGTCGACCTCCGCCTGCGACACGTACCCGAGGTCGACCAGCACCTCACCGAGCGGCTTGACCTTGCCGAGCTTGGTCTGTTCCTCCAGGGCCTTGCGCAGCTGCTCGCGCTTGATCTTCTTGCCCATCAGCAGCGTCTCGCCGAGACGCCCCTTGTCGCCGGCGTACATCTTCTCGATGCGGCGCTGGACCTGCGCCTCGGTGCTGCCCACGAAGACCGCCGGCCGCTGGACGATCGCCTCGACGTCGCCGAGGCGGCGCGGGTCGGCCAGCGCGATGACGACGTTCTCGCCGTCGAAACGCAGCGGCACGGCGTTGAACTGCACGGCGTCGAGGCGCAGGAGTTGGCTCGAGAGACGCTCGTCGTAGGGCAGGTTCTCGATGCCGGGCTCGAACGGGAGCTCGTACTGCTCGGCGAGCAACTCGGCGAGCTGGTCCGCCGTGAGGTGGCCACGCTTGAGCAGGATGCGACCGAGCATCCCGCCAGTGCGCTGCTGCTCGGTGACGGCGTCCTGAAGCTCGTCCTCGGTCAGCAGGCCGTGGCCGACGGCCAGCGTTCCGAGGCGTCGACCGGTGTCGAGGTGAACGTCGCTGGGCGGTGTGAGGCCCAGTTCGGGGTAGTACGTGGCCAGGCCCCAACGAATCTCGTTCTGCAGTCCTTGGTAGGGCTCGACGACGCAGCCGGAGGCGTCCTCGATCTCCTCGATCGCGAGGGCGTCGAGGGGGTCCTCGAAGGCCACCCGCAGGCGATGGCCGTCGACGGCGAAGGCGAGGGCGCCGATCTCGTACGCCGTCGCCGCCGGGACCTTGGCGAGGGCCTCCGGCATGACGTCGACGCGTGGCAGCATGACGAGCGGAATGCCGATCGACTCCTCCACGGCGCGCGCGATGCGTTGCTCCGACAGGACCCCGATCTGCACGAGCACGTCGGCCAGCCGACCGCCGACCTCGCCGTGACGGCTGATCGCCTGCTGCAGGGCCTCGTCGCTGACGTAGCCGCGTTCGAGGAGCACGGCACCCAGCCGCTTGTCACCGATCGAGAGGACGGGCACGGTCACCTCCAGCAAGCACCCAGCGCTCCAGGCGGCGCGCCACCCGTGTATGGGTGTGGCGGCCCGGCGTCAGAGGCGCGACGAGCACCGACGTCAGGCCGGCGCATCGCGCTCCGAGGACGTCCGTGAAGAGTTGGTCTCCGACCATCGCCGTCGTGGCAGGCGTGGTGCCGATCGCCTCCAGCGCCCGCCGAAAGGCGAAGCCGAACGGCTTGCCCGCCATCGCGAAGGCGGGGAGGTCGAGGCGCTCGCCGAGGGCGGCGATGCGGCCCGAGGTGCCGTTCGAGAGGATCGCGAAGCGTACGCCGGCGGCGCGCAGCTCATCGATCCACACGAGGGCCTCGGGGGCGATCGGGCCGTCGTCGCCGGGGACGAGCGTGTCGTCTGCGTCGATGAGCACGCCGCGCACGCCTCGCTCCCGCAGCCACGCCGGGTCGATGTCCGCGACCGACGGCACCTGGAGATCGGGTACGAGCATCCGCCGACTGTAGCACCGTCGCCCACGACCGTTCGAGATGCGCTTCACGTCCGTGCCCCCGCGTGGTCGAGGGCGGCTCGGAGCGACGCGAGGAAGGGATCGGGGTCGTCGAGGTAGGGGTGGTGGCCGCCCGCGAGGAAGGCCACGACCGCCCGTGGGAGGTGGCCGAGGGCGAGTTCCGCCTGGTCGGGGTAGCTACTGCCGTCACCCGTCGCCTGCAGCACGGCCACGGGCCCTTCGAGGCGGTCGAGCTCCGCGGTCACGTCGACACGCCACGGGTCGCTCAGGCCGACCGACTCGCTGGGTCCGAGCAGCACGGACGATTCCGCGTGCTCCAGCTGCAGCCGCGCCGCCGGGTTCGGGAAGAGGAGCGCGTCGAGGAGCGGCTTGGCGCCGGCCGCGGCGAAGGCCTCGTCGACCAGGACATCCGGGTCCGCGTCCTCGGCCGCCTCGCGGGCACGGCCCTCGTTGCTGCCCGCCTCGAGCGCGTGGCGGTGGAGCGTCGCGGCGAGCAGGGGCATCGACAGCCACGGGTTCAGCCACACGTGACCGCGCACCAGGCGCGGGTGGCGGACGGCGAGGCGCACGGCGACCGCCGCGCCGAAGCCGTGGGCCAGCGTGGTCAAGCTCGTGAGCCGCAGCGCCTCGGCGACGGCGGCCGCGTCGTCGGCGAGCGTGTCGAGGTCGAAGGCGGCGTCGGCGTAACTGCGGCCGCCCCCCCGCTGGTCGAGGTAGACCACGCGGTAGGGCTCGAGGTCCTCGCCGAGGAGCTCGCGGAAGGCGTGGGCCGAGGCCCCGGGGCCCCCATGGAGGAACAGCACGGCCGGCGCGTCGGCGGGTCCGACCTGCTCGACGTAGAGGTCGGCGCCCTCGCGGACGAGGTGCAGCGCGTCGTCGACGAAGCCCGCGCTCACGGGTCCACCGTCGTGAAGCGCCAGGTGCGGGTAGCCGCGTCCACCGCGACCTCCCGCCCACCGCGGGCAGTGAGCAGCCACAGGGCGGGTTGCTCGGTGCTGGCGAGGAGCTCGACCTCGGCGCCCCCCTCTCGGAGGCGCCCGGCGAGGGCCTCGAGCGTCGCGCGGGCGTCGGAGCCGGCGCGTTCGAAGAAGCGGACGTGGCGGCCGCCGACGCGTTCCCCTGGTGTCATGCCGCATGCTAGCCCCCTCGCGCGGTGAAGCGCCGTCGCGCACGAAGCCGGTGGTCGCCACCGACCCCGACGCTCGCGGACACCCGTGCTAGCGTCGCCCCGGAGACCTCGAGATGCACCCATCGTCGAAACCGCGCCGACCCGCCGTCCGCAGCCTCGAAGAGCTCAGGCCCTTCGTGCGCGACGGCCGTTACCGCCTGGGCCCGCACGCCTCCCGCCACGCCATCGCGGAGGGCTTCACCGAGCGCGACGTCGTCATGACCCTGCTGCACGGGCGCGAACTCGCTCGCTACCTCGACGATCGCCGGTTGCTGGTCCTCGGTTGGCTGCCGGCGGGGCGTCAGGTGCGCCTGCCGCTGCACGTCGTCGCCGAGTACGGCCGGCCGCGCTGGGTCGACGTCGTCACGGCGTTCATCCCCCGCGATCCCCACCGCGTGGTGTCACGGCGGAGGCTGGCGCTCATGCTGCGACCGCGCCCGGAGGACGCCGCCGAGCGTGCCGCGGCGGGGCCAGCGGGCGATACCGGCCCGGACGAGCGCCTGGGGTGAGGGTCAGGGCAGGCGGAACAGGGCGCGCGCGTTGGCGTCGAGTCGCCGCTCGAGCTCGCCGGCGTCGACGCCCCGCAGGCGCGCGAGCTCGGCGGCCGTGTAGCGCACGTTGAGCGGGACGTTCGGGCGGCCCCGCCGGGGCACCGGCGCGAGGTACGGGGCGTCGGTCTCGGCAAGCAATCGTTCCTCGGGGACCGAGACGGCGGCCTCCCGCACCGCCGTCGCCTTCGGGTAGGTCAGGTTGCCCGCGAAGGACACGAACCAGCCGAGGTCGAGCGCCACCTCCATCAGCCCAGGATGGCCGTTGGTGCAGTGCAGAACGCCGCGCCGGTGGCCCAGCTCCGCGAGGACCGCCGCCGCCTCGCGCGACGCCGGGTCGTCGTCCCCTTGGGGATCGCGCACGTGGAGCACGAGCGGCAGGTCGCGGCTGCGGGCGAGTTCGCCCTGCCAGCGGAAGCTGGCCAGCTGCTGGGCGAGCGGCACGCGGTCCCAGTAGAGGTCGACGCCCGTCTCGCCGACGCCCACCACCCGCGGGTGGTCGAGCGCGGCCTCGATGGCCGCCACCGCCTCGGGATCGCTCGCCTCCTTCGCCTCGTTCGGATGGATGCCGACGACGGCGAAGGTCCGAGGATCCTCGCTCGCCAGCCGCAACACGGGCGCCAGGCGCGCGAGGTCGGTCGACACCGTGATGACGGCCGCGAGGTCGTGGTCGAGGGCGAGCGCGAGATCACCGCAGCGGTCCAGGTGGCAGTGGGTGTCGATCACCCGACCAGGCTAACCGGCCCATGACGTAAGCGTGCCGTCATGAAGGCGTGATATTCCCGTCAGTGGACAGGCGCTACCTTGCGTCATCGGACCCGACGGGTCCACCCGAGCCACGCGGTGGCCGGCGGGGAGAGGAGAGCGAGCCATGGTACAGGAGTCGTTCACGCGGGCTGAGCCGCTTCACCAGCTCAGCGGCGAGGAGCTCGTCAAGATCATCGATCGCTGCGAGCAGGCCATCGCGGACGGCAGCGCAGCGCTGCCCGATTACGAGGCCTTCGTGCTGGCCCAGCGCGAACTGGCGCGCCGCACCTGGACCTGATCACGCGGCTCGAATGGCGGGTGCGTCCCGCTTCTGCCTCTCATCTTCCGCGACGCTCTGGGTGGCATCCTGACCGGGTGCACCGAAGCCGGCGCCGCAACGCGACCCATCCCGCCTGGTCGGTCGGGCGGGTCGTCCTCGTGTTGGCCGCCTGCGCCCCCGCCAACCAGGCCGCCGTCGCGGGCGGCGGGGCGCCGGCCGCCGAGCCCGCCATGGGCGTCGTGCTGCCGCTGCTGGCCGCGTTCGAGGGGAACGCCTCGTGGTACGGGCCGGGGTTCGCGGGCCGGCGTACCGCCAGCGGCGAGATCTTCGATCCTGGGCAGCTGACCGCCGCGCACCGCACGTTGCCGTTCGGCACCGTGCTGCGGGTGACCAACCTCGCCAACGGTCTCAGCGTCCAGGTCCGCATCAACGACCGTGGCCCCTTCAAGCCCGACCGCGTCATCGACCTCTCGCGCGCCGCGGCGGAGGAGATCGACATGGTCCGCAGCGGCCTCGCGCGCGTGCGGGTCGAACCCCTCCAGTTCGGCGCCGGGGCCGTCCGACTCGCCGTCGCGTCCGATCTGCGGGGGTTCGAGGCCCGGTCGGAGCAGTACCCGCCCGGGCAGCTGCTGCTCCTCCACTCCGAACGTCACGGCGACCCCGTCGTCGTGCGGGTGGTGGGCGGCGACGTCGGAACGGGCGCCGACCTGTTCGTGGCCCCGGAACTCTACCTCGCGCTCGGGCCGATCGTCACCCTGCGCGTCGACTGACCCCCGTTCACCCGCGACGGAGCGCCGCGGCCAGCTCGCCGGCGAACGCCTCCAGCTCGCCGACGTCCTCCGGGACGCGCATCCGACCCACGCGCTCGACGAGCGCGGAGCCGACGACCACGCCGTCGGCCACCCGGCCGACGCGGGCGGCGGTCGCCGGGCTCGCCACGCCGAAGCCGACGGCGACCGGCAGGCCGGCGGCCTGGCGGGCGCGCCGGACGAGGTCGGCCACCTCGTCCGGCACGCCGTCGCGGGCTCCGGTGACGCCC
>CAZJUA010000098.1:0-2959 GCA_964549045.1 uncultured bacterium | reverse complement strand
GCGGCGCCCGAGGCCGGCGGCTGGCGCCTCTCGACGACCGCCGGCGACGTCCGCGCGCGCGTGCTCGTGTGGGCCGCCGGCATCTGGGCGGCGCCCGTGGTCCCCGACCTGCCCGGCCGCGCGCGCTTCGCTGGCGAGGCGCTCCACCTGCGCGACTACCGGGGGCCCGAGGCCTTCCGCGGCCGCCGACTGCTGGTCATCGGTGCCGGCAACAGCGGCAAGGACGTCGCCACGGCGGCCGTGGGCGTGGCGGCATCGGTGACGATCGCCGTGCGCGACGGCGCCGTCTTCGTGCCCTACCCGAACGCCGTATCGCAGCGCAGCGGCGAGCTGTGGCGCCGCTTGCCGCCGCGCCTCGCCGACGCGGCGCTTCGGCGCCTGCGACGGGCGTACCCCGAGCTGTGCCTGCCGTGGCCCGCCGGCGCGCCGGGCGATGCGGTCGCCGTCGTCGGGCTCGAGCTGGTCGCCGCCGTGCGCGCGGGTCGCGTGGCCGTGCGGCCGGCCGCCGCGGCGTTCATCGCCGACGGCGTGCGCTTCGCCGACGGGCGCGAGGAGGCGTTCGACGCGGTCGTCCTGGCCACGGGTTTCCGGCCCGCGACCGATCCGATCGCCGCGTGGCTCGACGGGGCTGGCCGGCCCACGGTGCCGGGCCTGTTCGTGGTCGGCGACCGCTACCCGACGCTCGAGACGTTCCTGCAGCGGTTGCGGCGGGAGGCGAAGCGGCTGGCGGGGGAGGTCGTGGCCGCGTCCCGCCCGATGGATTAGACTCCCATGAGGATTCTCCCGCTAAGGAGGTCGGGCCTGATCGAACCCACGTCTGGCTTTCGTCCCGTCGCATCCGGACACCACCTGGAGGTTTCATGAACGCGAAGTCGATCTGGCTCCTGCTCGCCGGGGCGCTGCTGCTGAGCGCGTGCTCGCTGCTCAGCCCCCCCGAAGGGGCCCTGTCGTTGGTCGCCACCGTCGGCACCGAGGCCGACGTCTGCGCCGACACCTCTGACATCGAGGTCTTCTCCGACGCGCCCACCACCGTCTACTACTGCTACACGATCAGCAACACGGGCGAGGTGTCGGTCCCGCTGCACGACCTCTCCGACGACCTGTTCGGCGTGATCCTGAGCGGCTTCGAGTTCGACCTGGCCCCCGGCGCGTCCGTCGACACGGTCACCGCCGGCGTCGAACTCGCGTACGACGTGACCGAGCTCACGGTCAACGCGGCGTCCTGGGAGGGCTTCTCGGGCCCGCGCCGAGTGGCGAGCGCCGAGGCCAGCACCACCGTGACGCCGGTGCCGCCGCTGCAGTACGGCGCGCTCGCGGGCACCGTCACGGGCGGTAGCAACCTGACCACGATCGGCGCCTTCAGCGGCAACGTCGTGCTGCTCGGCGTTCTCGACCTGGCGGGCGACCCGATCGCGGAGACGCTCGACGTCACCATCACCGCCCCCGGCTTCGCGCCCTTCGTCTACACCTACGACCCGGCCGACACGCTCGACGGCGTGGTCGCGCTGATCCTCGACGACTTCGAGGTCAGCCTCAGCCCCGCCGCGCTCGGTGCCCTGGGCGTGCCCACCGAGTTCGTGCGGATGCAGCGCCTCGACGGCGTCGCGCGCGCCGACGCGGTCGGCGGCGACTTCGTGTTCACCTTCCCCGGCGAGACGCTCGTGCGCACGGTCGACGCGGCCGCCGCGATCGCGCTGCCCGAGGTCACGGCCGCCACGCCCGACGCCGAGGCCGACGCGATCGAGGTCACCTTCACCGAGGACGCCGACGCCAGCGTCGTCTACGCCATCGAGGCCTATGGTCTCGGGTCCAACGCCTACGTGGGCGCGGCCGACGACGTCACCAGCCCGGTCACCGTGGCCCTCGACGGCGCGCTCGAGCCCGGCGAGAGCTTCATGGTCGACGTGACCGCCAGCCGCGGCGGCGACGACGTGTTCGCCGACGACCCGGCACAAGTCGACCTCGCCCAGTACTACTTCGTCGGCGCCGTGGAGGTGCCCTGATGACCGCGGAACGGAGGACCCCGATCATGCGCAGGCTGACGCTCCTGTCGCTGGCGGCGGCGGTCGGGCTGCTGCTCGCCGCGTGCGGCAACATGGGCGCGCTGGCGCCGACCGCGCCGCAGACCGAGTACGCCTTCCCGTCGGGCCCGGTCGCGCCCGTCCACGACCCCTTCGTCGACGTCGCCGGCGGCGCCCCGCTCGCCGAGTTCCCGACCGTCTGGTTCGTCGAGATCGACGCCTTGCCGCGGATCGACGGCGGCAGCATCGGCACCCAGAGCGCGGCGCTCGCGTCCGTCCAGGCCGCCGCCGCCGACGCCGGCGTGGCCATCGCGCCGCGCTACGTGTTCGACACCTTCGTGAGCGGCTTCTCGGCGGAGCTGACGCCGCAGGAGTTGCTGACCGTCACCAACCTGCCGGGCGTGCGCTCGGTGAGCCCGGTGGGCATCGTGCCGGCGCCGCAGGTCGAGCGCCACGACCCGGGCACGCTCGGTCCCGACCTCTACACCGCCATCTCCATGACCGGCGCCGACTTCGCCGTGGACACCCTCGGCGTCGACGGCACGGGCGTCGCGGTCGGTATCATCGACACCGGCATCACGCTCGACCACCCCGAGTTCACGGGCCGCATCGTCACCGGCTTCGACTTCGTCGGCGACCTGTACGACGCCAGTGACCCGGCGAACGACACGCCGCTGCCCGAGGGTACGCCCGCCGCGCTCACCCGCCCCGGCGGCGGCGACTGCAACGGCCACGGCACCCACGTGGCCGGGATCGTCGGCGCCGGCGGCGTCGAGGTGCAGGGCGTGGCGCCCGGCGTGGCGCTCGGCGCCTACCGCGTCTTCGGCTGCGAGGGCTCCTCGAACTCCGACGTCATCCTGGCCGCGATCGAGCAGGCCTACGAGGACGGTATGGACGTCGTCAACCTGAGCCTCGGCAGCGCCAACGGCTTCGCGCAG
>CAZJUA010000097.1:0-10113 GCA_964549045.1 uncultured bacterium | reverse complement strand
ATGCCATCATGCCCACCTCGATCACCGTGCGCGACGTCCCCGACGAGACCCGCAACGAGCTCGCCGCCCGCGCCGCGCGCTCGGGACGATCCCTGCAGGAGTACCTCCGGAGCGAGCTCATCGAGTTGGCCCGCCGGCCGGACGCGGCAGCGTTGATGGATCGTGTCGCCGTCCGCGTTCGCCGCATGGGAACGACCATCGAGCCGAGCGACGTGGTCGACCTGTTGGCGCCCGAGCGACGATGAACCGCGTGGTGGACGCGTCCGTCGTCGTCGAGGCGTTGCTCGACGCGGGCCGCTACGGTACCTGGTCGCGCGAAGTGCTCTCCGCCGGCGGACTCGCCGCGCCTCACCACCTCCCGGCCGAGGTTGCCAACGTCCTTCGCCGCGGCGTGGCCAGTGGGCGGATCCCCGCCCAGGCGGCCAATCTGGCCCACGCCGATCTCCTGAGCCTGCCGGTCACGCTCTACGCCTTCGAACCCCTCGCGGAGCGCGTCTGGGAACTCCGCGGCACGGTGGCCACCTTCGACGCCTGGTACGTGGCCCTCGCCGAACGGCTCGATCTCGAACTGGCCACGCTCGATGCCCGGCTGGTGCGCGCGGCTGGCCCGGGTTGCCGCTTCCACATGGCGCCGTTCGCCGACGGTCCGGGCAGAGGTTGACCGACGCGTAGCGCGGCTCAGGGGACGATCAGCGTCATGCCACCGAGATCGAGCCGCGCGAAGTCGCGCCGGTTCAACGTCGCGAGTGCCGTCGCGCCTCCTGCCCGGGCGCAGGCAACGACTTGGGCGTCGTGCGCGATACCACCGACGAGCCCTTCGCGCGCAAGGTCCCCGACCAGCTGCCAGGCGTCGCCCGCGTCGTGCAGGCCAATCAGGGTGGCGCGCTGGGCGTAGGTCTCGCGCAGCGCGCGTTCGGCGGCGTCGGCGCGCAGGCGCCACGGCGGAGGCAGTCGTGTCAGGACGGCGTAGGCCTCGAAGACCACGGGCACCGGAAGGACGGCGCCGCCATCGCCGGCGAGCGCCGCTTCGACCGTCACGCGCGCCGGCTCGTGCCGGTCGTGCGCCGCGAGCAAGGCCGCCACCACGACGCTGGTGTCCAACGCGACGCGCCTCATCGCTCGGAGCGCAGCCGATCGATCGTTGCCTGGACGTCCTCCGCCGTCAGCGGAGGCGTGCCGGGCTCGTGCACGGCCACCCACACGCGCCCGCGCTTCTCGAGCCGGACGTCGGCCAGCAGGGCCTCCAACTCGATGCGCCCATCGCGGACCGTCGCCTCGACGAACCCGCCCGGAACGATGCCGGCTGCGTCACGCAGGGCCTTCGGGACCACGAGGCGGCCGGCGGCGTCGATGGGGATGCGCATGGCAGGAGAACTCCATCCAGCTTGGTATGCCGCGAAACATCGAGAAGGTTGTGCCGGTCAAGGACACCGTTGGGGCTACGAGCACGTGTCTTGCCGCGAACCAGTCAGCACGTGCCGAGGTCAGGACGTTGGGCTCGATCGGGTTCGAGAAGATGGGGTCGGCCTACCACCCTGGCCCCGATTGACACCATCGCCTTCGGGCTATAAGATGCGAAGGAGAAAGCGCCATCGCGTTCTCGGTCTCGACCACATCAACCTTCGAAGCATGGTGGCGAAGCCTGGACGCCGACGCGCAGGACGCCGTGGCCGGGCACATCGCGCTCATCGAGGTGTTCGGCCCCAACCTCGGCCGCCCCTACGCCGATACCCTGAAGGGAAGCACGGTGCACAACCTCAAGGAGCTCCGTGTACCGCATCGTGGCCGCCCACTCCGGGTCCTCTTCGCGTTCACCCCCGAGAGGACGGCGCTGCTGCTCGTCGGGGGCGACAAGACGGGCCGGCGGCGTTGGTACGAGCGCGCCATCCGGCAGGCGGAAGCCGCCTACCGCCATCACGTCGACGCGAGGCAACGGACGTGACCAGATCGTTCCAGGAGTTGATCGCCGAGCTCCCCCCCGAGCGACAGGAGCGCATCGGCGAACTGGGCCGGACCCTCATCGCCGAGGCGACGCTGCTGCGTGAACTTCGCCTCGAGCGGGACGTGACCCAAGGGCAGTTGGCCGCGATGATGGGCATCCGTCAGGCGAGCCTCAGCAAGATCGAGCACCAGGACGACCTCTTGGTCTCCACGCTGCGGCGTTACGTCGAGGCCCTGGGCGGCACGCTCGAGATCCGTGCGCGATTCGACGGGCGCACGGTGACGCTTCGCCGCTACGGCAGCCCCGCCACGACCGACGAAGTGCCCCGGCCGGCGCTCGCCGATGTGGCGCACTGAGATGAACGCCGGCGACGGCTGACCCGTGTCCCGCCTGGAGCTACGGACCGCGAACGACCTACCGGGGGCGCCCCCTGGCCGATCTGCGTGCCTCGGCGCCCCTGGACCGGTTACCCTCCGCGCATGCCCCGCGAGTCCCTGACCGCCCGCCGCGCCCGCGCCGCCGCCGTTCTCGAGGGCCTGCGCGGCTGCTACCCGGACGCCAAGACCGAGCTCGACTTCGGCACGCCGTTCCAGCTCGTCATCGCGACGCTGCTCTCGGCGCAGGCGACCGACGTCAGCGTCAACGCGGCCACGCCCGCGCTCTTCGCGCGCTACCCGACGCCGGAGGCGATGGCGGCGGCCACGCCCGAGGAGGTGGAGCCGTTCGTCCGCACGATCGGCCTCTACCGCAACAAGGCGAAGAACGCCGTGGCGGCGGCGCGGCGCATCGTGGAGCACTACGGCGGCGAGGTGCCGCAGACGGTCGACGAGCTCGTCACCCTGCCCGGCGTCGGCCGCAAGACGGCCAACGTCGTCGTCGCCAACGCCTTCGGGGTGCCGGCGATCGCGGTCGACACCCACGTGGGGCGCCTCGCGCGCCGGCTCGGCTTCTCGAAGCACGCCGACCCGGACAAGGTCGAGGCCGACCTGCAGAAGCTCTTCCCTCCCGACCAGTGGGTGTTCCTGCACCACGCGCTCATCCTGCACGGCCGCCGCGTCTGCGCCGCGCGCAAGCCCGCCTGCGCGAGCTGCGTGGTGGCGGAGCTGTGTCCGTCGCGGGCGGGGTGAACGCCGCGGGCGGGGATCGTCAGGATCGGAACTCGCAGGGGATCCGCATCCCCAAGCCGCTGTTGGAGCAGGCCGGCCTCGGCGACGAGGGCGAGCTGACCCTCGCCGGCCGCTCCCTGATCGTCACGCGCGCTTCGGCGAGCTTACTCCCAGACCGGCCTCGGCTCGCGCGTCCTCGTCGCCTAGGCAGGTGTCAAAGGGCGCGAGCCTAGCATCAGGCGGCACGCGCCAACCGCGGCCGAAGGCGCCGGCGATCGCATCGGATGCTACGCCGCATGACGAGAGCGCCCGGCCCCTGGCTACGAACGACGTCATTTGCTGCATCTATTGCGTCTACTTCGTTTAGCGGGTACGCTATTTGGAGAACGGGAGCTCACCATGACGACCTCCGCCGCACGGCATCGACCACCCAGCCCGGCCGACATGCGAGCCGCCAAGGGATCTGCCCAGGCCCTGGAACGCTACGCGACACATCTCCAGGGTGCTCGCCTTCAGTTGGCCGAGAACCAGGACGAGGCGATCCTGGAGCTACCGCCTTCCGCCGTCGCGATCCTGCACCAAGCGCTGCTGGCCCTGGCTGCGGGCCGGCGTGTCGCGTTGATCCAGGAGACCCCCGAGTTGACCACCACCCAGGCAGCAGAGATCCTCAACGTCTCACGGCCGTTCATCATCGGGCTGCTGGAAAAGGGCGCCATCCCGTACCGGCGCGTGGGCCGTCACCGCCGGATTCTGGCGGTCGACGTCATGGCGTACAAAGCAGACACTGCGCGCGAGCGAGAAGCTGCCCTCGCGGCATTGGTGCAAGACGCCCAAGCGGAGGGGGACGGCTACCCGTAACGGGCCGTCGACACGTTGTTCTTCTCGACGCCAACGTGCTGTACTCGGCTCCGCTACGCGACTTCCTTCTTGAGCTCGCGGTCGCCGACGTCTACCGGGCACGCTGGAGCGCCGACATCCACCGCGAGTGGATGAACGCGCTCCTGCGCAAGAAGCCTCACCGGACGCGCGCTGCGCTCGAGCGGACATGCGAACTGATGAACCGTGCTGTCCTGGACGCACAGGTGACGGGATACGAGCGGATCATCCGACACCTGGAACTGCCCGACGCCAACGACCGCCATGTCCTGGCGGCCGCCATCGTTGGCGGTTGCGACGTCATCCTCACGAAGAACGTCCGGCACTTCCCAGCGCAGGCGCTGGCCGACCACGGCATCACGGCAGAGCTGCCAGACGCGTTTCTGGTGCGCGCCTTCGAGCATGCGGGCCCATCCTTCCTCGCCTCGGCGGGGAGGGTTCGACAGCGCCTGCAGAAACCCCCGGTCGGCATCGATGCCTACCTCGAGACGCTAGCGGCGCACGGGCTCGAAGCGACGGCGGCGAAGCTGAGGCCCTACTGCGAGCAACTGTGAACGGATCCTGAATGGCTCACGTCGACGCCTCGGACTCCGCGCCGGAGGAGGTCGAGCCCACCATCCACACGATCGGCGTCTACCGCAACAAGGCCGAGAACGCGGTGGCCGCCGCGTCTGCGCGGCGCGCAAGCCGACCTGTGGGAGCTGCGCGGTGGCGGAGCTGTGTCCCTCGCGGCAGGGGTGAACGCCGCGAGCACGTAGGCACGCACCAAGGCCGTCGGATCGCTCGCCTTGACCCATCTCACGATGAGGGTCGTCGCGAACGCTCACCTTGACGCGACCCCTGGAGGTGATTACATTGTGATCACGGAGGCCGCCATGAGGGCGAAGATCGTCAGGATCGGCAACTCGCAGGGGATCCGCATCCCCAAGCCGCTGCTGGAGCAGGCCGGCCTCGCCGACGAGGTCGAGCTGACCCTCGCCGGCCGCTCGCTGATCGTCACGCCGGCCCGGCCCGCACGGGCGGGCTGGGACACCGCGTTCGCCGGCCTCACCATGGACGGCGCGGAAGAGCTCATCGAGACCCCGGCGCCCGAGTTCGACGACCTCGAGTGGGCCTGGTGAACCGCTTCGACGTCGTACGTGTCGAGCTCGACCCCACACGGGGCTCCGAGATCCGCAAGGCCCGGCCGTGCCTGATCGTCTCGCCCGACGAGGCCAACGCCCACCTGCGCACGCTGATCGTCGCGCCCATGACGACCGGCGGCAAGCCCTACCCCACGCGCGTCCCCTGCCGCTTCGACGGCCGCGACGGCCTGGTCGTCCTCGACCAGCTCCGCACGGTGAACAAGGCGCGCGTCATCGGGGTGCTGGGCCGCGTGGACGCCGCGACGCAGGCGGCCGTGTTGGTGACCTTGGGGGAGTTGTTCGCGCCGTGAGGCAAGCGCCCACGGGCACGCTGGCAGACCGCCGTGGGTTCACCCCTTCTCGTCGCCGCCCCGCTCGACCTCCTCCAGCACGGCCGCCAGGCGCTCGTTCAGGATCGTGTCCCACGCGCGACGCAGGGTCGGCGCCAGGAGGCCCGCGACCAAGACACCGACGCCTCCGTGCCGCACGGTGAGGGCGGTGCCCTCGGCGACCGGCTCCAGTTCGAAGCTCACGCTGTGCGACTGCCAGCCCACCTTCATCCTCAAGGCGAGCACCCGCGGCGGCGACACCTCGGTCACTTCGGCCTCGAGCGGCACCTGATCGCCACTGGTAGCGTGGTCGAGCTGCACCGGGAACCGGTGGCCCACCTCGGCCCGGAAGTCGCTGGGGGCGAACCAGCGCGCGACGGCTTCGGGCTCGCTGATCGCGGCCCACACGTCCGCGACGGGGCGCGGGTACACCCTGCGCACCTCGACGGCGCTCATCGCAGCGCCGCCGCTCGGCACGACGTCCAGCCGCAACTGCCCCATCGAAGCCGTCCGCGCTCCCGCGCCCCGGTCCACGCCCGAGTGACTCGATCTGTGGTCATCCGACACCTCCGCGGACCTCAGGGTAGCCAAGCGCGTCGCCGACTGCTACCTCTCGAACACGGGCCATACCGTCAGAGCCCAAGATACGCCGCCACATTGGCGCGCACGCGATCCATCGGGGGGATGCCGATGCGGCCGATGGGCTCGGCATGACGCGCGTCGATCGTCGCGATCTTGCGCGTGCGCACCACGGATGGCGCCGACAGCCCTGAGCCAGGCTCACGCGTACCGATCTCGACGTCGTCGGGCCACGGTCGGTTCCTGGCGCTGGTGATCATCAACACCCACAGGAGGTTGGCCCCGCCAGCGGAGCCGTGTGCGGCGACGACCAAGGCCGGCCGATGCTGACAATGGGCCGGTCGGCGTAGGGGAACGGCACGCGAACCACGACGCCGGGCTCGAAGGTCGGCATAGGCTTTACGGTCCTCGTCCCCCGCCCATTCGTCGAACAGCAGGACCGGGTCGTCCGCCGACACGGGTTGCACGCGTCGCATCAACACGCCGCCCTCGACGATCTCGTAGACGATGGTGTCACCCTCGCTCAAGCCCAACGCGCCACGGACGGACTTGGGAACCGTCGTCTGGGCCTTGCTCGATAGGCGGCTGGTGATCATGCGCGTCCCACTCGCGCCAAAGGTAAGGAAGTTCCTTGCATCCGTCAAGCCAAACGTGGCCGTCGGCCTGTCGTCATCGTTCCACCAGGGCGCCCACCACGGAGCGGGGCCTTCGCGAATCGCCCAGATGGTCCCGGCCCGTGCCAATGCAGCGGGTTGCTGGATCTCCGAACGATCTCAGGATGGGGCGACGCGGACACCCACCGGTCACCTTGACCGCATAACCCTAAGGCTATATCCTCGGAAGGAGCGGGCGCCATCCCCTACGTCGTCACGATCTCGCCCGCCTTCGAGCGCTGGTGGCACGGCCTGGACGCCGACACGCAACGGGCCGTCGCCGCTCGCATCCGGTTGCTCGAATCGTATGGCCCAAACCTCGGTCGCCCCCATGTCGACACGCTCGCGGGGTCCCGACTGCGCCACCTGAAGGAGTTGCGCGTGCAGCATCGCGGTCGTCCATACCGAGTCCTGTTCGCGTTCACGCCGGATCGAACGGCCGTCCTGCTCATGGGAGGCGACAAGACGGGCTCGAACCGATGGTACGAGCGCGCCATCCCCAAGGCCGAAGCCGCCTATGCCGCCTTGCTCGAGGAACGGGAGTCCGACCATGGCTAAGCCCTTCAGCGAACTCCTCCGCGACCTCTCGCCGTCCGACATCCAGGCCATCGACAAGGAGGCGCTCGCGCTGCGCACGGAGTACGAGCTCCTGCGCGACCTGCGCGTGGCCCACACCGTCACGCAGCAACAGCTCGCCGACCTCATGGAGGTGCGCCAGGCGAGTATCAGCAAGTTCGAGCGACAGGACGACATCCTCGTTTCGACGCTGCGCCGCTACGTCGAGGCGCTGGGCGGCCAACTGGAGGTCCGGGCGCGCTTCCCCGATCACGCCGTCGTCCTCAGCCGGTATGGCAGCGCGCGAACGACTGAACGCCAAGACGACGAGGCCGTACCTGCCTGACGCCCGATGCGGACGCCCCGGAGCCCGAGCCGGTCCATCGGACCCGACAACCGAACGGGCCCGCAGCGGCTGGATTCCGGCCGAACCGACCCTCTTGCGCCGGCCAGGTAGCCTGACGCCATGTCCGCCGCCCTTGCGCCCCTGGAGGACGCGACCACCCCGCCGCCCACCGCCCCCCTCGACGCCCTGATCGTCGGCGCCGGCCCCATCGGCCTGGAGGCCGCCATCGCCGCCAAGCGCGCCGGCCTGCGCGCCGCGGTGCTCGAGCAGGGCGCGATCGTGCACGCGATCGCCAACTACCCCACCTACATGACCTTCTTCACCACCAGCGAGCGCCTCGAGATCGGCGGGCACCCGCTGGTCACCGCCACCGACAAGCCGACCCGCAAGGAGGCGCTCGACTACTACCGCAGGGTGGTCGCCAACGAGGGCCTCGACGTGCGCACGCACACGCGGGTGACGCACCTCGTCCGGGATGGAGGCGGCTTCGCGGTCCAGACGGAGGGTCGCGACGCGCCACTCCGCGCCCGCGCCGTCCTGCTGGCCACCGGCTACTTCGACGACCCGAACCGCCTGGACGTACCCGGCGCCGACCTGCCGCACGTCGGCTACCGCTACCGCGAGGCCCACCCGGAGTACGGGCGCGACGTCGTCATCGTGGGCGGCGGCAGCGGCGCGGCCGACGCCGCGCTCGACCTGCACCGCCACGGCGCCCGCGTGACGATGGTCCACCGCGGCGCCGACTTCAAGCGCTCGCTGAAGTACTGGATCCGGCCGAACCTGGAGAACCGCGTCAGGGAGGGATCCATCCGCGCAGTCTTCCACGCGCGCGTCGCCGAGATCACGCCCGACCGCGTCGTCGTGGCGCGCACCCCGCCCGGCGGGGCCACGGAGCGCCTCGAGCTCCCGGCCGACCGCGTCCTGCTCTTGCTCGGCTACCGCGCCGACCCCGCGCTGCTGCTTGCGGGGGGCGCGGAGGTCGACCCGGACACGGCGGTGGCCACCGTCGACCCGGAGACGCGCGAGACCACCGTGCCCGGCCTCTACGCCATCGGCTCCGCGGGCCAGGGCGGCCGCACCAGCGACGTCTTCATCGAGAACGGCCTGCCGCACGCGCGGGCGGCGGTGGCGCATCTGGTCAGGCGCCTACGGCCCGGGGGTTGACGAGCAGACCTGAAGACGCCAGACATCGGCACTTCACGAGCCTTCCGGTGCATCAACCCTCGTCCAGCATCCGTCCGATCGCCGCCGCGAAGGCGCGCAGGTCCTCGACGCCGGTGGTCGTCAGCTCGTGAACGATCCACCAGTCGATGCTGCGGTAGCTATGCACGGCGATGTTCCGAAACCCGACCGCGGATCGCAGGCGTCGGGCGAGCTCGACGTCTAGAACGCCTTCCTCGGCAAGCAGGTCGAACGTCTCGCCCATCGTTCCAGGCGCCTGCCGTTCCGTTCCGGCCAGAATGTTGGCGCCGACGTCAACGCACAGCTGGACGGCCCGCGTCAGGTTGAGCACGAGGATGTCCTGGCGATCGAAGTCCTCGGCGAGCGCCTCGGCCGACTCAGCCCGACGCGTCTCGATGCGGCGAACGCACCGCCGCAACGACTCGAGCTTGGCGGCGACGATCACCGCGTCCATCGTTCGCGCCGCTCCAGGTGAATCCGCTCGACGTAGGGCAGAAGATCCTCGACGTCGCCCAGCATACGGACGATGAGGTGCGCCCGCAGCGCCGGATCGCGCTCGACCAACGTCCGTCCGCGGCGAAGGATCTCGCGCCGCAACGCGACGCCGGCCGACCGGAGGTCGACGAGGTCGACCGGCCGTCCGGTCGCCAGCGCGATCACGCGCGTCAGGTCGCGCTTGCGCTCGTGGTCGAGCACGGGGTCGGTCCACACGGCCACGTCGACGTCACTCTCGGCGTCGGCCGCGCCGGCAGCGACGGAGCCGAAGGCGATCGCCAGGAGCACGTCGCCCTCCTCACCCAGCACCCGGGCGAGGCGATCCAGCGTCGGATCGGCGTTGGTGGCGTCCATGCGGGGAGTCTACCGCCCGGAGTGCCGACTCGCCGCCAACCGAGGCGGCCGCACCAGCGACGTCTTCATCGAGAACGGCCTGCCCCACGCGCGGGCGGCGGTGGCGCACCTCACGGGTCGGTTCCAGCACCCACACGAAGGGCCGACTGCGCGGTGACTCCCTCGGCCAGGGCCCAATCCTCGTCGCCAGCGTGCAGCACGGTCGCCTCCCGGATGCCCAGGTCGGCGAGGCCGTTCCAGAAGCCGAGCGTGGGACGGGGCGCAACCGTGTGCTTCATCTCGAAGGCGACCCAGGGCGTAACGCCGCCCGCCCGCAGGATCAGGTCGATCTCCGCCCCGGCGGCGGTTCGGAAGAAGCAGGCGTCGTCGTGTGGCACCAGCGCCAGCACGTGCTCGACGAGGAACCCCTCCCAAGACGCGCCGACGATCGGGTGGCCGAGCAGTTCGTCGCGGTTGCGGACCCCGAGGAGCGCGTGCAGGATGCCCGAGTCGCGCAGGTAGAGCTTGGGCGACTTCACCAGCCGCTTGCCCACGTTCGCGTGGTAGGGCTCGAGACGACGCACCATGAACGC
>CAZJUA010000096.1:0-2179 GCA_964549045.1 uncultured bacterium | reverse complement strand
TCGACGGCCAGGACCTCACCGTCGACACGCGCTTCGACCTGGCGTCGCTCACGAAGGTCGTCGCCACGCTGCCCAGCGTGCTGCGGCTCGTCGAAGCGGGCGAGGTCGCCCTCGACGACACCGTGGGCCGCTTCTTCAGCAGCGCCGGCTGGTTCCAACGGCCGTCGCTGGGCGACGTCACGGTGCGGGCGCTGCTGAGCCACAGCGGCGGCCTGCCCGCGTGGCGGCCGCTCTTCGCGGAGGTGAGCACCCGCCGCAGCGCGTTGGGCGCCGTGCTACAGACGCCCGTCGAGACGCCCGGTGAGGTCGTGTACAGCGACCTGGGCTTCATGCTGCTCGCGGCCGTCGTCGAGCGTGTCGCCCACGAGCGCCTCGACGCCTTCGCGCGCCGCGAGGTGTTCGAGCCGCTCGACATGCCCGACACGGGCTTCGGCCCGCTGGAGGGTGTGCCGGTGGCGGCCACCGAGGACTGCGGCTGGCGCGACCGGTTGCTCGAGGGCGAGGTGCACGACGAGAACGCCACCGTCTGGGACGGCGTCGCCGGGCACGCGGGGCTGTTCGGCACGGTGGGCGACCTGCTGCGCTACGCGCACGCCTGGCTCACGCTCGACGCACGCCTCGGCCCGCGCGAGCTCCTCCTCGAGGCCGTTCGCGAGCAGGCGGTCGCGGGCGACGCCGCCCTCTCGACCGGCCGCCGCGGCCTCGGCTGGCTGTTGGCGCGTCCCGGCGTCTTCGCCGGCGAGGGCGCCCGCGGCTTCGGGCACACCGGCTTCACGGGCACCTCGCTGTGGGTCGATCCCGACGCGGGGCACGCGGTCGTGTTGCTCGGCAACCGCGTGCACCCGCGCCGCGGTTCGCCCGCCCCCATCCACGCGCTGCGCGTCGCCTTCCACGGGGCGGTGCGCCGGGGACTCGCGGACGCGAGGGGCCTCGCATGACCGCCGTGGGCGATCGCCCCTGGCCGGCGGACCTGCCGCCCCTGAACGTCCTCGGGGTGATGTCGGGCACCTCGCTCGACGGTATGGACGCCGTGCTGGCGCGTTTCGAGCGCCGCGCCGGCGCGCTCGCCTGGTCGGTCGAGGTGCGCGCGGAGGCGGCCTTCGACGCCGCCCTGCGGACGCGGCTCCTGCGGGCCATCGAGCCCGGCGGCGCCGACGTGGTGGAACTGACGCAGCTGCACGCCGAGGTCGGCGAGGCCTACGCCGAGCTGTGTGCGCGCGTCGCCGCGGCCCACCGGGTCGACCTGATCGCGCTGTCGGGGCAGACGGTCTACCACATCCCGCGGACCGACGAGGCCCGCGGCTGGCGCTCGGTCTCCACCCTGCAGCTGGGCGAGCCCACACGGGTCGTCGAGCGCTGCGGGCTGCCCGTCGTGTCGGACTTCCGCCAGAGCGACCTGGCGGCTGGCGGCCAGGGCGCCCCCATGGTGCCCTTCGGCGACCTCCACCTCTTCGCGGAGCGTGGCCTCCGCCGCGCGGTGCACAACCTCGGCGGCATCGGCAACGTCACCGTGCTGCCGGTCGACGGCGACCCGGTTGGGGTGGCGGCCTTCGACACCGGTCCGGCCAACTGCCTGCTGGACGAGGCGGCGGCGGTCACGATCGGCGCGCCGTTCGATGCGGGCGGCGTCCTCGCCGCGGCCGGACGCGTCGACGAGGCGCTGCTGGCGCGCCTGCTCGAGCACCCGTACCTGCGGCTCCCGCCGCCGAAGACGACCGGCCGCGAGGTCTTCAACCTGCGCGAGCTCTTCCCGGAGGGCGTGTCGGGCTGGTCGCCCGCCGACCTGCTCGCGACCCTGACCGCGTTCACCGCCGAGACGACGGCCGACGCCTACCGCCGCTGGGTGCTTCCGGGCGGGCTCGACGAGGTGCTGCTCGCCGGCGGCGGCGCCTTGAACCCGACGCTGGTCGACATGCTGCGCGCGCGGCTGCCGGGCGTGCCGCTGCGGACCTTCGAGGAGCTCGGCTGGCGCTCCAAGGACCGCGAGACGCTGGCCTTCGCGCTCATGGGCTACGCCGCCTGGTTCGGCCTTCCCAACACGCTGCCGAGCGCGACCGGCGCGCGCCGCGCGGTGGTCGCCGGGCGCGTCGCGCGGCCCTGAGCCGGCGTCAGCCCGCCCGCCGCTTGCGCAGGACGACCTCCGTGATCCCCTCCCGCACGTAGTCGGGCAGGCGGCCGA
>CAZJUA010000095.1:0-12693 GCA_964549045.1 uncultured bacterium | reverse complement strand
TCTTCTACGCCAACGACGTCCCCATGTGGCTCCACCCCGACCGCGTCGGCGAGCTCGACGACACCTCCGCCTTCAGCCAGGGCGGCGTCGAGAACGACGGCCAGTACGTCCTCGTCACCTTCGGCAACAACGACGCCGTCACGAGCGCCCAGACCTGGCCCGCGCTCGAGGTGCCCTACCGCGTCACCGACCGCACGAACATCGACGCGCCCCTCACGATCGCCGCCGGCGCCAGGCTCGAGTTCGAGCAGGACGTCGAACTCATCGTCGACGACGCAGGGTCCCTCACGCTCGCGGGGACCGAGAGCAACCGCGTGGACCTCGTCGGGGTGGAAGAGCTCAACGGTTACTGGATCGGGGTCCTCATCCAGACGGCCTCGGGCTCGAACGTCTTCAGCTACGCCACGATCAGCAACGGCGGCTCGACCGACGGCGCGGGCATCCACGTCGCGAACGTCGAGGTCCTGAACGGGACGCTGGACCTGGAAGGAAGCGTCGAGGTGACGAACTCGGGGGGCTTCGGGCTCTACGTCGACACCGGTACCCTCACGGGCTGCGCCGTCCTGTCGGGGTCCGGCAACGTCTCCGGCAACTTCGGGGCCGAGGACAGCTCGATCGACTGCCTCTGATCGCTCGAACGCGGACCTAGGTCCCGCGACCCCACCCAGCACCGCGTGAGCGGAGCGACCCGCCCTCGAAACCATCGAGCGGCGGGTCGCTCCGCCTTGCCCCTGCGAACGGCGCCGCGCCGACGCCAAACGACGATGGCGCTCAACGGGCCCGACGGCTCTGGCGCGAACCGGCGCGACCGCCCACGATGACCTCGCGATGAGCACCCCGCCGCAGCACCCCCATCCCCGGCCGGCGATCCGCCCCTACTGGGCCGGCCTCCGGATCCGCCTTCGCCCCATGCACGTCGACGACGTCGACCTGTGGCTGGCCGAGGAGCGCGACGACCACGAGGCGGTCCACTTCCTCAACTACGGCACCCCGCTGCCCAAGTCGCGCCGCGACGCCGACGCCTTCGCGGAGCGCTACGCCGAGTTCGGCAGCCGTGACGAGCGCATCATGTGGTCGATCGAGACCCACGATGGCGAGCTCGTCGGCGGCATCAACCTGCACAGCATGGACCTGAAGAACGGCACCTTCCAGACCGGCACGCGCATCTACCGCGGACACCGTGCCCGCGGGTACGGGATCGAGGCCAAGGTCCTGGTGCTGCGCTACGCCTTCTTCGAACTGCGCTACCAGAAGTACGAGGTCCGCTGCCTCGCCACCAACGAGCCGATGGTGCGCCACATGGCGCGCCTCGGCGCGACCCTCGAGGGCCGCATCCGGCGGCACGTCTACACGCAGGGGGACTACGTCGACGAGCTGGTGTACGGCCTCACCCGCGAGGAGTTCGAGGCGCGGCTGCCAGCGCTGGAGGCCGGACCGACCTGACGCCTCGGCACCCGTGCGATGATGCGGCCGACATGCCCAGCAGCGCGATGCGGCACGTGCACCACCTGGCGGTCGAGATCGGACCGCGCGGCTCCACCACGCCCGAGGAGCGGCGGGCCGCGGCCTACGCCCGCGAGCGCTTCGAGACCGCCGGGCTCGAGACCCACTGGGAGCCGTTCCAGGCGCCGGTCAGCGGCTGGCGACCGTTCGCGATCGCCGCGTTCACCGGGCTCGTCGCCACCGCGCTGGTGGCGTGGGGCGGCCGCTCGGGCGCGCTCGTCGCCGGCGCCGCGATGGCCGTCGCCACGGCGTCGGTCTTCCTCGAGATGTACTTCCAGCGCCACCCCCTGCGCGCCCTGGTCCCCCGCGCCGAGAGCCAGAACGTCTGGGCCCGCGTGCCCGCCGCCGGGCCGGCCAGGCGACGGGTGCTGCTCGTCGGCCACCTCGACACCCACCGCACCCCCTGGCTCTTCACCAGCCCGGCGCGCCTCGCGGCGTTCCGCGCGATCACCACCGCGGGGATCGTCGCCTTCCTGCTCGGCACCCTCGCGTTCCTGGCGATCGCCGCCTTCGACCTCGAGGGCTGGCGGCCCATCGCGTGGTTGCTGGCGCCGGTCTACCTGATCGTGCTGGCGGCCACCGCGCAGCCCGACACCACACCCTTCACGCACGGCGCCAACGACAACGCCACCGGCGCGGCGGTCGTGCTCAGCCTCGCCGAGCGCCTGGCGCGCGAGCCCCTCGATCGCACCGAGGTGTGGGCGCTCGCCTCGGGCTGCGAGGAGGTCGGGTCGGTGGGCGCGTGCGCCTTCGCCGACGCCCACCGCGCCGAGCTGCCCGGGCTCGTCGCGATCAGCGTCGACAACGTCGGCGGCCGCGGCGCCGGCGTCTGCTTCACCAGCGTCGAGGGGATGGTCCTCCCCTACCGTCCCTCGCCCGAGCTCTTCGCGCTTGCCGAGCGCGTCCGCGCCGAGCGGCCGGAGCTCAACGCCTACGCCCAGCCCTACACCACGCTGCACACCGACGCGACCGCCCTGATGGTGCGCGGCGTCCCCTCGCTCTCCTTCGTGGGCCTGCGGCCGGACGGGGTCATCCCCGACTGGCACACCGTCGGCGACGTCTTCGAGCGGGTCGACGCCAGCACCGTGGAGAACACCGAGGCGTTCGTGCTCGAGTTGCTGCGGCGGCTGGACGCCGGGCCGGCGTCGACCGGCGTGGGCTGAACGCAGACCGGCGCGGGCTGAGCGCCGGCCGACGCGGCACCTTCAGGGCAGGTCGAACACCCCAGCTTCGACCGGCCCACGCCGGTGGTCGCTGAACCGCAGGTCGGCGCCGGCATCATCGAGCGCGCGCACCACCACCCCGGCGGTGCGGTCGAACCAGAAGAGCTGCCCGTGCACGGCCCCGTCGCGGGTGTCGGACTCGATCCGCCAGCGCTCCAGCACCCGGCCGTCGACCGTCTCGTCGGCCTGGTGCTCACAACGGTGCGTGGCTGGCGACGCCACACACGGATGCCGTTCGTCCTCGGGCGGCGTGACCGCCGCCACGTAGCCCTGGACCAGCAACTCGTAGGCGTCCACGCCGGTCAACAGGAGATCCGCGACGCTGCCGTCGGGCATGAGCGAGCGCAGGCGGACCCCGTCCCCCTCGGGGCGCGCCACGCTCACCTGGAGCATCCCCCCGATCGACCACTCCGTCCGGACCGCGTCGGCGTCGACGACGATCAGGCCCTCCATGGGGCCCGCCTGCGGGTGGACGGTGGCGACCCGCACCGAGTAGGGCTCGGCGAACCACGACCACGACTGGGCATGAGCGGTCGCGGCGAAGAGGACCGGCAGCAGGGCGAGCAGTGCGAGACGGGCACGGTACGTGGCGAGGCGTGGCATACGGACTCCCTTCTCCGGCAGGTGGAGATCCGAACAGCCTACTCGGACGCGGGCGGGTGACCGACCACGAACGTCGGGGGCGAGGTGGACTGCCGCCACGGCACCACGTCGAAGGTCCCGGCGCGGCCGGCGAGCTCGACGTCCGCGCCGAAGCCGATCGAGCGTAGGAAGCGCGCGTGCGCGGCGCGCTCGAGCAGCGGCAGGGGGTCGTCGCGACCCTCCACCGCCGCCAGCGCCAGCGCACAGGCGTCGCTCAGCAGGGCGGCCGGCTCGCGGGCGACGACCTCGCGCAGCACCCAGGCAGCGCCCAGCACGTCGTCGAACGACACCCGATCGACCGTGCCGGCGCACGACAGCAGGACCTCCTCGGGGTCGAGCGACAGGAGGAAGCGGGCGACCGCGGGGGCGTTGACGCCCGCGCCCAGCAGCACATGGCGCGCGCGGGCCACCGCCTCGACGGCGCGCGAGCCGTTCGTGGTGCAGAGCACGGCGGCGCGCCCCTCGAGGTCGCGCGCCAGGGTCTCGACCGGCGAGTTGCCGCCGTCGAACCCCTCGAGCGGCAGGCCGTCGCGCTCGCCGAACAGCAGCGCCCCGGTCCCCCGCGCGCGGTCGCGGGCCGCGTCGGCGTCCGCGACGACCTCGAGTGACCGCAGCCCGCGCGCGAACGCCGCGCAGGCGGTGGTGGTCATGCGCAGCACGTCGAACACCACGACGGCCTCGGTCGTCCGGCGGGTGGGGGTGAACTCGAGATCGAAGGTCATCGCGACACGCCTCTCGGACCCGTCTCGCCGCGCACCCAGTCGAGGTAGGCCGCCGAGCCGCCGGCGGACGGGTAGGCGACGACGCAGGGCACCTCGTACGGGTGGCGAGCCTCGACGGCCGCCGTCAACGCGTTCAGGCGACCGCGCGTGGTCTTCGCCCAGGCGACGACCTCCGGCTCGCGCACCACGCGGCCCTCCCAGCGGTAGACCGACGTGCACGGCGGGAGCACGTTGACGCAGGCGGCCAGGCGCTCCGCGACGAGTTCGGCGGCGACCCTCTCGGCGGTGGCGACGTCCGGGAAGGTGAGGTAGACGCCGACGACGTCATCGGCTGACTCGCGACCGGGTTCGTGGGACATGCGCCGACGATACCCGCGCCACCGCCCGTGCCAAGCTGGGGGCATGGCCCACGTCGTCACCGTCACGCTCAACCCGACCGTCGACAAGAGCATCAACGTCGATCAGGTGGTCCCCGAGCGCAAGCTGCGGGGCGACCGTCCGGTGTACGAGCCCGGCGGGGGTGGGATCAACGTCGCGCGGGTCCTCAACGAGTTGGGCGTCGCGGCAACGGCGCACTGGACCCTCGGCGGGTACACGGGCGCCCGGCTCGAGAGCCTGCTCGACGCGATGGGCCTCGACCACCAACCCCTGGTCATCGGCGGGGAGACCCGCGAACACCTGATGGTGTTCGAACGCGCCACCGGCCAGCAGTTCCGCTTCGGCACGCCCGGGCCGGTCGTGACCGGCCCAGAACTCGAGGCGCTGGCGGAGCGCATCGCCGCGGTGCCCGCGGACACCCCCTACCTGGTGCTCTCCGGGTCGCTGCCCGAGGGCGTGCCCGAGGACACCTACGCGCGCCTCGCGCGCGCGGCGCCAACGGGCTGCCGCGTCGTCCTGGACACGTCGGGCACGGCCCTGCGGCGCGGCGTGGAGGCGCCGCTGTTCCTGATCAAGCCGAACGTCCGCGAGCTCGGCCAGCTGGCGGGCCAAGCGATCGAGGACGACGACCACGTGCGCGACGTCGCCCGCATCCTCATCGACCGGGGCGCCGTCGAGGTGGTGGTCACCTCGCTGGGCGCGGGCGGGGCGATGGCGACGACCGCCACCCAGCACTGGCACGCGCGCGCACCCACCGTGCCGATCCGCAGCGCCGTCGGCGCCGGCGACAGCATGGTGGGCGGCATCGTCGCAGCGCTGGCGCGCGGTCGGCCGCTGCGCGAAGCGATCCGCTACGGCGTGGCCGCCGGCGCCGCCGCCGTCAAGACCGAGGGCACGCAGCTGTGCCGCCGCGTCGACGTCGATCGGCTCGACGCACGGATGGCGGCCGCGGAGGTGTGACGGCGCGCCGCCGCCTCGTGGGCGCGCCCGCGCTCAGGGCTCGGCGGCCGGCTCGAACGTCAGCGGCAGCGGGGTGCCGACGCGCACCACGCGCGAGGCACCGTCGAGCTCGCGGAACACGGGGTCGAGCGCGATGCCGTCGCCGACGCGACCCACCTGCAGGTCGAGCGTGCAGGACGCGGCCTCCTCGGGCTGGGTGAAGGTCAGTTCGAGCGTCCCGTCCTCGCCGGAGAAGACGACGGGGTAGCCACGAGCGACGCGCACGTCCTCGAACTCGTCGGCCTCGAGCCCGTCGCAAGCCCCGATGACGTAGCGCCGCTCCAGGTCGTCGTCCACGGCCCCCCAGGCGAGCTCGAAGGCCTCCCCGAAGACCAGTTCCGCGCCGGGGGCGGGCGCCGTCACCGCGACGCCCTCCGGGATCGTGACCACCGTGCTCGGCGCCGCGTCGTCGCCGGGGCGCTCGAGCGCGATCGTCACGCGCTCGCCCGGACCGAGTTCCGGCAGCCGGGCCCGGTAGCCTTCGGGCTGCAGCGGCGTCGAGAGGTCGGTTGCCGGGAGTAACAGCACCGTCGCGCCGCCCTCGGGCGTGACCGTGAGGCGCTCGCCGACGGCCAGCTCGTAGGGGGCGGCCAGCGGGAGTCCCGCCCGCGACAGCACCACCGTCACCTCGGTGCCGACCCCGGCGACGGACACGACCCGCACCTTCGGGGCGATGTCGACCGTCGGCAGTACCGTGTCGGACACGAACGACAGCGGCAGCACGCGGCTGACGCGCACGGTGCGCGACTGGCCGCGGAGTTCGCCGAAGGCCTCGTCGACCAGGATGTCCCCACCGTCCCACGCGCGCCCGACGAGCAGGTCGGCGGCGCAGCTCGTGGCGTCGTCCGACGCCGAGAAGGTGACGTTCGCCAGGCCCAGCGTGCCGTCGGTGAGGGGCAGCGCCGCGAACCCGGCCTCCGTCCGCAGGTCGGCGAGCCGCTCCGCTTCGAGGCCCTCGCAACCCGCGACGTCGAAGCGGAACTCCACCTGGTCGCCCGGCAGCGGGTCCCAGGCGACCGCGAAGGGCTCGTTCAGGGTGCGCTCCTCGCCGGCCGCCGGCCGCGTCACGGCGATCTCACCGGGCACGCGCGCGACGATCTCGAGGACCTCGCCGTCCTGCGGCCGCTCGAAGGTGATGACGACGTCCTGCCGCGGTCCCACCTCCGGCAGGGTGGCGACGTAGGCCCGCCGCCGCAGCCACGCGGAGTCGTCGACCCCGGGCGTCATGACGACCGCCGTCCCGCCGTCGGGCGCGGCCGTGATGCGCTCGCCCGGGAGCAGGTCGTAGGTGGCGACCAAGTCGCGAAAGAGCACCAGGGTGACCTCGGTGCCGACGCCGGCCGTCGACACGACCCGCACCTTCGGCTCGAGGTCGGCGGTGGCGACGACCAGCGGCTCGCGCCCGCAGGCGCCGAGCAGCAGCGCCAGCGACGCGACGACGATGAACACGTTCCTCATGGCGACGGCCCTCATGACCCCATCACACCACCCGCGGCGTGCCACGACCGTACCGCGGCGTGCGCTGAGGCCTTAGCCTGGAGGTGGAAGGAGGCGTCATGCTCCACGACCCGGTTCCCCCCAACGTCGACGAAGGCCCCTGCGCGGTGTGCCACGAGCGTCCGGCCGAGGTCCTCGGGCTGGTCTGCGGTCCCTGCAAGGACGCCATCGACGCCGACGAACCCTGGACCCACGCCCACGCCGAGGTGATCGAGCGGTTGCACGCCCTGGAGGCCGAAGAGGAGGCCGCGGCGTCGCCGACGGGGCTGGACTGAGCCTCCGCGTTCCGATTCCAGGATCGATGCGGGGGGCCGGTCTCCGTCCTCACCGTTCCGCCCACGGCACCCGATCGTAGTTCGTCAACTCGACGAAGCCGACGCCGCCGTGCGAGCCGCGGACGGCGACCGCACCCTCCCAGTAGACGATCCCGGTGGTCGCGCGGGTGTTCATCTCCTGGTCGGCGACCCTCGGCGTGACGACGACGTCGACGCCGAACCCGGGCACGGCGACGCGCCACCCGGCGGGGTAGGTGGCGCCGGTCGAGGGACTGGTCCAGGTGGGCCCGGTGGCCTCGAGGACGAAGTCGCCCTCGCCGAGGGGGCGGACCCAGCCGTCGGCGGCGACGCGCGTCCCGGCCGCGGACTCGATCGTGCCGTCGAGACCGCGGATGAGGTAGATCATGATCTCGCTGTCGTCGTCGAGCTGGAGGGCGAACCAGTCCCAGCCGGCGAAACGGTCGATGCGGAAGTCGCCCCACTGGTGGTCGAACCACGCCTGGCCGGTGAGCGGCACGGCCCGGCAGGCCGCCGGCACGAGGCAGGGGCCGCGCACCGTTCCGGCGACGGCCATGCGCGTGTGGGCCGTGTAGTAGCTGACGCCGCCGGCGCCCATCGCCTGGATGCCGGGCGGATCGCCGTGCAGGACGGCGGCCTTGCGAGGCGTGGCGACGAGCTCGAGGGCGTAGCCACCGACCGTGAAGCGCAGCGCGTGGCTCACGCCGTCCTCGGCGCGCTCGGCGGCCCAGCTGGGGCCGACGAAGACCCCGAGGTCCACATACGAGGCGTCGGCGTCGAAGAAGAAGTCGATCCGCTGCGCCATGACGTGGCGGCCGGTCTCGAGGTCGACGACGGCCGCATGCGCGACGTGCCCCTTCTCGAGCCACAGGTTCGCGGGCAGACCGAGGATGGGCAGCGCGGCCGGCGCGTAGGCCTTGAAGAAGGTCAGCTGGAAGGCGAGGGACCGGCCGTCCTCGTCCTCGAGGTGGCCGACCCAGTACCACCACTCGACCGGTGCCGGGTGCCCCGCGTCGTCGCGGGGCAGCTCGACGGCCGCGACCGGGTAGGGCGCGTCAAAGACGCTCGGGGGCGCCGCGGTGGGGGCGCAGGCGGCGAGGGCGAAGACGAGGTGAGCGGCGGTCGTCGCGTG
Source organism: uncultured bacterium (assembly GCA_964549045.1). Taxonomy (GTDB): domain Bacteria; phylum Deinococcota; class Deinococci; order Deinococcales; family Trueperaceae; genus JAABTL01. Next base: position 4,304 of record CAZJUA010000095.1, on the reverse strand, counting down.
GCGCATGCCTCAGGGTAGCGGCAATGCCATGGCCGACACCGGATGACCGGGCGCGCCGCGGCGTGCCACAGTGGTGGGGCAAGCGCCACCCCCGCCGCGCCGCCCGGCGGCACCCGCCGCTCGGTGGCCCCCCGTCGACCTCGAGAGGAGCCCATATGCACACCCGGACGCTCGGCACGCTGCACGTCTCCGTCGTCGGCCTCGGCTGCAACAACTTCGGCGGGCGCCTCGACGAGGGCGCCACGAAGCGCGTCGTCGACGCCGCCCTCGACGCAGGCGTCACCTTCCTCGACACCGCGGACATCTACGGCGGCACCGACAGCGAGACCTTCCTCGGGCGCGTCCTCGCCGGCCGCCGCGACCAGGTCGTGCTCGCCACCAAGTTCGGCATGGCGGTCAGCGAGGACGTCCCCGGCGGCGCGCGGCCCGCGTACGTCCGGCGCGCCCTCGAGGACAGCCTGCGCCGCTTGCGCGTCGACCATGTCGATCTCTACCAGCTCCACCGACCCGATCCCGACGTGCCCATCGCGGACACCCTCGGCGCCCTCGGCGAGCTCGTCGAGGCCGGCCTGGTGCGCGAGATCGGCTGCTCGAACTTCGACGCCGCGCAGCTCGAGGAGGCCGACGCCGCGGTGGCGGCGGGCGCGCCGCGCTTCGTCAGCGTGCAGAACGAGTACAGCCTCATGCAGCGCGAGCCGGAGGCCGAGGTGCTGCCGGCCTGCGAACGCCTGGGGCTGGCCTTCCTGCCCTACTTCCCGCTGATGAGCGGGCTGCTGACCGGCAAGTACCGCAAGGGGCGGCCGCTGCCCGAGGGCACCCGCATCGTCGGCAACCCGCGCTGGGAGACCCTGCTCACGGACGCCAACTTCGATCTCATCGAGGCCCTGGCGCGCTACGCGGAGTCGCGCGGCTTCGAGCTGATCGACCTCGCCTTCGCCTGGCTGCTCTCGCGGCCGCAGGTCGCCAGCGTCATCGCCGGCGCCACCAGCGCCGAGCAGGTGCGGCGCAACGCCGCCACCGCGCAGTGGGCGATGACGGAGGAGGAGAAGGGCGCCGTGGAGCGGATCCTGGCGCACTACCCGGCGACGCCCAGGGGCTGATCGCGATCCATTGCCGGCCGATGGGTCGAGCGGGTGCCCGTCGAACCCGCCGGTCGCGGCACGGAAGACCTCTGCAGCGGCTGACGCAACCGAGGTGTCAGACGTTGCCCTGACACGGACTGATCGCGTGATGACGTAGCGGTGCGACGCTCCTCGCCGTGAGTCGAGCCCTGCGACGGGAGCTCCCCGCATGACGGTGTTGATCGCCGCCCGCAGCCTCCGCGGGCTGGCGACGCTCCTCGGCGTTCTGGCGCTCACGTTCGCCCTCGGGCGCCTGACGGGCGACCCCGTGGCGCTGTTGCTGCCCGACTCCGCCACCGTCGCCGACGCCCAGGCCATGCGGGCCCGCCTCGGGCTCGACCGGCCGATCCCGGAGCAGTTCGCCCACTACCTCGGCAGCGTGCTCCGCGGCGACCTCGGCAACAGCCTCGTCTACAACCGACCGGCGCTCGGCCTCGTCATCGAGCGCCTGCCCGCGACCCTGCGTCTCGGTGGAGCGGCCTTCGTGTTGGCGATCGCGTTGGGGATTCCGCTGGGCGTGGTCGCGGCGGTCGGGCGTGGTCGGGCGCTCGATCGCACCGTGCGCGACACGACCCTCGTGCTGCAATCCGTGCCGTCGTTCGTCATCGGGATCCTCGCCGTCCTCCTGTTCGGCGTCACGCTGCAGTGGCTGCCGACGTTCGGCTCCGACACGCCCAGGCATTACGTCCTGCCCGTCATCACCATGGCGCTCTACCCGCTCGCGCTGATCGTGCGCCTGACGCGTTCCGGGCTCCTCGAGGTGCTGGGCGAGGACTTCGTCCGCACCGCGCGGGCGAAGGGCGTGCCCGCGTCGCGCGTGGTCATGGGCCACGCGCTGCGCAACGCGCTCGTGCCCGTGGTGACCGTCCTGGGTCTCCAGCTGGCGGGACTGATCGGCGGCGCCGTCGTCATCGAGACGGTGTTCGCTTGGCCCGGCGTCGGAAGCCTGGCCGTGGCCGCGATCAACGGTCGCGACTTCCCGATCGTCCAGACCGTGGTGGTGCTCTCCGCGGCGGCGTTCGTCGCCGCGAACCTGCTCGTCGACCTCCTCTACGGCGTCCTCGACCCCCGGGTGAGGCGCGCGTGAGCGCGGTGCGTACAGCGCGGCCGCAAGCGGTGACGGCCCGGGCGCCGACGCCGATCTCTGGGCGGCCGGGCACGCCGGTGGCGCGACCGCGCCCATGGCCCGCGTCGCTCCGCACCGCCGCTGCCCTAGGCGTGCTGCTGGCTCTGGCGATCGCGTCCATCGTCGGCCCCGAACTGACGCCGCATGGGCCGACGCAGACCAGCCTGTTGAGCCGACTCCAGCCCCCAGTGTTCGCCGGTGGCAGCTGGGCGCACCCGCTCGGGACGGACCAACTCGGGCGCGACGTCCTCTCGCGCGCGCTTCACGGCGCGCGCGTGTCGCTCGCCGTCGCCGTCGTGGCCACGCTGCTCGGCGCGGTCGTCGGCACGGCCCTCGGCCTGTGGGCCGGGGCCTACCCGGCCTCCCTGGTGGACCACGCGGTGACGTACCTGATCGACCTGCAGTTGTCCCTGCCGTTCATCCTGCTGGCGATCGCCGCGGCCCTCGTGCTCGGCACCTCCCTGCCCGTGCTCATCGCGCTCGCCGGCCTGGCGACCTGGCCCGCGTACGCTCGCGTCGTCCGCGGGGTCTCACTGTCGCTCCGCGAGCGCGACTTCGTGGTCGCGGCGCGCGCGCTCGGGGCCTCGGACCTGCGAATCGTCGTGCGTCACGTGTTCCCCAACCTCACCGCCCCGCTGATCGTGCTCGCGACGCTCAGCGTCGGCTCGATCGTGCTGTTCGAAAGCGCGCTCTCCTTCATCGGCATCGGCATCCGTCCGCCCAACCCGTCGTGGGGCGTGATGATCGCCGAGGGGCGCGAGTACCTCTCACGCGCACCCTGGCTGACCCTCGTCCCCAGCACCCTGCTGCTTCTGCTCACCGTCTCCGTCGGCATCCTCGGAGACACGCTGCGCGACCGTCTCGACGTCAAGACCCCAGGCTGAGTCCGACCACCTCCGGAGGTTCCCATGATCCACGCCGTCAACCGCCGCACGTTCCTCAAGGGTGCCGCCGCCGGCGCGCTGGGCCTCGGCCTCGCCGCGCTCGGCGGGGCCTACGCGCAGAGCGGGCGTCGCGACCTGACGATCGGCATCAATGCCCAGATCTCGACGTTCGACCCGCACCACACCGCGGCCAGCATCGTGGGCTCGCGCTACTACGGGTTGATCTTCGATCAACTGACGCAGATCGACGCCCAGGGCCGGCTCGGGCCGATGCTGGCGACCCACTGGAGCGCGGAAGGCGACGCCTGGCGTTTCCGCCTGCGTGAGGGCGTGGTCTTCCACGACGGCAGCACGTTGACGGCCGACGACGTCGTGTTCAGCCTCGAGCGGCTGCTGTTCTCTCCGAACGAGAGCCCGATCCGCGCGACCTTCACCCCGTACCTCGACGGGGTGCGGGCGGTCGGACCCCTCGAGATCGAGGTGCGCACCACCCGCCTCGACCCGCTGCTGCCGCGCCGGCTCGCCACCCCCTGGGCTGCGATCATGCCGCGCGCCGCCGTCGAGGCGACCGGGTTCGATGCCGTGCAGACCGCGCCGATCGCGGCCGGTCCCTACCAACTCGTCGAGTACCGCGACGGCGACCGGGTGGTGCTGGAGCCCCACGACGCCTACTGGGGCGGCATGCCGCCCCTCGGGCAGGTGACGCTGCGCCTCATCCCCGAGAACGCCACCCGCATCGCGGCGCTTCAGGCCGGCGAGGTCGACATGGTCACCACGGTGCCGCCCGACCTGCTCGACCAGATCGCGCGCTCGACCGCCCTGCGCGTCGACGACGTGCTGCTGTTCAACTACATGCACATCTACTTCAACACGGTCGCCGGCCTCACGGCCAATGTCGACGTGCGCCGGGCCCTCTCGCTCGGGATCGACCGGCAGCTGATCGCTGACGCGCTCTGGGGCGGCCGTGTGCGCGTGCTCAACGACTACTACCTCCCCGGTGAGTTCGGCCACGACCCCGCGCGCCCCGCGTTCGCCTACGATCCCGACGCGGCCGCGCGCGCGCTCGGCGACGCTGGGTACGCCGGCGAAGCACTGCGATTCACGCCGCCCGCCACGTACTACACCAACGGTCGCCTGGTGACCGACGCGATCACCGAGATGTGGCAGGCGATC
>CAZJUA010000094.1:0-17289 GCA_964549045.1 uncultured bacterium | reverse complement strand
TCGGCGTTCGCGCCGACGAGGCCGGCGTGGACGTCGAGCGTGTCGGAGATCGCCGCGATGGCGCTCTCAGCGGCCGCGAGGCGGACGCCCTGAGCGGCCATGTCGGCGGCCATGCTCTGCATGGCGCCGCGCAGCCCACCGAGTTCCGCTTCCATGTTGGCGTCGATGACGGCCAGGAGGCGGCTGATGACGAGCGCGGACTGGTAGCGGGTGAAGGCTTCGTTGCCGCGGAAGGTGCCATCGGGGAAGCCGATGACGATGCCGAGGTCGGCGATCTCTTCGACGGCGTCGCCGGCCCAGTGGCCGCTCGGGATGTCCGGGAAGGACTGAGCAGACACCATGCCACCGACGACGAGCGCCGCGAGGATCGTGATGAGGAACTTCTTCATGTGGAACCCCTTGACGTGCTGAGTGAAGTCGTTCGGCGCCGTCTTGCGGTGCCTTCGACCCGGGGGAGTTTCCGTGTTTCCTCGTCCCAAGTCGTCGGCGTGCGTGCGGTCGCCGGGTTCCGTTGCGTTCCAGGGCCGTTTCAAGGGGATGCACCTCCTTCCACGTGCGACCCTGGACCCACACGGGTCCAACCGCCAGGATGGCACGCGGGGGGCGCCCGTGTCAACCGACGTGAATCCTCCATGAGAGGCCATCCGCGCCGTCGAGCACGCACATCCAAGCGTTCGTGAAGCGCGTCACTCAGGAATTTCTCATGTTTTTGGGGAGCGTCGGCCTGGACGCGCGTGAGCCTCTCATGAAAAGGATGTCGGGGCCGGTCGCAGGGCCGCCACGCGCGACCAGCACGGGCATCCGGGCCGCTCGCTCCGCCCTTTACCTCACGCCCGGTGGTACGGATGTCCCGCCCGCCACGATTCGACCCGGTACAGCTGCTCGAGCAGCACCGCCAGCGCGAGCTCGTGCGCCAGCGTCAGGTCCGACAGGCGCCAGCGCTCGTCGGCGGCGCCGACGAGCTCGGGGTCGAGGCCGTCCGCCCCGCCGATCCACAGCGTCAGGCGCCCCACACCCCGCAGCTCCAACCGCTCGACGTGCCGCGCCAGGGCCTCGGTCGTGAAGGCTGCGCCCCGCTCGTCGAGCGCGACCGTGCGACCGACGGCGCTCGCGCGCAGCGCCGCCGCCTCGCTGCGCCGCCGCGCGATCGGGTCACGGCCGCGCCCGCCCTTGACGGGCCACACCTCGGTGGGCGCCAGGCCCGCGAGCCGCGGCAGGTAGGCGGCGACGACCGTCCCGAAGACCCCGCCGTCGGGCCGACCCACGCACGCCACCCGGTAGCGCACGGCTACCCTTCGGGCTCGTCGGGCGCCAGGCCAAGCTTCTCGAGCAGCTCGCGCCGGCGCGTGGGCCGCAGGCCGGAGTCCGCCAGCGCGGCGCGCAGCTTCGTCTCGTCGAGCGCCCCGCGCAGCAACTCGAGCTCCGAAGCCGACAGCCGGCGGCCGTGCAGCACGTGCTCCTCGAAGGCCTCGTAGGCCAACGGCGCCACCGCACGGGCGCAACGCGCGATCGCGTCACCGTACGCGCGGATCTCGGCCTGCGCGTGCCAGTCCATCCGCAGCCGCAGGAAGTGGAACAGGTTGTGCAGGTCGATCTGCCAGTACATCTCGGTGTAGAGCGCCAGCGGCAGGTTGACGCGGGCGAGCTCGCGCGCCACCCCGTCCGCGAGGAGGGCCTCGTACTCGGCATAGCTGCGCCGCTGGCCCTCCGCCAGGGTGTCGGCGACCCGCAGGCGGAGCTCGTCGGGCACCGGCGCGTCCGAGCCCCCCTGCCGGTTCGCTGTCGACTGGTAACGCACCTCGCCGGACGCGGGAAGGTAGAACTCGTCGCGCATGACGCTGTAGCGACCCGACAACTCGTTGAGCCGCGCGGTGCGGTGGCGGAGCCACTGGCGGGCCACGAAGATCGGCATCTTCAGGTGGAAGGTCAGGACCACCTGCTCGAACGGGCTGGTGTGGGCGTGGCGCAGAAGGTAGTCGATGAGCGCACGGTCCTCGCGCAGGCTCTTGGTGCCCTCGCCGTAGGAGACGCGGGCCGCCTGCACGATGCGGGCGTCGCCACCCAGGTAGTCGACCAACCGCACGAAGCCGTGGTCGAGGACGTCGAGGCGCTCGTCGAGCAGGGCATCGGCGGCGGGCACGGTGGTTCGGGCCATGGGGCATCGTACCGGGCGCGGTGCGGCGGCAGGTCGACGCGACCGGCCCAGGAGGCTCAGCCGAGGTCGAGGAAATCGCCCGGATCGACGGTCGCGGGGCTCGCGATCGGCAGCAGCGTGCACAGGAACAGCAGGTCGCTGACCAGCGCCAGCAACGACGCCGGATCGTCGTCCTCGAGGACGTCGACGTGCGCCAGCACGTGGCGTTCGCCCGCGACCACCGACGCGCCGGGACCGGCGGCCACCATCCGCTGCAGCACCTCGGTCACCGAGGGCGTGAGCAGGGCGCGCACCGCCGCCGGGTCGCGCGCCAGCACCGCCAGCACCGCGTCGAGCTCCGGCCGCGACGCCAGGTCGCCGCGGCTGGCGCCGATGCGGCTCGCCTCGAGCGATTCGAGGATCGCGTCGCGGCGCGGCGCCACCCGGAACGAGACGGGCGAGATCGGCCGCTCGCTGCGCACGAGGACCCAACTCGACCAGCGCACCACCTCGCCCGCAGGACCGGCCCGCCTGCGCACGACGTCGAAGACGTAGAGCGACGGCTGTCCGCTGCGCCGCAGGACGTGCGCGTGCCGCACCTCGGCGTCACCCAAGTCGAGGAAACTGCGCAGCCGCTCGGCCGCGCCCTCGGCGGGCTGCGCCTCGAGCGTGGCGGCGAAGGCGCGCCAACGATCCGCGCGCGCGGGGGGCGAGGGGGGCGGCCGGCGGAACCACACGCTGCGCCATGGGTACCACGGCGGACGGCCGCCGCGCGAGCGTGTGTGCGTCCGGCGCGTTCCGCGCTGGGAGCCCTCAGACGTGGAAGCCGAACATGCGCATCTGCTTCTTGCCGTCGTCCGTCATCTTGTCCGTCGACCACGGGGGCGACCACACGAACTCGACGGCCACCTTGGTGACGCCGTCGACCTTCATGCAGGCGAGCTCGACGTCGGCCTGGATCATGTCCTGCACCGGGCAGCCCATGCTCGTGAGGGTCATGTCGACCTCCACCGCGCCGTCGTCGTCGACGTCGAGTCGGTAGACCAGGCCGAGGTCGACGATGTTGACCGGGATCTCGGGGTCGCGGACGACCTTGAGCGCCTCGATGCACGCGCTGCGGACGCTCTCGGCGTCGGGATGGGGTTCGCTCATGCCGGCGACGATATCAGGGGCGGCGGGTGCCGGGCAGCGCCGGGCGTACGTCGTCACCGTGGACCCGCTCGATCTCCGCCGTGGCCGCCTCCCCCACCGCACGGTCGGCCTCGTCGCGCCCGTGCAGCGCGCGCAGGACCGCGTCCTCCGCCTCGCCGACGTCGGCGGCGATCTCGTCGCGGACGGCCGCCACGCGCGCGGCCAGCGCCTCCACCCGCATGCGCTGCTCCTCCTCGACGCGGCCGACGTGCTCGTCGACCGCCTCGACCCGCGCGACCAGGCGCTGCTCGAGGCCGCTCACCGCCCCCTCGACGGCCGACTCGAGCGTCGCGATGTGCCCCTGCAGGCGGTCGCCGAGGGCATCGATCGCGGCCTCGCGGCCTCGGTCGAGGTCGCGCCGCGCCTCCTCGAGCTGGCGTTCGAGGGCCGCCACCTGGCGCAGCTGGCGGGCGCGGTCGAGCAGCGCGGCACCGAGGTACAGCACCACCAGGAGCACCGGGATGCCGACGACGAAGGGCCACAGCGGCCAGCGGACCGAGAACAGGAACACGTCGATCTCGACCGGCGTCGTCAGCTCGGACCAGTTCGCCGCGGCCAACAGCGTGAGCGGCACCGCCAGAACCAGGGTGACCCACCACCGGATGCGCATGGCCTCAGCCTACCAGCCGGCGTAGCGATCCCTGTGCACCACGAAGACCACGGCGAGCCCGAGCAGCGTCGACAGCAGCGAGGTGCCGCCATAGCTCACCAACGGCAGCGTGATGCCGGTGACGGGCGCCAGGCCCAGCGTGACGCCGACGTTGAGCAGCACCTGGAAACCGATGAACACCAGCACCCCGGCGAAGATCAGCTGGTCGCGTTCGGCGGGGCACTCCGAGGCCATCGCCACCAGGCGCCAGAACAGCAGCGCGTACAGGCCCAGCAGGAGCACCGCGGCGAGGAAGCCGCCCTCCTCGGCCAGCACCGGGAAGATGAAGTCGGTCTGGCGGAAGGGGATGAACCCGAGCTGTGACTGCGTGCCCTGGCCGTACCCCTTGCCGAGGAGGCCGCCCGACCCCACCGCGATCGTCGACTGGATCACCTGGTAGCCGGCGCCCTGCGGGTCGGCGCCCGGGTTGAGGAAGGTGGCGATCCTGGCCGTCTGGTGCGGCCGCAGGTTCGGGACGATCAGGGTGGGCACGGCGACGGCCAGGACCACCGCGACCGCCGCCAGGTGGCGCCACGGGACGCCGCGCACCAGCACCATGCCGGCGCCGATCGCCGCCAACACCATCGCCCCGCCGAGATCGGGCTCGACCAGCACCAGCGCGGTGGGCACGGCGATCAGGCCCACGGGCCTCAGGTAATCGAACGGCCGCCGGATCGGACGGTCGTGCATCGCCTGGGCCAGCACCAGGATCATCGCGAGCTTCATCATCTCGGAGGGCTGGAAACCGGGCAGCGGCCCGACGTAGAGCCACGACCGGGCCCCGTTGACCTCGGTGCCGAAGGCCTGCACCGCCAGGAGCAGCCCCAGCGCCGTCAGGTAGGCATAGGGGGCGAGCCGCATCAGCCGCTCGCGGCCGAGCCAGACGACCGCGCCCGCCCCGACCGCCGCGACGCCGAGGAACACCAGTTGGCGCAGGAACTCGTCACCCGGTGCCGCGCTCGACAGCGTGATCAGGCCGGCTGCCAGCAGCAGCGCGACGACGAGGGGGAGGGTGAGATCGACTCGGGTCATGGCCTGGGTCCCGGCCCGGGGGGGCCGCCCCCAGTGTAGGCCGACGGCCATGAAGGGCCGGTGTGCGTCCTGGGCTACGGCGTGCGGGGCGCCGTGGGCGCAGCCTGGAGGCATGAGGCCCGGGTCGCGCACCACCGCCGTCGCACTCGTCGTCCTCGGCGCCGTCACCTTCATGACCTCGGGCGCGATCGCGGCGGCCTCAGCGAACGCCTGGCTCGCGACCGGGGAGGTGCGCTACCTGGCCCGCGATGCGCTGACGAGCTGGAGCGGCGTGGCCCCCGTGGACGAGCTCCGCCTGTCGTTCGATCCGCGCGACCCAGGTTCGCTGCGGCTCGAGGCCCGCGTGCAGCCGGCCGCGTTCGACTCGGGCAACCGCCTGCGCGACGGCCGCGCCCGCGCCTCCGTCTTCGAGACCGACGCCTTCCCCGACGCGTGGCTCGTGGCGGCGGCCGCGGAGGACGGCGCGCCACCGGCCCCGGCCCTCGAACCCGGCCGTGCCCTCACGCTGACGCTCGACGCCGAACTCACGCTGCACGGGGTGACGCTGCCCTACCGCATCGAAGCGCGGCTGTCGGCCACGCGGGACGCGGCCGGGGACCCCAGCTACCGGGCCGAGGCCGACTTCGAGGTGTCGTTGACGGCCCACGGCATGCGTCGGCCGACGCTGCTGACGCTCGTCACCGACGACCTGGTGCGGGTGTCGCTGGTCGCGACGGCGCGCCCGGACCCCGCGCCCAGCTCCACCACTCGATGAGCAGCGCGAGCGCGGCGATCGCCACCAGCCACCAGGCGAGCGGCGTCGGCCGCTCCACCCGCAGCGGCGCCGCGGCGGCCGCCTCGCGGTCGTCCGGCTGAGGTCCCGGAAGCCGCGTCTGCGTCTCGTCGAGCAGGCTGACGGTGACCTCGCGCCCGGCGACCCGGGCGATGCCGGGCTCCGTGACGCGGCTGCCGTCGTCGGCGCGCACGCCCAGGGGCGCCCGGCCGCTGCCGCGGAAGACCTCGACCAGGTTCGCCACCAGCGTCGGGAAGGCGGCCCGCAGGACCAGGTCGGTCTGGCTCGGATGCGCCCCGAACGCGAACGTGCGGACGCCATCGCGGTCGCGCCAGGCCAGCACCGGCCGCAGGTCGCCCGTGCGCGCCAGCACCGTCCAACCCACGGCCTCCAGCGTCGCGACGTCGGTCGCCCACGGCAGAACGGGGGTCGGGGCCGGCGCGACGTCCGACGCCGCGGCCATCGGCCCGAGACCGACGACGGTCTCGCGCAGATCGACGAAGCGCATGAGCGGGTGGGCGCGGTCCCAGTCGGCCACCCGGCGCGCCTCCGGTTCGGCCGCCGGCGCCGGCAGTAGCAGGTGATCGCCCGGCCGCAGCCCGTCCGGTCCGGCGCCGGTCAACACCCGCAGGTCGGCGGCGACGAAGCGCGCGGAGCCGGTCACCTGGACCTCGACGCCGGGCACGGCACCGAGCGCCCGCCGCAAGGCCGGCTCGTCCTGGTCCATCACCACCCGCAGGGCGCGACGACCGGCGTACGCGACGTCGTCCAGCCCCAGGGCATCGACGAGCGGGCCGAGGTCGAGGCGGGCACGCACGATCTCGCCCACGACGTCGACCGGGAAGGTGGTGCTGGCGCGGCCGCCGGCCGGCACGAGCAGCTCGGTGCTCGCCACCAGCGAGCCGTCGAGGCGCTCGAGCACCACGCCGACCGACACCGGTCGCGGATGGTCGGAGACGACGGAGACGAACGCTTGCTGGATGCCGAGGTCGAAGGCGACGATGCCGACGTTGCGACCGCTCCCAGCGACGCCCAAGCGGGTGATGCCCGGCGCGGGTGGGCCCGGGTCGTCGCTCACCCAGGCGATCTCTCGCCCGTTGGCAACGCTCCGCGCGAGATCGAGACCACGCGCGACGTCGACGTCGGCGTCGCCCGCCTCGAATGCGTCCAGGGCGGCCCGCAACGCGCCGCGGTCGCGGGTGAAGGCGAGCGCCAGCTCCGGCACGGCGCCCACCCGCACCAGCGCGACGGCGCCGGCGCGCTCGGCGAGCGCCAGGGCGGCGTCCCGGGCGCGGGTGGCGCGCTCGCCCTCGGGATCGACGGCCCGCATGCGCGCGCCGGCGTCCACCGCGATCACCAGGTCGGGCGGGCCCTGCCAGTTCACGCTCGGCTGCGCCAGCGCGAGCGCGGCGGCGGCGACGGCGAGCAGTTGCAGCAAGAGCGACCACGTCGGCCGCCAGCGGCGTTTGCGGGCGGCGTCGCGCAGGGCCTGCTCCCACAGGAACAGGGCGGCGACCCGCCTGGGCCGGTGGCGCAGCCGGGTGACGTGCCACCACACGACCAGGGGCAGCGTCGCCAGCAGCGCCAGGAACGCCGGGGCCGCGAAGCCGAGGCTCACCGGCGGCCCCTGCCCGGTCGTCTAGCCCGCGTGCTCAGCCGGCGCGCGTCGACAGCACGACCAGCAGGCCGCCGCCGGCGTTCTCCAGCGTGTGCACCGTCCCCGGGTCGACGCGCAGCAGCCTCCCCTTGCCCAGCCGCACGACCTCGTCGCCCGAGCGCACGAGGGCCTCCCCCTCCAGCACCTGGTAACTGACCGTGGCAGCGTAGTCGAGTTCTTCCTCGTGCTGGCCGGCCTCGAAACAGACGAGCTCGACGCGCAGGTCGGGGGCGTCGACGAGCGGACGCCGCTCGACGCGGGCGAGCGAGAAGCGGCGGGCATCGGCGATGGCGGTCACATGCATGGGGCCTCCTCGAGTGCGCCCCATCCTACGACGCGTCGCGCCGCCGGGCCGTGGCCGCGCTGCAGCCGCACGGTCGCCCTGCTCGAACCCGTCTGGATCGTGCATGCCGGGGCGGGGCTGTGGATAACCGGGCGGCACTTGACAAGCATGGGGGCTCTCTGGTAGGCGGAGGCCGTTCGCCGCGAGGCGCAGAAAACGCGTGCTGGACGGGTCTGATCGGTTTGCGCCGTCTGTGAGCGGACTCCGACCGGCGGTTCGGTGGTTCTCCACATCGCTGTGGAGAAGTCGGCGGAACTGTGGACAACGCGGGACGCGCGTGAGGGGCGGATCAGACCGCGCCGCCGGCCCCTCCCCGGGGCCCCGGACCGCCATCGAACCCGGCCTCGGCGCCGCGGACCGCCGCCATGAAGGCAGCCAACCTCCGGGCGTCCTTGACGCCGGGTGCGGACTCGACGCCCGACGCCACGTCGACGGCCGGCGGCGCGAGCCGCGCGATCGCCCGCGCGACGTTCCCCGGCTCGAGGCCGCCCGCCAGGACCCATTTCGAGAGGCCAACCAGTCCCCGGGCACCCTCCCAGTCGAACGGCCGCCCGCTACCGGCCCGGGGGCCGTCGATCAGCACGGTGTCCTCCGGGAACGCCGCCAACGCGCCGAGATCGAGTTCCGGCGACCAGGTGACCGCCCGGATCACCGCGACGCGCGCACGCAGGGCGGCCCAGACGGCCTCGTCCCCGCCCGGCAGGTCGCCGTGCAGCTGGACCGCATGCAGGCGCAAGGCATCCACCGCCGTCAGGAGCTCGTCCGGCGTGGGGGCCACGAAGACCCCGACGCGCGCCACGAAGGGCCCCAGGGGGGCGAGCACCTCGGCCGCCTGCGCCAGGTCGACACGCCGGCGCGAGCCCGCGGCGAAGATGACGCCCGCCGCGTCGGCGCCGGCCGCCTCGACGGCGATGGCGTCCTGCGGCCGCGTGAGGCCGCAGACCTTGACCCGCACGCGGCCGCGCCCGTCGGGCGCGGACCCAGCGGACGCGCGGCTCACGGCCCCCCATCGACGTCGTCACGACCGACGACGCGGATGGGCCGGCCGAGCGCCTGCGACAACAGGTCGCGGCGCAGGTTGGCCGCCTCGACCTCGACGTGGATGTCCCCCTCGGAACGCGCCCAGACGACGATCGCGTCGCCCTCGGCCCTCACCTCCACGCCGGTCACCCGCTGCGCCTTGCCGCGCTCGAGGTACTCGGCGAGCCGCAGCACGCCGGCCAGCAGGCGCAGGCGGTCGTCGTCACCGGGCTCGAGCAGCGCCCCGAAACCGTCGGCGCCGGGGCTGCCCTTGCGGTGGTAACGGACCAGCAGCGCCAGCAGGACCTGCTCCCGGTGACTGAAGCCGGGCAACGCCCGCCCGAGCGTCAAGGCGAGCCCGTGGTGCTCGTGGCGGTAGTAGTCCACCGCCATGCCGATGTCGTGGATCCAGCCCGCGTGGCCGAGGAGCTCGCGCTCGTCGTCGCCGAACGGGTGCCAGGGCCGCAGGCCATCGAAGAGCGCCAACGCCAGCGCCCGCACGTGGCCGTTGTGCGCCGGGTCGTCGTGGTACTGGCGCATGAGGTTGAGCACCGAGAAGCCGCGCACGTCGTCGAGCAGGTGCTCCGGCGACGCCGGCAGCAGGAAGGGGTAGAACAACCCCTCGCGCAGGCCCTGGCCCGACACCCGCAGCGCGTCGACGCCCAGCGTCGCGACCACCTCGGCGACGACCGCCGCGCCGGCGGCGATGATGTCGAGGCGGTCGCGGTTGAGGCCGGGCACCTCGGCCCGGCGCGCCGCGTCGAGGGCGACGAGCTCGTCGGCCATGGCGCGCAGGTCGTCGGCCGGCAGGCGGTAGCCGTGGAGCAGGTCGAGCGGGTAGCCGACGCGCTTCTGGTGGACGTTCGCCAGGTTGCGCACGGTGCCGCCGAGGCCGACGAACGTCGCGGGCGGCGCCGCGCCGGCAGCGAACGCCTCCACCGCCGCGCGGGCGGCGGCACGCAGCGCCCGCACCGACTTGGCCTTGGGGGGATCCCCGCGCAGGAAGCGCTCCTGGGCGCGCACCGCGCCGAGCGGCCAGCTGCCGCCGCGCCGCCAACGGCGGTCCGCGATCTCGGCGAGCTGGAAGCTGCCGCCCCCCAGATCGAGGCTGACCGCATCCCGCACGTCGAGCCCGTTGACGACGGCCAGCGCGCCGATGCGCGCCTCCTCGATGCCGTCCAGCACGCGCAGGTCGATGCCCATCCGGCGGACCGCCGCCACGAACTCGGGTCCGTTACGCGCGTCGCGAACGGCGCTCGTCGCGGTCGCGACCAGGTGGTCGACGCCGACCGCCGCGGCGTAGCTGGCGAACGTGCGCAGCGCCGCCAGCCCGCGGGCGTAAGGCCGCGGCCGCAGGACGCCGCCGTCGTCCAGGCCGGACGACAGCCGCACGACCGAGCGCAGCTCGTCGAGCTGACGCCAACTGTGACCCGCGCGGTACTCCAGCGCGATCAGCTTGGCGGTGTTCGAGCCGACGTCGACGATCGCGATCCGCGGCACGGCGTCCGATCCCGGCCTAGAAGGCGTCTCGGACGTGCCGAAGACGCGGCGCGTGGCGATCGCCGTCCACCAGGACGGCGTCGAAGCGGACGGGGCGGTCGTCGCCGCCGTGGCGTGCGAGCCACAACGCGGCGGCGCGTCGGACGCGCGCGCGCTTGCGCGCCACCAGGCTCTCGGCCGCCCCACCCTGCGCCGCGCCGCGCCGCTGGCGCACCTCGACGAAGACCAGCGCTCGGCCGTCGCGCATGACCAGGTCGAGCTCGCCCCCGGGGACGCGGGCGTTGGCCGCCACCGTCGTCCACCCGCGTCGCTCGAGGGCCGCGCGCGCCAGAGCCTCGGCCCAATGGCTGGCCGAACGCGCCGGGATGCTCACCGCGGCGTCACCGGCACCCGCGGCGCGTCGGCCCACAGGCCCTCCAGGTCGTAGAACTCGCGCGCCTCGGGGCTCATGAGGTGGACGACGAAGGGGCCGTAGTCCATGAGGATCCAGCGACTGGACGGGCCCTCGACCGCCCGGATCGGCACCCTGGCCGCCTTGAGACGCTCCCGCACACCGTCCTCCAGCGCCTGCAGCTGCAAGGAGGACTCGCCGGTGGCGACCACGAACCAGTCGAGGGTCTCCGACACCTCCTCCAGGCGCAGGACGGCGATGTCCTTGGCGCGCTTGTCGTCGAGCGCGTCCACGATCAGCTGGACCTCGTCGGGCACGGCGGGGGGGGGGGGCACGTCGGCGGCGTTCGACTCGGTCACACGGGCTCCTTCGCCGCGACTCACGGCGCGGCCGGGGGGTAGGAGAACGCCATGACCTCGAGCGAGGCGAGGCGTTCGGGCGAGGGGAAGGGATCGGGGGCGTCCTGACCGAGCACCAGCTGCAGGCCGACGGCGCGGCCGGCGACGAACGGCAACCGGTCGATCTGCTGCTTGCCGACCCCCAAGAGCTCGGCGAAGTAGTCCGCGTCGGACCAGTTGTCGGCGATGGCGATGAGCCGCGAGCCGGCCGGGTCGGACGAGGCGGTCGTCGACACCAGCTGCGCTTCGGGGATGCCCATCGCGACGAGACGTTCGACGTACGCCTCCCCGAGGCCATCGCGGCCGGAGCGGTCGATCACCTGCAGCACGACGTCCGGCGGTTCCGTCCAGTCGCGCGCGGTGCCGCCGAAGGTGGTGGCGAGGAAGGTCTCGACCTCGCGCTGATCGGTGAGCAGGAGTGAGGTCCCCTCGTTCTCGACGGTCGGCAGCGTCGCCGCCTGCAGCTGCAACCGGCCCAGGCGCGGCAGCAGTTCGCGCACGAGCGCGGGGCTGGCGTTCGTCTCGACGTCGGCGAGGACGGTCTCGATCAACTCGGGGAGCAGCGTGACGGCCCGGACGTTGAGATCGCGGACCCGCTGGAGCATGGCGTACGCCAGCGTCTTGACGCGGTCGATGCGATCGTAGTCGCCGCGCACGGTCTCGCGGTAGCGGACGAAGTCCGCCGCCCGCTTGCCGTCCAGGACCTGAGCACCGGGGAAGAGGTCGATGTCGAGGCCGCCAGCGACGTCGACGTACCGCATGCGGTAGGGGACGTTGACCTCGACCCCCCCGAGCGCGTCGACGACGTTCTCGAAGATGTCGAGGTTGACGATGACGTGGTAGTCGACGGGCAACCCGAGCACCTCGGAGACGGTGCGGCGCAGCCCCTCTGCGCCTTGGTCGTAGTACATCGCGTTGATCTTCGTCTGCCACGGCTCGAGGTAGAGGTCGCGCGGGATGGCGATCAGGGTGACGTCGTCGCCCGCGACGGAGACGTACAGGATGGTGTCCGTGTTGGTGCCGTCGGCGCTGCGCGGGCCCCGGTAGTTCCAGGCCACGATCTCGCCGTCCGCGCCGTACACCGGGGTGCTCATCTCGGGGTAGTAGAGCCGGTCGCGGCCGGCGACCACGAAGCTGTAGTGCTCGACCCCCTCGTCCAGCCCGAGGATCTCGCGCTGCGCGTCGGTCAGCTCGCTCCGCTCGACGTCGCGCTCGAGCCAGAAGCCGGCGAGCCCGGCCAGCGCCACGACCAGCCCCAGGGCCTGCAACCAGCGGGCCCGCCGGCGGCGAAGCCGATCGCGGCTCACGGCGTCACGTGGGGTGGCCGAGTTCCTCATGCACCTGAAGGGTACGCGGATGGACGTCCTTCCCGCGGCTGCGCAGGTAACGCACCTTGGTCTGCACCGCGCGACGGTAGGCACGTTCCAGCTGGACCATGGCCAATTCGCGGATCTCGTCGTTGACGCCGCGACCGGGCTCGGACACGTCGGCGACGTACACCGCCATGCCGACGCGGTCGCCGGGGCGGACCCCGAACACGTGCCCCTCGATGGCGTCGAGCACGCGCTCGTCGTTCACGCCCCACCCGCTGGCGATCGCGCGTCCGGCGCGCCCGTGGACGGCCATCGGGTGGCTCCGCTCCATGTCGTTCTCGGGCGGGGCGAGCCGCAGCAGCGTCTCGACGTCCTCCTCGCGCGCGACGTCGTGCAGCACGGCGGCGAGCAGCGTGGCACGCAGGTCGCCGTCGTCGAAGCCGTTCGCCAGGGCGATGCTCTCGGCCAGCTCCGCCACCCGCATCACGTGCGCGAA
Source organism: uncultured bacterium (assembly GCA_964549045.1). Taxonomy (GTDB): domain Bacteria; phylum Deinococcota; class Deinococci; order Deinococcales; family Trueperaceae; genus JAABTL01. Next base: position 4,393 of record CAZJUA010000094.1, on the reverse strand, counting down.
GCGCTCGGCCGACAGGCGCGCGCGGACGCGCTCGCAGTACGGCGCGATGCTCGGCCGCCGGCAGGGTCCGGTCGGCGGAAAGCGGAGTGCGAGGTCACGGTCGGGGTTCTGGGTCATGTTCCGGCGAAAGGGCCCACACGCGGGCGCGGGCACCCCGTGGGCGCATGGGCCCAGCGCGCCCAACTTAGCACGCGCTCCGCGGACCCCCGTCGTCGCGGACCTCTGGCGCCGGGTCGCCGCCGTCCCCGGGATCGTCGTCGACGCCCTCCGCGCCGTCGTCATCGTCCTCCGCGCCGTCGTCGCTCCAGCGGCGCTCGGCGGCGTCCGCCTCGGCGCGCTCGGCCTCCTCGGCGGCCCGCGCCTCCGCCTCGACCGCGGCCTCGTCGAAGTAGTCGAACACGGCGTCGCCGATGACGACCTCGTCGCCCGTGCTGGCGCCCGCCTTGGCCAGCAGCTTGGACACGCCGAGCGAGACGAAGTGGCGCTGCAGGTAGGCGACGGCGTCGCGGTTGGTGGGGTCGAAGCGGGCCACCAGCGCCTCGATCTCGCGTCCGTGGACGACCCAGCCGAGGCCGCTGGCGTCGCGCGTGACGCGCAAGGGTTCGGGGGCGACCACCCGTCGCACGGGCATCGGACCCGACACCCGCGGGGCCTCCGGGACCAACTGGAACAGCGCCGCCACGAGCGCCTCGAGACCCTCGCCCGTCGTCGCCGAGACCGCGAAGGTGGGCAGGCCGAAGTCGGCGAGGAGCTCGGCGCCCGCCTCCGCCTCCCCCGCGTCGACCAGGTCGAGCTTGTTCAGCACCACGACGGCCGTGCGCTCGAGCAGGTCGGGGTCGTACGCCTCGAGCTCGCCGCGCAACGCCTCCAGGTGGACGACCGGGTCGTCGGCCAGGTCGACGACGAAGGCGAGCAGGCGGGTGCGGGCGATGTGCCGCAGGAACTCGAAGCCGAGCCCGCGGCCCAGGTGGGCGTCCTCGATGATGCCGGGGACGTCGGCGATCGTCAGCCGCTGGTGATCGCGCTCGAGGACGCCGAGGTTGGGGCTGAGGGTCGTGAAGGGGTAGGCGGCGACCTTGGGCCGGGCGTTCGACATGGAGGCCAGCAGGCTGGACTTGCCCGCGTTGGGGTAGCCGACCAGCCCGACGTCGGCGATCGTGCGCAGCTCGAGCCGCAGCCGGCGCTTCTCGCCGGGCGTGCCGTACTCCGCGAAGCGCGGCGCGCGGCGGTACGAGTTCGCGAAGGCTGAGTTGCCGCGCCCGCCCACGCCACCGGCGGCGACCAGCGCGCGCTGGCCCACCTCGACCAGGTCCGCCAGCACCTCGCCGCTGTCGGCGTCGCTCGCGACGGTCCCGACCGGTACGGGGATCGTGACGTCCGCGCCGCCATGGCCCGCGCGGTTGCGGCCTTCCCCCTGCTCGCCGACGCCGGCCTTGTACACCTGCCGGGTGACCAGCCGGTCGAGCGAGGTGACGTCGTCGACCGCCTCCAGCCACACGCCCCCGCCGTCGCCGCCGTGGCCGCCGTCGGGTCCCCCCTTGGGGATGTACTTGAGGCGCATGAACGACATGGCGCCGTCGCCGCCCTTGCCGCCCTGGGCGGTGATCTCGATGACGTCACGGAAGGGCATGGCGGAACTCCTCTGGCGGGGCCGATGCCTCGCCGCCCGCGCCGGGCTGGGCCGGGGGCGCGGACCTCATACCGCCGGGCACCAGCGATGCGCCCGCGGACCCTCGGGCCGCGGGCGCGCATCCGCCCGGTCGGGCGGCCGTTCTGGATCGCGTGCGACGGGCCGGCGGGCAGCCCGGCGGTCCACCGCGGGGCGCGCTCAGTCCGCCGACACCGCCGCCGGGGCGGACTCCTCGACGGAGATGAAGCGGCCCTTGGCGCCCTTGTCGGCGAAGCGCACCACGCCGTCGCGCAGGGCGAAGATGGTGAAGTCCTTGCCGAGGCCGGCGTTGAGGCCCGGCTTGAACTTGGTGCCGCGCTGGCGGACCAGGATGTGGCCGGCGGTGACGACCTCGCCGTCGAAGCGCTTCACACCGAGACGCTTGGACTGGCTGTCGCGGCCGTTCTTGGAGCTGCCGACGCCCTTCTTGTGAGCCATGGGGGTCTCCTCGCGCCGCGGTCAGCCGGCGATGCCGGTGACGCGGACCTCGGTGTAGGGCTGACGGTGCCCGGTGTGGCGACGGTAGTTGGTCTTCGCCTTGAACTTGTAGATGTGGATCTTGCTGCCGCGCCCGTGGGCGACGACTTCGGCCTTGACGCTGGCGCCGTCGACGCGCGGGCTGCCGATCTTGACGGACTCGCCGCCGAGCAGCAGCACGGGGAAGTCCACCGTGGCGCCGGGCTCGGCGTCGAGCTTCTCCAGGCGCAGCACGTCGCCCTGCTGGACGCGGTACTGCTTGCCGCCGGACTCGATGATCGCGAACATGGCTCTCCTACCTCCGGTGCCCGCGGCCGGCGGGGGCCGGGGTCGGGGCGACGTGCGAACGTGGACGCACCGCTTGGGCTCCGAGGCCTGGCAGGCGTCCGACCGTTCGATGGCCGGCCGCGCCCGCGGGCGCCCCGGTCCAGAACCGAAAGCCTACCAGATCGGCCGCGGGCTAGGCAAGCCGCCGGCGTGCTTCGTGCCTCGTCGGCTTCGCCGGGGCCGAGCCCGCCCGCCGCCAGAGGCCCTCAACCCGCCGCCACCCACAGCGTCCCCAGGAACAGCAGCCATACGACGAACAACACGCCCACGTTGAGGCTGAGGTCGCGCGTGTCGCGCTGGATGCGTCGCCGGGCCATCAGCGCGAGCTCCTCGCCCCCGGCGGCCTTGGCCACGTCGCCGAGGTCGCGCGCGACCCGGACCTGCAGCTGCTGGCTCTCGTCGAGCCGCCGGCTCTCGTCGAGCCGCCGGCCGATCTCGCGGGTGACGCGCTCCGCCACCTGCCAGTGCAACGACAGGCGCTCCGCGAGCGCCAGCACGCGCACCCTCAGCCGCACCCACATCCGGCGGGTGACGACGGGCGGTCGCGTGGTCGCGGCCATCAGCACCTCGCGCTCGTGCTCGAGCAGGCGGCGCGCGCTGGCCTCGAGCGCATCGCGCTCCGCGGCGACCCAGCGCACCGCGGCGGAGCCCGCCGCGATCGCGGCCGCGATCAGCCGATCGAGCGAGAGCCACATCGGCGGCTGGCGGTCGAAGACGTGCCAGCGCCCCGCGGCCCATGCCACCACGACCCCGAGCGAGAGCGCCGTGGCGGCCGCGCGCAGGTCGCCGGCGTGGCCGATCGGCGAGGTCAGGTAGCGCTCGACGCCGCCCGCGGGCGTGCCGAAGGCCTCGAGGGCGGTGGCGATGACCGGCGCCAACAGCTGCGGCCTCAGGCCGAGCGTCACGACGGCGGCCGCCATGGCCGCCATCGCGGCCCGCATCCGCCAGGAGGCCTCGTGCACGTGGCCGCCGAGATCGGCGCGCGGCGAGCCGAGGAAGGTCAGCGACACGAGCTTGATCAGGGCGGCCGCCGTGCCGATCGTGGTCAGCGTGAACACGCGCTCGGCCCAGGCCAACGCCGCCAGGTGGTGGTGACCCTCCGCGTACTCGAGCGCGTGGTGCAGCACGCTCTTGCTGACGAAGCCGTTCAGGCCGGGGACGCCGGCGATGCCGCCCACCGCGATCAGCACGAGCGCGAAGGTCCACGGCATCCGCCGCCACAGGCCGCCGAGCCGGCGCATGTCGCCGACGCCGGTCGCGTGGATGACGGCCCCCAGGCCCAGGAACAGCAGCCCCTTGAACAGGGCGTGGTTCACGACGTGCATCAGCGTGCCCGTCCAGCCGATGCCGCCGCTCTCCCCCAGGTAGGCGGCGGAGCCGATGCCCACGAGGATGAAGCCCATCTGACTGACGCTGCTGTAGGCGAGCAGACGCTTCGCCTCGAACTGCCACAGCGCCATGACGACGCCGGCGAACATCGTCACGCTGCCCAGCCCCAGGACGGCCAGGGCGATCGTCTCCGCCTGCAGCCAGACCGCGGACGAGGCGTCCGGTCCGGCCGCGAAGAGGCCGCCCACCGTCCGCAGGATGCCGTAGGCGCCGGCCTTGATCATCAGCCCCGACAGCAGCGCGCTCGCCGGGGCGGGGGCCGCCGTGTGGGCGTCGGGCAGCCAGATGTGCAGGCCGAGCACGCCGGCCTTGACGCCGAAGCCGAGCACCAGGAGCGTCGCCGCTACGAGTCGCATCGTCTCGCGACCGGGCTCGAGGGCGAGCGCCACGCCCAGCTCGCCGCCGCCGAGGCCCTGCACGATGAGGGCGCCGGTCAGGACGGCGAAGCCGCCGAGCAGCGTCAGCACGAGGTACTTCAGGCCCGCGCGCTCGGCGGCCTTGCCGCCGACGTGCACGACGAACAGGTAGGCG
>CAZJUA010000093.1:0-3008 GCA_964549045.1 uncultured bacterium | reverse complement strand
GCGATGGCCTTCGCGCTGGCGGGGGCCCGTTGGCCGGGCATCACCTTGCGCGACCCTGCCTGCGTGGCCAAGACCTACCCGGCGTTCTTCGACGACCTGCGGGCGTGGGGCGTGGGGGTCGAGGCCGCGTGAGCGCGACGGGCGCGGGCGACGTCATCACGCTCGACGGTCCGGCCGCGTCGGGCAAGTCGACCGTCGCGCGGCGGGTCGCCGAGGCGTTGGCGGTTCCATGCGTGTCCTCCGGCCTGCTCTACCGTGCCGCGACGGCGATCGTCGCCCGCGCCGGCACGGATCCGGACGACCCCGCCGCCGTGCTGGCGAACCTGGCGCGCCACCGCGTGGAGTTGATTCCCGGGATCGCCGGCGACGTGCTGCGCATCGACGGGCAGGACGTGACGCGCGCCGTTCAGTCCGACGAGGTCGACGCGGTCGTCTCGCGGGTGGCGGCGCACCCCGAGGTGCGCGGCTGGGTCGGCGAGCGGCTGCGCGAGATGCCGCCGCCGTTCGTCATCGACGGCCGCGACATGGGGGCGATCGTCTTCCCCCACGCGCGCCACAAGTTCTACCTGGAAGCGTCGCCCGAGGTCCGCGCCGCCCGTCGCGTGGGCGAGCGGGCAGCCGACCTGGCGGCGGTCGCCGAGGCGATCCGCCGGCGAGACCGGCTCGACGCGCGCCAGTCGGCGCCGGCGGCGGACGCCCAACATCTCGACACCGGGCCGCTGACGCTCGACGAGGTCGTCGACTGGGTGCTGGCCCGCGTCCGGGGAGTGGCCACGCCGTGAGCTCGCGGCCCGCCGGAGCGCCGTGGGCGCGACCGGTCGACGCGCTGCGCCGGGTGGTCGTGGCGAGCAGCCGCTACAAGCCCGAGGCGCACCAGGTGGCGAGGGCGATCGCAGAGGCGTTCGCGCAGCGCGTCCCGCGCGTCGACCTCGACCTGGAGGGCGCCCACCCCGTGACCGAGGACGACGCCCCGGCCGACCTGGTGGTGACCGTCGGGGGCGACGGCACCCTGCTGGCGACCGCCAGGCTGCTCAATGGCCGTCCCGGCCCCGTCCTGGGGGTCAACCTCGGCAAGCTCGGGTTCCTGGCGGCGTTCGGGGCCGAGGAGGTCATGGCCTACGCGGAGGGCCACGCGGTGGCGCCCTGGCGCTCCTTGCCGACGCCGCTGCTCGACGTCTCGGTGCGCAGCGAGCCCGCGCGCGTGGCGCTGAACGACGTGACCATCACCCAAGGCGTGATGACCCGCCTGATCCACTTCCGGCTCGACGTCGACGCCTTGCCCGCCGCCACCTACCGCGCCGACGGCGTGGTCGTCTCGACGCCCGTCGGCTCGACCGCCTACTCGCTGTCGCTCGGCGGCCCCATCCTGATGCCCGACGTCCGCGCGATCGTGGTGACGCCGGTGGCCCCCCAGGGGCTGGCGAACCGGCCCATCGTGCTCTCGGAGCACGCGCGGCTGCGCCTCGTGGTCGAGGGCAGGGTCGACGAACTCGCGGTCGTCCTCGATGGGCAGGAGCGTGTCGACCTACGCAGCGGGGACGTCATCGACGTCGCGCTGGGGCCGGACATGGTGCGGCTGGTGCCGGACGACTACGACCCGTTCGCGGTGCTGCGGCACAAGCTGCGGTGGTCCGAGGGTCCGACGCTGGGCCCGGGCTGAGGCGGCCGAGTACGCGATGGTGGGTTGCCACCAGAACGGGGCGCGGTGCCGTCGGTCATGATGGAGCCGTGAGTTCGCTGCCCCCAGAGTTCTTCCGCCGTCAGGACGAGTGCCCCGATGACCAGTTCTACGCGGTGCCGCGTCCCGCGTCGCACCTCGACGAGCGGGCGGATCGCGTGGTCTCCGGCTGGTACGACGAGCTCCTCCCGGCCGGGGGTCACGTCCTGGACCTCCTCGCGGGCGCCGCGTCGCACCTCCCGGAGCGCGTGTCCCCGGTGATCGGCGTCGGCCTCGACGCCGACGCGCTCGAGCGGAACGAACGGCTCACGGCGCGTCATCGGCTCGACCTCAACCAGCAGCCGTCGCTGCCGTTCGCCGACCGCTCGCTGGACGGCGCCGTGTGCACGGTCAGCGTGCAGTACCTGACGCAACCGGTCGCGGTCTTCGCGGAGGTCGCTCGCTGCCTGCGGCCGGGCGCGCCGTTCCTCGTCGCGTTCTCGAACCGCATGTTCCCGACCAAGGCCGTGCTGTGCTGGCGCGTCTCGGACGACGCCGCGCACGCCCGCCTGGTGCGCTCGTACTTCGCCGCCGCCGGCGGCTTCGGCCCCGTCGAGGCGCGATCGTTCGTGCCGGACGCCGACGGCGACCCGCTCTACCTGCTGTGGGCGGCGACCGACCCGGCCGTCCGCCCGGCGTGAGCCCGGCGCTGCGATGAACCGGGCGGCTCACCGGCTGTGGTTGGTGAGCAACGGCCATGCGGAGGACGCCCTCGCCGCCGCGCTGTGGTCCCGTGCTGCGCCGCGCCTCCCGGCGTGGCGCGCGACCGCCCTGCCGCTCGTCGGGGACGGACGGGCGTACGCCGCGGCTCCGGACGATCGCGTCGAGATCGTCGGGCCCCGCCGCAACCTGCCGGCGGGCGGCCTGACGATGCACCACCCGATCCTCCTGTGGCGCGATCTGCGGGCCGGTGTCCTGGGGCAGACCTGGTCCCAGCTGCGCACCCTGCGGGCCGGCGAGGCGGACGCCGTCCTCGTCGTCGGCGACGTGTTCGCCCAGGCGATGGCGGCGGCGTTGGGCGCGCCTCGGCGCTTCGTGCTGCAGCCGCTCGTGTCGGTGCGGATGGCCGACGGCGGGGGCCGCGTGGCGTGGAACCGCGCGTTCATGGAGCGCATCCGGGCGCCCGAGCGGCTGCTGCTGCGGCGCGCCGAGGTCGTCTACGCCCGCGACGAGCCGACGGCGGCGTGGCTGCGTCGGCGCGGCGTGCGGGCGACGTTCCTGGGCAACCCGATCATGGACGGCCTGCAGGGGCGACGCCTCGATCCCTGGCCCGACCTGCCGACGGTCGCGC